>NZ_CP107856.1:0-409907 GCF_036346895.1 Streptomyces sp. NBC_00503 | reverse complement strand
GCGCTGCGCGCTTGGGAGTGGAGCTCGGGCGCTTCGCGCCCGAGACCGCCTACGGCGGTAACCCTCCGCTTCGCTCCGGGTACCCAAGCGCTGCGCGCTTGGGAGTGGAGCTCGGGCGCTTCGCGCCCGAGACCGCCTTCGGCGGTAACCCTCCGCTTCGCTCCGGGTACCCGAGCGCTGCGCGCTCGGGAGAGCGTGCCTGCGCTTCGCGCAGGCATCCCCTGCGGGGGTAACCCTCCGCTTCGCTCGGGGTACCCGAGCGCTGCGCGCTCGGGAGTGGTGCTCGGGCGCTTCGCGCCCGAGACCGCCTTCGGCGGTAACCCTCCGCTTCGCTCCGGGTACCCGAGCGCTGCGCGCTCGGGAGAGCGTGCCTGCGCTTCGCGCAGGCATCCCCTGCGGGGGTAACCCTCCGCTTCGCTTCGGGTTCCAGGCGCTGCGCGCCTGGAAGTGAGCGCCTGGGCTTTGCGCAGGCGCAGCCTGCGGTGGTGATCCTCCGCTTCGCTCTGGGGCCTTAAGCGCTGCGCGCTTAAGACTGAAAGGCCTCGCTGCGCTTGGCGGGGGCCCTTCGGGCCTAGCTCTCCGCTTCGCTCCGAGCCATGGCCGGCCCTTTGGGCCGGAGTTCCTGCGCTTCGCTTCGGACCGAGGGGGCCCATGTGTAGGGCTGCTTCGAGGTGAAGCAATGGTTGGAGTCTTCCGCTGCGTTCCAGACTTGCGAGCACTTTTCTACAGATGACCAGGGGTTCAGTTGAGAAGTGGGCCTGGGGCTGGAGCGACGCAGCTGGGGATAGCCCGAGGCTGGATGTTTTTGGGTGGCCAAGCGGACGAGGCTGAGGGTTGAGGCTTACCTCTAGGGCTACTGGAGGAGATGAGTCGACTGTGTAAGAAGGGACGTTGACTGAGGGTCACTTTTTGTGACTGTGGTGTTGAAGCCTGGGGCGTAGGGAGGGGTGGGATTAACGGCGTTAACGCCGTTAAGGGGGTTCAACGGGTGGTGATTCAAAGTTGAGCGTGGATAGAGACGGGAATCAGTCAGATTCTGCGGGGTTGTAGCTCAGATCCAGGGGGTTCCCTCCTGGGGTGATGCAGGTCTCAGGGCATTTGATCAAGGGGGAAGAGCGGGCAGTCTGCGGGCTTCGAGACGGCCTTGAGTACGCGCAGCGCGCCACCCACCGGCCTATAGAAGGTACGGAGATGCGTCGCCGCAGGTCAGAGGGGGTGCGGGGGAAAAGATATGTCCCCTCAGGAGGGACATATCTCGGTGGTTGTGTCGCTGCTAGGGGGACACAACGGCTGCAAAATGTCAGTGCAGCTGACGTAAAATGGGCTAAAACGTCGGGGGGGCCGACGTTTTACTGGAGATACGTCGGCGAACTGGCGGTGGGGTGGGTGGGGTTGGTCGGAGGGGGTTGGGGGACGGGGGCTGGGAGGGTGTGGCTGAGATATGTCACCTGTGAGGGGACACAAGACACGCCGAACGTCAACGAGCGTGACACTTGTGTCACCCTTGTTGACATACTGATCTCCGCAGATCAACGGAGTGGAGAGCAGCCTCGTGTCATCAGAGCCACAGCGCCGCCGGGGCAATCCGGCTGGGACCCCGCGTCCCGATCTGCCGGTGGACGATGCGATCTCCGCATGGAGTCAGCCACTGGCTCCGGTCAAGGATCTGGACAGCCTGGCCAAGCGGTACCCGACGCGGAAGCTGACTCTGGACGGCGAGCGCAAGCCGCTCGAGTTCTACGGGACCGAGAATCAGCCGAATGCGTTCTCGATGGACAGCCTCGAGTTCTTCCTCGTGATCGCCCAGTACTTCCGCGAAGCGCTGCCGCTGAGGCTGATCCTGCTGCTCATCGCCTGTCAACGGGCGGGGGGGCGGATTCCACTTACCCAGGAGGAGATGGCTACCATCCTGGATGTCAGCCGGACGAAGACCTCCGAAGCTCTGCACACCGTGATGTCTCATGGGATCGTCTTCAAGGTGAGGCGGGGTGTGTATCAGTTCAACCCGCCCTACAGTTATCGGGTGGCGGAGTTCATCCCGGGTACTGAGATGACGGGTGAGTTCGTGAAGGTGGAGCAGCACGGAACCATTTCGCAGATTCGTAGCGATACGAGCCTGCCCGACTTGGTGCGCTTCCCTTCGCTGGACCACATGAGGCAGGCCATCGCGGAACTGCGGGCCGAACGGGCAAGAGAGCGCGCTGCGCGTCGGGTGAGCCGGACGAAGCGCACGGGAGAAGGGACGGCTCAGTGAGCACCTTGCGATTCGCTGCGGTCAACGCCGACGGGCTTCTCTCCGACCTCGACCTTCCGCCCGCGGCCTACCGCGTGCTGTTGAAGCTGCGTTCGCTGAGCGAGCCGGGCGGTCGGATCCTCATCGACCAGGCGACGGTCGGCGGGATGCTCGACCTGAGCCGGCCGAGCGTGAACGCCGCGCTGCGGAGCCTGGAGCTCGCGAAGCTGGTCAGGAAGATCCGCAACGGCGTCTACCAGATCAACCCGATGCTGGCCGGGTACACCTCCTTCGAGGACGCGGTCGCGGCCGTGAACGAGATGGACGCGGACGAGCGGCTGGACGCCCGGGGCTATGTGGCCAGCTACCACCGGGCGGTGGCGGCGTATCAGGACCAGCTGGCCGAGCAGCGCAAGAAGCGGGCGGCTCAGGCCGACGCGAAGAAGGCGGCGGAGTCGAAGCGGCGTAGGGCACTGCACGCGGTTGGCTGATTGTGTGGCGTTTAAAGGGCTTCTGAGGGCGACTCAGGGGCTTGTGAGGGCCTCGGGGTATCCCGGGGCCCTTCGTGGTTCCTGAGGGGCTCAGAGGGGCCTGGAGGGGCCTGGGGAGTTGATGGGGCGTCGTCGGGGGGTTCGGGCTGGGGCGACGGTCCGTCAAGTCCTGTTTTGGGGGCGGGGTCAGGGGGTGGGGTCCTGGGGGACGAGGATGTCGAGGCCGGAGACCGTGGTGGGGGACGTGAGTACCGAGATCTCGGTGATTCGGGTGTCCGCGATCGTGAATGTCATGACGCGGGTTTGGCCGTTCACCAGGGAGATCACGGCCATGTTTGTATTTACGAACGCGAGCTGCATGCTTCGGGCGAACTGCGCGAAGGTGGCTGCCTGACGGGCGACCAGGGCCGCTCCGTGGATTGCGGAGAGGGCGCCGGCCATACCCATGTCGGAGCGGGCCACGACATCGGGGTCGAGGACTTCCAGGAGGGCCTCGAAGTCCCCTGCGCGCGCTGCGCGCAGGAAGGCCCTGACGATGTGCTGCCGGCGGCCGAGGTCGGGCCGGGGATCCGTCTCGGCTCCCCGGACGCGGCGGCGGGCGCGGCTGGCGAGCTGGCGGGCCGAGGCGGGGGTGCGCTCGGTGATCAGGGCGATGTCCTCGAAGGGCACGGCGAACAGGTCGTGAAGGACGAACGCGAGCCGTTCGGCGGGGGCCAGTCTGTCCAGGACCACGAGCATGGCGGCGCCGACGGAGTCGGCGAGCAGGGCCTCGTCCTCCGGGTCGGTCGGTCGGAGTCCGCCGTCGGTGTCTCCCGGGACCGGTTCGACGGGCCGGGATTCCAGGGGGTCTTCCCGGCGGGAGGTGCGGGAGCGGAGCATGTCCAGGCAGATCCGGCCGACGACGGTGGTCAGCCAGCCGGCCAGGTTCTCGATCTCCGAGGAGTCGGAGCGGCCGAGGCGGAGCCAGGTCTCCTGGACGGCGTCCTCCGCTTCGGCGAGTGAGCCGAGCATGCGGTAGGCCACTGCCCGGAGGTGGGTGCGCTCCTTCTCGAAACGTTTCGCCAGCTCGTCGTGCCCGTACGCGTGCTCGTCCAATGCTTCGTCCTGCCCTGCTAGAAGTTGAGCTCGACGTAGTCGATGTCGGTGAACTCGACGAGGAGGCCTTGGGCGCGGGCGCCGTGGTCCTTGAAGTAGATCTCCTGGAGGCCTTCGGCGGCGATGGTGCGCAGCTGGGACTCGTTGGCCCCGGCCTCCTGGGCGGTGAAGAGGCGGGAGGCGTACTCCGGGGGGAGGTGCTGGGTGATGCGGCGCATCCGGCCGTCGTCGGTGGTGCCGGGGGCGGCGCTGAAGCCGAAGCGGGCGCGGGTTTCGATGACCAGGCCGGTCTGCTTGGCGGCCTTGGCCCGGGCGCGCTTGCGGACCAGGGGCTGCCAGCGGCGGCGTACCTCGCGCTCGAGGCGGGTGGAGAGCGCCGGTTTGGGCTGCTTGATCTGGTCCTTCACGTACCGCTCGACGGTGCGCCGGGAGATGGCGAGGAGCTCCGCCACGGCCTTGGTGGACTTGAGCTGCTTCACGAGGTACCGGATTTGGGCGCCCGCCGACTTGGGGATGGGACGGGTGAAGTTCTGCTCGTCGGCGCGGTCGAGGCTGTCGCTGATCTCGGACATGGGTGGCTCTTACTCTCCGTCGGCCGCGGCGTCGTGGCCCTTGATGTGGCGGGCGGGGTTGTGGCGTTCGTCGAGCATCTGGACGGCCCAGAGCAGGGGCTGGGTGCCCTCGTGCTTGACCATGCCGGGGCTGACGCCGAGGCGGAAGCCGCCGGGCAGCGGCTTGCCTTCGGGGGTGCGGGGGAGGAAGTCGAGGGGGCTGGGGCCGTCGGAGAGGTAGACCGCGCAGTCGGAGAGGACGGCGATGGGGTACTGGCCGGAGGCCGTCGCGAGTTTCAGCATCTTGCGGTGCATGTTGACGCGGGCCGTCGAGATGACGGCGGCGCGGATGTCGGGACGCCATGTGGGGCGTTCGAGGGCGGGCCAGCTTTCGCCGGGGCGGTAGCCGGCGCCCTGTGGGCGTTCGCGGAGCTTGCCGATGCCGCCCTTGACGGTGGCCTTGATCGCGGAGAGGACCGCGGTCTGGTGGGGGTCGTGCTGTTTGTGCTCCGTCATCGCGGTGAGGAACTCGGCGTCCGTGAGGGCCGGGTGTACGCCGAGTTCCGCCATCGTCGCCATGTAGGCGTCGCGCAGGCGGGTGTACCAGGCGTCGAGGTACGGGCCGTGGTCCGGGCGGAGCCAGGCCTCGGTGGGCTGGACGGCGACGCCGAGCTCCTGGGCGTAGGCGAGGGTCGGAGTGGCGTACCAGGCGGGGCCGGTCGGGGGGAGGCCGTGCGGGGTGAAGGGGCTGGGGAGGCGGGGGTCGAGTTGCAGGGTGGAGAGGTCCGCCAGCCAGCAGCCGGGGAGCTTCGGGTCGAAGCGGGGGGCCGGGGTGTGGACGGCGGGGCCGATGCCGACGAGGAGGCGGTTGGCGGCGGCGGCGAAGGCCATGTTCACGTCGATGCCGACGGCGTGGGAGCGGGTGCACTCGGCGTCGGTGAGGAGCTGCGGGTCGCGGATCCAGTCGTAGGCCTCCTCGTCGAGGACCTGGTCCGGGGTGCGCTGGTGGCTGCGGGGGTAGAGGGCCGCGACGACCGGGTGCTCGTCGGGGGCCTCCGGGGGAGCGGGGTCCACGGGGCGGGTGAGGGAGCCGGGGACCGGGGCCGATACCCAGGTGTTGGTGGACCCGTCCCGGGCGGCGCGGGTGGGCGGGCGGAGCGCCGTCATGAGCTCCAGGCCGGAAACCGCCGTCGAGCCGCGGGGGGTGAGCACGCGGGTGGCGTAGGAGGTGAGCAGCTCGGCGAGTTCCGGGGCGGGGAGCTCGGCGGTGTCCTCGCCCCAGGCGCGGGGGTCGAGGGCGCCCCAGGGGAGGACCGCGAGCTGGACGCACTGGCGGCCGGTGGTGGGGGTGGCGGGTCGGTAGACGCGGGCCCAGGGGCCGAAGCCGCGGCGGGTCAGCTGCCACTTGGCTTTGGTGAGCTGCTTGATGACGGGGTGGTCGTCGGGGAGGCGCAGGCCGCGGCGGTCTTCGAGGACTAGGGGCAGGCCCAGGGACTCGGCGGCGGCGGGGGTGAGGACGAGGAGGGGGTCGCCGTCCTTGCCGTTGCGGTGGAGGCGGGGGGAGCGGAGGTCGGCGTCGGGGCCCAGGGCCCAGGAGATGAGGGCGGGGAGGGTGGCGGGGGGCGCGAGGACGATGCCTCCGGCGGCGTGGGCCTGGCCGGTGCCGTCCAGGACGGCTAGGGGGCCGTTGCCTTCCAGGGGGGTGGAGTGCGGGCGCGGGGGGTTAACGGCGTTAACGGCGTTAACGGTGGCGGGGGGGTGGGTGTGGGTGCCAGTGGTGGTCGGCGGGGGGGTGGGGCCCTGCGGGGCTGTTCCCCTACCCGCCCCTTCCCGAAACTGGGGCTCCGCCCCAGACCCCGTCTCCGGGGCTGAGCCCTGGGGCCCGGCGCCTTCGGCGCGGGGGGTGGCATTAACGGCGTTAACGGGGGATGCCGTCTGGGCTCCGGCGTTAACGCCGTTAAGGGGGGCTGAGCCCGGGGCCTCGGCGGCTTCGGCGTGGGGAGTGGCGTTAACGGCGTTAACGGCGTTAACGGGGTGGAGGTCTGCGAGGCCGTTGAGGAGGCGGGCGTAGGCGGCACGCTTGGGAGGGCGGGGGGCCGTGCGGCCGGTCTCCCAGGAGGTGACCGTCTCGCGGCGGACGGAGAGGGCCTGGGCGATCTGGTCCTGGCTCAGGCCGGCCGCTTCGCGGAGGCGCTTGCGCTCGTCCGGGTGCGGGAGGGCGTCCTGTGCCGCCGCCTCTTCGAGTAGGGCGTCGACCGCGGCGAAGAGCGTGGTCTGTTCGTTGTTGTGCGCGTTGAGCATGAGAACCTCCAGGCGCAGCCTATGTGAACCGCACCGTGGAACGCACGTGGAACACACGTGGGGGCGTTAACGGCGTTAACGGCGTTAATGGTCCGTCGGTCCGTTAGCGCCCCCGGGTCGTGTCAGATGCGGGTCAGGAGCAGCTCCGTGACCGCCTTCAGATCGTCCGGGGTGAGGTGCGCCGTGAGGGCGTCCGCGACGGTCTCGGGGGAGTCCGTCACGATCGTGATCCGGCGGGGGGACGGGGTCGCTGCCGGAGTGGGGGCCGCCGGGGCTGAGGTGGGGGCAGCCGTGGACGCTGCGGCGGGCTCGGCCTCGGGGGTGATCAGCCGGGGTGCGTTGGTTGTCGGGCGGGTGCGTTGGCGTGGGGGATTAACGGCGTTAACGGTTTCCTCCACCGCTGCCGCCTGGTCCTCCTGGGGGAGGCGGCCGATGCGGCGGGCCGGTTCCACCTTCAGTTCGCCCGTCTCCACCTTGTCCTGGAGCTCCGGGGTGAGGTTGAGGAGGGTCAGGCGTTGGGAGACCCAGGCCGGAGTCTTGCCGAGCCGCTTGGCCACCTGGGCCTGGGAGCCGTGGACTTCGACGAGCTGTTCAAGGGCTCGGGCCTGGTCCATGGGGGCCACGTCGACGCGGTGGACGTTGGCGATGAGCGCCGACTCCAGGATGTCCGCCGCCGAGGTGGCGAGGGAGTCGTTGACGTGGATGTGCATGGTCCGAAGGCCTGCCCGGTGGGCTGCCGCCAGGCGGCGGTTGCCGTCGATGACCACGTACGGGGCGCGGCCCAGGCCGTCGGTTTGGCCCGGGTGGGCCTCCATGAACGCCATGCGGGTGGCGACGGCGAGGGGCTGCAGCTGGCCCCGGACGCTCAGGGACTGGGCCAGTTCGTCGATCTCGGTGAGGTCTTCACGGAGGTTGAACGGGTTGTGCGCGAGGGCTTCGATGGGCACCTCGGACGGGGGGACCACACCGGAGGTGGGGGCGCCGGTGGCCTCGGCGATGGCTGCGCGGCGGGGGCTGATGCCGACCGGCTGGGCTCGGGCGAAGGAGCTCGAGACTCCGAGTTTGTCGGCCTTGCTCATGAGATCTCCCTTGCGAGGGCGCGCAGCGCGATGGCCTGGTCGCCCTTGGGTGCGTAGACGAAAAGCGGCTGCTTCACGCGGACGGCTTCGCGCTGTTCCTTCAGGTCGGGAACGATGGCCACCACGCGGGGATCCTTTATGTCCATCCAGGCCTGGAGGGACGAGGTCGCGATGTAGCCGCGCCGGCCGTCGTAGAGGTTCACGACGAGCCCGAGGTAGTCGATGTCGAGGCTGAGGTCGTCGCGCAGATCGTTGATCTGGGAGGTGAGGAGGTCGTAGGCGTCCGCGGAGGAGTCTTCGGCCTGGACGACGATCAGCGCGCCCGAGGCGCCGGGCTGCTCGGTGTCGCGGCGCCGCCCGTAGTAGATGGCCGCGTCCATGCTGAGGCCGAGGCTCGGCGGGCAGTCGATGAGGATGACGTCGTAGTCGGCCTCGACGGGAGCCAGTGCGCGTTCCAGGGCCGCTTCGCGGGCGCGGACGGTGGAGAGGCGGACATCGAGGAGGAAGGCGTCGGTGCAGGCGGGCAGGACGTGGAGCCGGTCGCCGAAGCGTTCGTCCGGGATGGGGAGGATCAGGTCGGAGAGGGGACCCTTGGCCTCGCCCGCCATGTGGCAGGTGAGGCTGTCGCCGCCGATGGGCAGCGGCTGTCCGCCGAGCTGCTTGGTGAGGTGGCCCTGGGGGTCGAAGTCGACGATCAGGACGCGCATGCCGAGGCCGGGCAGGTCTTCCAGGTCGACGGGTGCGGCCGATTCGGAGCCGGGCTCGTAGCCGTCTTCGGAGGCCGAGAGCCGGGCCAGTTGGCGGGCCACGCGGACCGGGTGGAGGCTGGCGGGGTCCTCGGCGAGGGCCTCGGCCGTGCCGGCGGTGATGGCGGTCTTGCCTACGCCGCCCTTCTGGTTGCAGACCACGATGCGGCGGACGACGGAGGGCCGCTTCACGGTGGGGGCCGGGTTCATCTCCAGCCAGAGGCGGACGGCTTGGGCGAGTCCCTGGATGAGCGAGACGCCGCGGTCCTTGGAGTCGGTGCGGAACGACTCCCACTGGCCGGAGGGCAGCCAGGTGGAGAAGGACTCGGCGCCGGAGGTGTCGACGGGGGAGGGGGAGGAGGCGAGCGCGCTCCAGTGGGCGATGCCCTGGTGAACGGCGTCCTGGATGTCCACCCGCAACTGGGCGGTCCGGATCTTCAGTTCCTGGCGCAGCCACGGAGGGAGTTTGGAGACGACCTTCTCTCGGTCGTTCTGTGACGAGGGCGAAGTCATGAGAGGGACTTTACTAACGTTCGTGGGTGCTTGTGGGCGCCACGCTTGAGTTTTGCTAACGAAGTGGTGCGGGAGTGTGGAGGATCTGGGGTTGTTTGTACCTGGATGCGTCGTCAGTCGGGTGTGATGAGTGGGGAGTCGGGGGTGGTGGGTTGGCGGCGGCGAGGGCTTAACGGCGTTAACGGCGTTAATGCCGACGGGGGTGGTGGGGGCTTGACGCCATTAACGGCGTTAACGCCGTTAAGTGGGGAGAGGGTCCGTGCGGTCGTCGTGGGGGAGGGTGGGGCGGGCTGGCGTTAACGGCGTTAACGGCGTTAACGGCGTTGGGTGGGTCGGCGGTGGGTGGCGGATTCCGCCGATGGTGTTTCGTATGGCTTCTTGGCCGAGTGGCGTCAGGGCCTGGGTGCAGGGGAGGTTGGTGTGGGGTGGGTCCTCTCACACGGTCCGTCTGACCGGATCGTGCTGGATGAGGACGCCGTGCATCGCGGACGGGCGCCGTTGCTCCGGTCCGAGGGGCGCGGTGCAGGCGGTGCCGTGCGGTGATGCGGAGTTGGTTCGCGGCTATGCGGAGACGGTGGCGCTGAAGCAGAGTGCGCCGTCCTGGTGGCCGGTGACCAGGATGGTGTCCGCACCGTCGGGCAGCTGCCGGGGCATGCGGCGGGCCTCGATCATGCAGGGCGAGTCCAGCTCCACGTAGCGCCTGAAGTCGCCGGCGATGTCGAGGGGGAGGAGAGAAGAGCGCTTGAGCAGGCCGGCCGTGGCCTGGCGAGCGGCTTCGAGCAGCACCATGCCCGGCACGTGGTCGAGGGGGTGGTCGAAGAGCACGGGGTGGCGGGTGTCCACCCTCAGCTGCCAGCGGTTCGCCTCGGTGGTGGGAGAGAGGACGACGTCCATGGGGGACATCCGTCCGACGCTCTGGGGTGCGGCCGGAGCGATGAGGGGCGGCTGACCTCCTTCGCTGCTGAGCGTGCGGCCGCCGCGCAGACGGGCGTAGACCGCCGGACTCAGACAGGTGTAGGAGCCGCCTCCCGTCGCGACGATGTTCCCGTCGCGGCGTATCACGACCTCCAGCCGCATGCCGGCCAGAACTCCGCGGTGCCGCCTGACCATGGTGGCGACGACGTCGATGTCGAGCGAGGCGGGCTTGCCGGCGCCGGAGAGGTGCTCCGGCCGCACGGCGACGGCCAAGTCGTGGACCAGGAACTGGTGGCCCAGCGGCAGCCCGAACTCGGCGTGTGCCAGGAGCGTGCCGAGCTGGCGGATCGTCTCGGCGGCCATGAGCGGGTCGTAGGACTCGCCGTCGATGAGAGTGAAGAAGCTGTGGCTGCGGGACCACTGCGCGGAAACCCGGAAGTGTGTCTCGTCCTGACGCCACCAGTTGGTGAGCATGACCTCGGCGACGGCGGCGCGGTGTACGAACTCCTTCGGGACCGTGGCCGTCAGGGTGGGGAAGCGCAGGTCGGCGTGGGGTCTCCGGGAGCCGTCCGTGACGTTCACCTGGTACGCGTCCACCGTTGAGCGTGCAGCCTGAAACGTGCTCGCAGTCATTGTTCCCCCTGAACAGCGATGGCGAGGTGCGGATGGAAGGAAAGATACATACCATCCGGTTTAATTTCCAGGGGGAATCATCCACGAAACGGGATTATCCGGAGTGATTGACTCCTGAACATTTCTGCCGCAGGTGCTCGCTCCGACCAGCCGCGGTTCGGCCAACATACGAGGCTTCCCGTCGGCCGGGGGCGACCTCCAGTGCAGCCTTAGTCGCTCTTTAGTCCGGGGCGCTTCGGCGAGGGGTCCTGGCCCGGGGGTGGGTGGTTGACGTTCTTGCAGGTGGCGGGCTGTTCGAGGGGGTCGGCAGAGGTGGTGCCGTTCGGGCTCTTCGGCGCGGTCCCGGGCGGGATCGGTGCCCGGGTTTTCGGGTATGGGCGGGCGCGGCGGTCGGTTCCGCGGTCGAGAGTAGGGCAGGCGTTCGACAAAAACGTCCCTTGCTGGCCTGCTTCCTGCCCGGTGGTGGGGGATCGGAACCCGCACGGCCGCATCGCCGTTGTCCGGTGCCGCAAGGGGCGCCGCGGTGGGGGGCCGTCGATGTTCGCCGCACCGTCGGCAGCTTCCGCTTTGCCGCCCCTGGGCCTGTCGATCGGTCGCGTGCACCGTTCACGGCCTCCCGGGGTGACCGCCGGTACGCCTTCCTCATCGCGCGGCGCCGGCGGTGCGTCCCGGCCCTGCGTCACGAGGAGCCCGCGGCATATGCGTCGTTCGCCGCGACTCGGCCACCAGGCGGACCCTGTCGCGCTGTTGGAGTGTCGAGGGGTGTCGGGGTGGCTGATCAACACCGTTGTACGAATCGGACTCAATCCGGCAATACGGGATGAAAGAACGGGGTGGATCATCATTTAGGAGCATGAAAGGTTTCCTGGCGGCCCCTCGATCGGTCGATCTGGAGGGAAAGTGCAGGTCAGGTGGTATGTGGTGGAGGGGGGCGGGGTGGGGCGCATTAAAAACAGCGCGGACGGTTTTATATTGACAAACCGTCGGTCCTGTTTTTTACTGGTCATGCCTCAGTAGGGCGAGATCACCCACAGACCAGGGGGAATTCGGCGTGGACATCGATGTACTGGGCGCACTTTCAGTGCGTGAGAACGGCTTCTCGATCATGCCCACCGCGCCCAAGCCCCGTCAGGTGCTTGCTCTTCTGGCCCTCCACGCGGACCAGGTCGTACCGGTCTCCGCACTGATCGACGAGCTGTGGGCCGGTGAACCGCCGCGCAGCGCCCGCACCACGCTGCAGACGTACGTGCTCCAGCTGCGGGCACTGATCTCCACCGCCCTGGAACGGGACCCCGCCGAGGGGCACGAGGAGCACGAGGGTCACGAGAGATCCGCAGGGCCCCGTACGGCCAAGGGCGTGCTCGTCACCCTCCCCGGCGGCTACCTGCTCAACAGCGGGGGCGGCACCAGCGACGTCCGCGAGTTCGACCGGCTCGCCGGGATGGGCTACCGGGCCATGGACGCCGGGGACTTCCCCACCGCCGCCCGGCTGCTGCGCGAGGCGCTGTCGCTGTGGTCGGGTCCCGCCTTCGCCGACGTGCAGGGCGGCGTTCAGCTGGACATGGAGGCCAAGCGGCTGGAGGAGACCCGGCTGTGCGCGCTCGACCAGCGCATCGAAGCCGACCTGCGGCTCGGCCGGCACCGCGCGCTGCTCGCCGAACTGACGGTGCTCGTCAGCCGGTACCGCACCCACGAGAACCTGCACGGGCAGTTCATGCTCGCCCTGCACCGCTCCGGCCGCCGCGGCGAGGCCCTCGACGTCTACCAGCGGCTGCGCGCGACGCTCGTACGGGAGCTGGGCCTCGAACCCTCGGCCGCACTGCGCCGGTTGCAGCGCTCCATCCTGATGGCCGGTCCCGAGCTCGCTGTGGAAGCGGCGGAGACCGACGGCGAACGACTCGTACGTGTGGGCTGAGGTGGCCGTGGCGAACATGACGGGCCGCACCACGATCGGGCGGGCCCGGACCACGGGCCGAGGAGGCAGTGCGGTGCAGGAGCGGTCGGAGCGGACCCGCAGCAACCTCCTCCATGCCGGGGCCGAGATGTTCACCCGCAACGGATACGCCAACTCCACGCTCGGCGGGATCGCCGGGGCGGCCGGAGTGACCAAGGGGGCGCTGTACTTCCACTTCGCCTCCAAGGACGAACTCGCCGAAGCGGTCCAGCAGCGCGGCTGCACCATGCTCGACGACTGGGTCCGCGGCCTGCGGGACTCCGGCGTCTCGCCGCTCCAGACGCTGGTCGACACCACCCACTGGCTGGCCCGCACCCTGCACGAGGAGCCGGCCATCCCCGCCAGCTTCCGCATCACCAAGGAGCACCTCGGCCGGGAGTCCGGCCTCACCGACTTCCACCAGGAGTGGATGGGTGTGGTGTGCGAACTGCTGGGGCAGGCCCGCGACGCGGGCGAACTGCGCGAGGGCCGCTGGGAGGGCTCCGAATCGCTGGTCGCCGCGGCTGCCTGCGGGATCGAGGTCATGGCCGGCACCGGCATGCCGTACGAGGAACTGCGGCGCAGGGTGGCCACGATGTGGGCGCTGCTGCTGCCCAGCCTCGTACCGGTCGGACGGGCGAAGGACTTCCGCACCGAGGCTCCGGACGAGCAGAGCGGTCCCGAGGCCCCGTACGGCCGGCAGCGGCAGGAGTTCACCGGCAGCGCCGTGTAACGGATCCGGGCGCACGAGCCGGGTACAGGCCGGGCGCCTTCGACAGAGTGGAGGAGCCACCGATGACGATCGACCAGTCCGGACCGAGCAGGACCATGCCGCCGACAGCCCCCGCCGATGTGCTCAGGGACCTCAGCCGAGTGCTCGGTGATGTCCTGCGGATCCAGCCGGAGAAGATCGACCCGGAGCAGACCTTCTACACGCTCGGGCTCGACTCGCTGCTCACCGTCGAGTTCGTCGCCGTGATCAACGCCCGCTACGGGACCCGGGCGCTCCCCACCGACCTGCACGAGCATCCGACTCCGGCGGAATTCGCGCAGCAGATCGCGCGGGAGCTGGGCCAAGGCGGCGCCGGTGTCATGGCACCGCCCCCGGCGGCGGCTCCGATGGTCGTGCGCGGGGACATCACCGAGGTGCTGCGCGAGCAGCTCGCCGGGATCCTGTGCTGCGACGTCTGGGACATCGACCCCGCCACCGCCTTCGACCGGCTGGGCCTGGACTCCATCCTCGGGGCGGAGTTCATCGCGGTGATCAACCGCACCTTCGGCCTTTCCGAGCGGGCCGTCTCGCTCTACGACCACCCGGACATCGCCGCGCTGGCCGCCTACATCGCGGCGCGGACGGGGGTCGTGGCGGACGCACCCCTTCCGCGGAACCCGGAACTCGACGTCCTGCTCGACGCGGTGCGGGAGGAGCGGCTCACCGTGGACCAGGCGGTCGTGCTGCTGGCCCGCCGCGGATAATGGAAGAGAAGGAGATTCTGACCCGGTTCAAGAACGGCACCCTGGACCGGGCCCAGGCGGCTGCGCTGCTCATGCGCACCCGGGGGATCGTGGAGACCGCGGCCCCCCTCTCGTCGGATGCCCCACCGGAGTTGGATGCCCCACCTGCGTCGGAGGCCCCTCCCGCACCGGCTGTCCTTCCCGCGCCGGCTGTCCCTGCCGCGCCGGCTGTCCCTGCCGCCGAGGCCCCCGCCCCCGCCGGGGAGCCCGTCGCCGTGGTGGGGATCGCCGGGCGTTATCCCGGCGCCCCGGACCTGGACGCCTTCTGGCAGCGGCTGGTCAGCGGCCGCGGCACCGCCTCCGTACCGCCGCCGGGGCGCCCGGGCACCGAGACGGGTCACTACCTGGAGCGCGTACAGGACTTCGACGCCGAGTTCTTCGGGATCGGCGCGGACGAGGCTGCGCTGATGGACCCGCAGGAGCGGCTCTTCCTGGAGACGGCCTGGGAGGCCCTCGAGGACGCGGGATGCACCGGCGGCAGGCTCGACGCGCTCACCGCGCCCGACGGAACGCCGCGCAGCGTCGGGGTGTTCGTCGGTGCGGGAGCGGGCGACTACGCGTTGCTCGCCGCCGAGGCGCGGGCGCTCGGCAAGCCCGGGCGGATGCCCCGCGGCGGCACGTGGAGCCTGCCCAACCGGCTCTCGGGGCTGTTGGGACTGACCGGTCCCAGCCAGTGCGTCGACACGGCCGAGTCCTCCGTGCACGTCGCCCTCCACCTCGCCCTCGGCGCCCTGCGCCGCGCCGAATGCGCGGCCGCGCTGGTCGGCGGGGTCCAGCTGCGTCTGCACTCCTCCAGCCGCCGCCCGGGGGCGGGCGAGGGCGTCGGGGCGCTGCTGCTCAAGCCGCTGGAACGGGCGGTGGCCGACGGAGACACGGTCCATGCCGTCATCCGAGGCAGCGCCGTCGCCCACACCGGCTCGCAGGGCCGGGCGGGCCTGCCCGGCGCGCGGGTGCTGCGGGAGGCGCTGCGGGCGGCCGCGGTCCCTGCGGACAGCGTGGGAGCCGGTGTGGACCCCGCGTCCGTCCGTGCGGTGACCGGCGACGCCGGCGCCGCGACCGGCGTCGCTGTGGTGACCCGGGCGCTGCTCCAACTGCGCCACCGGATGCTCCTGCCCGGGCCCGGACGCCAGGAGCCGAAGAGCTGGCCCGCCGACGCGGGCCCGCCCCGCCGGGTCTCGGCCGGGGTGCGCGGAGCGGGCGGGGTGGACGCGCAGGTGATCCTGGAGGAGTACCTGCCCGGGGTCGAGGACGGGGGTCAGGACAGGGGACTGGACCGGGGCCTGGACCGGGCGCAGGGCCGGGCCCAGGACCGGTCTGGGGCTTACGCGGGCGGTCGGGCGGGCGGTGACGTCGGGGAGGATCTCTTCGTGCTGTCCGCCCCGACACCCGCCCATCTGGCCGCCACCGCCGAGCGGTTCGCAGCGCTGCTCGGCGTCCCCGGTCAGGCGCCCCCGCTCGATGTGCTCGCCCGCTCCCTGCGCGCCGGCCGGGCCGCCATGGACTGCCGGTTCGCGGTGGTCGTCTCGGACCCGTCCCAGCTGGCGCGCGCCCTGGAGGAGTTGGTCCAGGGCCGGTTGCCCTGCGCCGATCTGCGGGACGGCTCCGCGGACCCGCTGGGCCTGGGCTCCGTACCCGAGACCGAGGGGTACCTCGCGGCGCTGTGGCAGGCCGGGCACCTGCACCAGCTGCGTGCGCTGTGGCTGTCGGGACTGGACATCGACTGGGCGGCGCTGCACAGGGCGCCGGGCAACGGGGCCGTCGCGGTGCCGCTGCCCGCGTCCGCCTTCTTGCGCACGCCCCTGTGGCTGACGGGGGCCGGGACCGACTAGGCACTGTTTCTTGGATCATGTGCGGAGCAGATGATGAGGGCTGCGAGGGTGACGGTGCCGAGGTAGATGTAGGCGCGTTTCTCGTAGCGGGTGGCGACGGCGCGGAAGCCCTTGAGCCGGTTGATGGCTCGTTCGACGGTGTTGCGTTTCTTGTATCGCTCGCTGTCGAAGCCGGTGGGACGGCCGCCTCGGGAACCTCGGTTCTTGCGGTGTCTTTGCTGGTCGAGGCGTTCGGGGATTGTGTGCCGGATTCCGCGTCGTCGCAGGTAGCAGCGGTTCCTTCGGGATGTGTAGGCCTTGTCGGCCAGGACATGGTCGGGGCGAGTGCGGGGCCTTCCGACGCCGATGCGGGGTACGGAAACCTGCTCCAGCACCCGCTCGAACTGGGGCCCGTCGCCGTAGTGTCCGGGTGTCAGGAGGAGGGCGAGAGGCCGGCATCGGCCGTCCGCGACGAGGTGGATCTTGGTCGTGAATCCGCCGCGGGAGCGTCCCAGGCACTCGCCGATCTGACCACTTCTTCGAGCCGGACCTCCAGTTTCCGCAACACCGGATCGACCTGGTTCGTCCCCCGAACGTCCCCCTTTGAGGACCGGATGCCGCCGGTGTCTTCCTCGCGCCGGCAGCGTGCTGGTGGGCCCGCACTGCTGTCGAGTCCACCGACACCTCCCAGTCGATCCGGCCCGCGGCATCCTCGGCTGCCTGAATCCGAGAGAGCAGCATCGCCCACGTTCCATCCGCTGACCAGCGGCGATGGCGTTTATAGACGGTTTCCCACGGCCCGAACCGCTCCGGCAGATCCCGCCACTGCACACCGGTCCGGACCCGGTAGAGCACCCCGTTGATGACCCGGCGGTGATCACTCCACCGGCCTCCACGAGCACCACCAGGAGGCAGGAACGACTCCAGCCGGTCCCACTCAGCGTTCGTCAGATCCCCACGGCCCATACGGCAAGCCTGACCCCAACACCCCACTCACGTCAGGAGATCCGAGAAACAGTGCCTAGTGCGGTGGCCGGGACCGACTAGTGCGGTGACCGGGACCGGCCGCCCCGGCCGAGTCCCGGTCGGCCGGTGCATTCCCCGGTCCGGCTCCGCCGCGGATTTCCGTGGGGTCGGGCCGGTCCCCGTGGGCTCGAGATCCGGTGATGCCGGATTCGGCCGGGAATTCTGTCGCGCTCGGGAAATGATCTCGTTTTCGAATGGTTGCGGGAATTCTTGGAATGCGGCTGCTGCGGGGTTCAGGTAATTACTCGGGTGTTCAGACGGTCGCGGCCGTCGAAGGAGTATTCAGGAGATCGAACCGGCGTACCAACGCCTCCTGCTCCCGGGTGAGGTGTTCGACCTGAGCACGCAGCCGGGTGATTTCGGCGCCGAGATCCAGGAGGGCCGTCTCCTGTCCGACGGCCGCGGGGGAGTGGTGGAGGATCGACTCCATGCGGCCGCGCAGGGCGGGCCCCGGCTCCGCACCGAGTTCGTCCCTCAGCTGCCGGCGGGCCCGCTCGTACACGCCCAGGGCCTCGGTATGGCGGCCGGACCGGTACAGGGCCGCCATCAGGAGCTCGTGGAAGCGCTCGCGCAGTGGGTGGGCGGCCGTCAGCCGCTCCAGCTCGTCGATGGTCCCGCCGTTCGCCGTGCCCCTCAGCGCAGCCTCGTAGCGGGCCTCCAGTGCCCTCAGCCGGGTCTCCTCCAGCCGGTCCGCCTCGACCAGGCAGATCGGCCCGTGGCCGCTGCCCTCCAGTGCGGGGCCCCGCCACAGCTCCAGGGCCGTGCGCAGCAGTTCGGCGGCGTGGTCCGGGTCGGAGGCGGAGACCGCACGGCCCTCGGCCGACAGCCGGTGGAAGCGCTGGGCGTCGGTGGTGGCGCGGCCGAGGCGCAGCAGGTAGCCCACGGGGTAGGTGTCGATCCACTGCCGGCCGCTGCGGCCCGCTCCGCTCCCCAGCAGCCTGCGCAGCCGCGCGACATGGGCCTGGAGCGCGTTGGCCGCGGCCGTGGGCGGAGCGTCGCCCCACAGTTCGGCGACGAGCCGGTCGACGGAGAGCACTTCGCCGGCCCGCACCACGAGTGCGGCCAGCAGGGCGCGCTGCTTGGCACCGGAGGGCACGATCCGCGCACCCGTTCCCAGGTCGTGCACCTCGACGGGGCCCAGGATGCGGAAGTCGAGGCGCCGTGCGCCCGTGTCGTCGCGTGCGCTGGATTCCATGGTGGCGACTCCTTCCGGCGATCCGGCGGGACTCACGGAAAGACTGCGGGCCGGACATGGGGAAATGGGTGCCCGTTTTCGTCCCTGCGGGGAAATCTAGCAGCTGAATCAAGCTACGGAAATCCAGCTCTTGGAGATGCGCTCAACAGGTGCTCGAGATTGTGGGGATGTCGTCCTGCGCCCCGCTAACGTGCTCGAGTCGAAGGCTTGAAATCGATGGGAACTCGACGACGTACGGAGGAAACCGTGAAGATTCAGATCTTGGGTCCGTTGAGTGCCGAAGTCAACGGGGGATCGATTGTTCCGACGGCCAGCAAGCCGCGCCAGATCCTGGCGCTGCTCGCGCTCTACCCGGGGCGGGTGATGCCCGTACCGACCCTCATGGAGGAGATCTGGGGGACGAACCTGCCGCAGAGCGCGCTCACCACGATGCAGACGTACATCCTGCAACTGCGTAGAAGGCTCGGCACGGCCATGGGACCCGGCGCCCCGGGTGCCAAGGAGGTGCTCGCGACCCGGCACGGCGGCTACCTGCTGCAGATCGGCCCCGAGGCCGTGGACGTGCACGAGTACGAACGGCTGGTGACGGCCGGTCAGAGCGCGTTCGGCGAGGGCGACGACGACCTCGCCGCGAGCCTGCTGAGGCAGGCGCTCGCGCTGTGGGAGGGGCCCGCGCTGGTCGACGTACGCGTGGGGCCGATCCTCTCGATCGAGGTGATGCGGCTGGAGGAGAGCCGGCTGGTGACCGTGGAGCGGCGCATCGACGTCGACCTGCGGCTGGGGCGGCACACGGAGGTCATCGCCGAGCTCACCGAGCTGATCGCCCGGCACCCGCAGCACGAGGGCCTGCACGCGCAGGCGATGGTGGCGCTCTACCGGTCCGGCCGTCAGGCCACCGCGCTCGACGTCTACCGCAGGATGCGCATCCGGCTGATCGACGACCTCGGCGTCGAGCCCTCGCCCCAGCTCCAGCGCCTGCACCAGGCGATGCTGACGGTCGACCCCGCGCTGGACGTGGTGGCGGGTCCGCGGCGCGGTTCCACCTTCGACCTCTACGCGGCCTGAGGTCCGCGCGCGGACCGCGGCCGGTGACCGCGGTCCGTTCCCACGCAGGTCCCGTGCGTGTCCCGCGCGTTCGTACACCCGCGGCCGAGGGGGTATCGAGCGTTCCTCCGGCCCGGCCCGGCACTCTCTCATGATCGAGGGCGAGGGAGGCGAGGAGCCGATGTCAGGTGAGCGGACGCACCGCACGTCGTACACGGTGGACGTGGCCGCGCCCGCGGGCGTGGTCTACGGGCTGATCGCGGACACGACCCAGTGGCCGTTGTTCATGCCGCCGAGCCTGCACGTCGAACGGCTCGATTTCGACGGGACCCTGGACCGGTTCCACATGTGGGTCACCGCCAACGGGGCCGTCAGGTCCTGGCTGTCCCGCCGCACGCTGGACGCGCAGTCCCGCCGCATCGACTTCCGCCAGGAGACCCCGGCGGCCCCCGCGCTGTCCATGGGCGGCACCTGGACGGTGGACTCCCGGGGCCCGGAGCGCTCCCGGCTGACCCTGGTCCACGAGTTCGCCGTCGCCGCGGACCGCCCCGGGGACGCCGACTGGGTCCGCCGAGCCACCGACACCAACAGCCGCGCCGAACTCGCCCAGCTCAAGGAGACCGCCGAGCGCTGGAAGCGGCTCGACGAGCTGCTGCTGACGTTCGAGGACGAGGTACGGATCAAGGGTCCCGCCGAACTCGTCTACGACTTCCTCCACGGGGTCGCCGACTGGCCCGGCAGGGTTCCGCACGTCCTGCGCCTGGACGTCACCGAGGACGTACCGGGCGTCCAGCTCGTCAGCACCGACACGCTGGCCGCTGACGGCTCCACCCACACCACCGAGTCGGTCCGGGTCTGTTTCCCGTACGCCGGCCGGATCGTCTACAAACAGACGAAGACGCCGATCCTGTTCGCCGCGCACACCGGCGAATGGGCGGTGACCCCCGACGAGACCGGCACCACCGTCGTCTCGCGCCACAGCGTGCTGCTCCGCGAGGAGGCCGTCGAGCACGTGCTCGGCCGCGGCGCGGACACCGACCGGGCGCGGGCGTACGTCCGGGAAGCCCTCGGCCGCACCAGCACCACCACCTTGAACCTCGCCAAGCAGCACGCGGAATCCGCCATCAGGACCCTGTGACGCGGAGCGACCTCAAGGACGCGGCCGCCCCGGCTCGTGCTCCCGTCCAGAACCCCTGGAACGCCGACGCGGCCCTGAAACCCCTTTGACCTGCACGGTTTCCGTGCAGGAGGGTGGCGCCCGGGGAGGGCGGCCGCTGTCGGTGCCCGGCGGGGCACGGCGTGTCAGCGGCGTGTCAGCGCCGTGTGGGCACCGTCCCCCACGCTCGTTTCCCTTTACCCCATCGCGTTCACCCACTCGCGCACACAAGCCCAAGGGAGGGAGTCGATGGCCGCGCCCGCGCCCGTTCCCGCGCCCGTGGCCGTCCAGGCCACCCCGCTCCAGCGCGACGTCCTGCTGGACGCCCTCGCCGGCCCCGCGGCCGCACTCCACATCGAGCAGCTGCACTGGCGCTGGTACGGGCCCCTGGACCCGCACCGGTTCACCGCCGCCTGGCAGTCGGTGTTCGACCGCGAGTCGGTGCTGCGCGCGGCCGTGGCCGACCCCCTGCGGGGCACCTGGCCCCGGATCGCGGTGCATCCCCACGCCGCCCCGCACATCACCCGGCACACCCGGGGTGCGGTCGACTGGCAGGCCCTGCTCGTCAGCGAGCGCAGGCGCGAGTTCGACCTGCGCCGGCCGGGCCCGCTGCGCATCGCCGTCCTCGACGAGGGCCCCGCCATCGGGCCGGTCGCCCGGGTTCTGATCACCTACCACCAGGCCCTGCTGGACCGCCGCAGCCTCGACATCCTCCTCAGTGCCTTCTACCGCGCCTACCTCGCCGACGGCCGCCCCCACGGCGGCGAACGCCGCCCCGACCTGCGCGACCACCGGAACTGGCTGTCCGCCCAGGACCTGGGCCCCGCCCGCTCGTTCTGGTCCGCCGCCGCGCCCCCGCGCCGTGCGGTGACCCTGCCCGCCCGCCTCACGGGCCGCCTCGCCGGCCGCCTCACCGCCCGGCCCGGCCACGGCCGCACCCGTGAACGGCTCCGTTCCCACGAGGCGTTGCGGCTCCGGGAGTGGGCCGTCGGGTGCGGCGCCGCCGAGAGCACGGTCCTGCACGCCGCCTGGGCCCTCCTGCTGCACCGGGCGGCCGCGGGCCCCGACCCCGGCCCCACCCCCGTCGCGTTCTCCGTGGCGGTGTCGGGCCGCGGCATCCCCCTCGAAGGCGTCGCCTCGCTCCCCGCGCCGCTGCGGAACCCCTTGCCCCTGTCCGTGGACGTGGATCCGGCCGCCACCGTCGCGCAGCTGCTCGCCGCGCTGGGCGGCCGGGCCCTGGACATGGCGTCCTACGAGTGGGTCTCCGCCGGGCAGATCCACACCTGGGCGGGCCGCTCCCCGTACGAGGACGGGCTCACCGAGTCGGTGCTCTCCTTCGAGGCTCCGCCACAGTTGCGGCCGGGCCGCCCCGGACGCGGCGCCCTGCACCAGGAACTCGCCGCGCAGGGCATCCGGGTGGAGCGGCCCGAGGCCGTCGGACCGCACACCGCGGCGCCCCTCACGCTCGCCGCGCACTACGACACCCTCGGCGAGCTGGTCCTGACCGCGGTCCACGACCGCACCCGGATCGCCGACGAGGACGCGGCCGCGGTCCTCGCCCAGACCGCCCGGCTGCTGCGCGGACTGCCCGCCGCCGGCCGGTCCGCGACCGTGGCCGACGCGCTCGCCCTGCTGGACGGCGACGGCGTCCCCGCGATGGCGGCCCGCCCGGCCGACCTCCTGACCACCCTGCGCCAGGGGGCCCACCCCGGGGCGGGCACGGTCTGCCTGCTCCCCCCGGCGGACGCGCCGCCCGGCTGCTACGACCGGCTCGCCGCCTCCTACCCGGGGCCCGAGGCGCTGACCACGGTGGCGGCCCCGGCCGACGCCTCCGCGTGCCTACGGGCGCTGCGCCCCGTCCTGGCGACCGGCGAACCGCTGCTGCTGGGCTGCTTCCTGGGCACGGGCGGCGTCGCGTACGAGGTCGCCGACCGCATCGCCGCGCACGGCTGGGACCCGCCGGCCGTCGCGGTCGCCGGCCGCGGCGACGGCAGCGCCGATGCGGCCCGTGAGCTGGCCCTGGCCCTTGGATCCGCGGCTCGGTCCCGTGCGGCCCACTGACCCGTCAGGCGTGGCAGGCAGGTACTCCGCCGTTGAATTCGGCCATCTCCTGGAAGAGGGCGCCCACGTCCAGCGGGTCGCCGGGCGCCGCACCGGCCAGTTCGGCGTAGGCCCGGTGCAGGTTCGGTACGAGGCGTTCGGCGTCGAGCAGTGCGCAGAACGGCCCGTCGCCGAGCTCGCGGGCCAGCTGGAGCGGGGTCAGACCCGCCGCGACGCCTAGCCGCGCCTGCTCGGCGAGCCAGCGGAAGTACGCCGCGTTGGACTCGATCAGATCAGGGCCGCCGACCGGTCCGTGGCCCGGGACGACGGTCTCGGCGCCGAGGTCCCGCAGCCGCTCCATCGCCGCGAGCGATCCGGAGACGGACCCCATCAGGCAGAACGGGGCGGCCCCGGACATCAGCAGGTCACCGGCGAACAGCACGCGCTGCTCGGGCAGCCAGACGGCGGTGTCCCCGGTGGTGTGCGCGGCCGGTCCCAGGTGCAGCAGCTCGGCCCGTACCCCGCCGATGCGCAGGGTCAGCGCGTCCCGGTAGGTGACATCGGGCAGCGCGACCTCCAGCTCGCCCCAGCACACGTCGGGCCACAGGCCGGTCAGGCCGAGCCCGGTGGCGGACATCATCGTGCGGGCTTCCTCGTGGGCGAAGAGCACGGCCTCGGGGAACAGGTAGTTGCCGAAGGTGTGGTCGCCGTGGAAGTGGGTGTTGACCAGGGCGCGCGGCGGCGCCGCGCGCTTGAGGACCTCCTCGCGCAGCAGCCGTGCGCGCCGCTCCGTGGCGACGGTGTCGACGAGCAGGGCCTGCCCGTTCGCGCCGACCACGAGGCCCGCGTTGTTCAGGCACCAGCCGCCGTGGGGCTGCACGTAGGCGTACACCCCGTCCGCGATCTCCGTGGTGGTGGCCTCGACCTGGACGCTCATGTGCGACTCCCTTCTGCTGCGTGCCGCCACCGTCGCCCACCCGGGTCGAGCGGTCCTCAAGGCCTGTTCGTGCCGCCGTCGAGGCGTCCAGGACACGGTCAGGGCATCAACGCTGCGGAGGGACACCGATGAGTGCACAGAAGAAGCCGGCCGCCCTGGTCACCGGGGGCACCAGCGGGATCGGTCTCGCCGTGGTCCGGGACCTGGCCGCCCGCGGCCACCGCGTCTTCCTGTGCGCCCGTACCGAGGAGCAGGTCGAGAAGACCGTCGCCGAGCTGCGCGGCGAGGGCTTCGACGTCGACGGCGCCGCGGCCGACGTGCGCGACCGCGCGTCGGTGGCCGCCCTGGTCCGCGCGGCGGTCGATGCGTTCGGCCCGATCGGCGTCCTGGTCAACAACGCCGGGCGCAGCGGCGGCGGACCGACCTCCGACATCAGCGACGAGCTGTGGTACGACGTTATTGACACGAACCTCAACAGCGTCTTCCTGATGACGCGCGAGGTGCTCAAGAACGGCGGGCTGGAGGGAGCCCCGTACGGCCGGATCATCAACATCGCCTCCACGGCGGGCAAGCAGGGCGTCGTCCTCGGCGCCCCGTACTCGGCGTCCAAGCACGGAGTCGTCGGCTTCACCAAGGCCCTCGGCAACGAGCTGGCACCGACCGGCGTCACCGTCAACGCGGTCTGCCCCGGCTACGTCGAGACGCCGATGGCCGAGCGGGTACGGGCGGGCTACGCGGCCGCGTACGACAGCTCCGAGGAAGAGGTCATGCGGAAATTCACCGCGAAGATCCCCCTCGGCCGCTACTCCACCCCCGAAGAGGTCGCCGCGCTGGTCGGCTACCTCACCACCGAACTCGCCTCGTCCATCACCTCGCAGGCACTCAACGTCTGCGGCGGTCTGGGCAACTTCTGACCCCGAAAGAGGACTCCACGATGTCTGCCGGTCCACTCCACCACACCACGCACGAGGTGACCGTGGCCGCGCCCGCCGGGGTGGTCTACGGCCTGATCGCCGACGCGTCCCAGTGGCCGCTGTACTTCCCGCCCAACGTCCACGTCGAGCAGCTGGACTTCGACGGCACCCGCCAGCACCTGCGCATGTGGGCCACGGCCAACGGCAGCGTCAGGTCCTGGACCTCACGGCGGGTCCTGGACGCGGCGGCACGCCGCATCGACTTCCGCCAGGAGGTGCCGGCCGAGCCGCTGACCTCGATGGCGGGCACCTGGACGGTCGAAGCGCTGAGCCCCTCGCAGTCCAGGCTGACGCTGCTGCACGACTTCACGGTCGCCGGCGACGACGCCGCGGACGTGGCCTGGGTCGAGCGCGCCACCGACACCAACAGCCGCGCCGAGCTGGCCCATCTGAAGAAGCTCGCCGAGGGCTGGACGCTCCTGGACGGCCTGGTGCTCTCCTTCAAGGACTCGGTGCGCGTCGACGGTCCGGCCGAACTGGTCTACGAGTTCCTCCACCGGGTCCGCGACTGGCCGCGCCTGGTCCCCCACGTCTCCCGCCTCGACGTCACCGAGGACGAGCCCGGCATCCAGGTGATGTCCATGGACACCCTCACCGCGGACGGCGCGTCCCACACCACCGAGTCGGTCCGGGTCTGCTTCCCGCACGCCGGACGCATCGTCTACAAGCAGACGGCGACGCCGCTGCTGATGGCGGCGCACACCGGCGAGTGGTCGGTCGAGGAGGACGGGAGCGGGGTGCGGGTCACCTCGCACCACGGCGTGCTGCTGCGTCCCGAGAACATCACCCGGGTGCTCGGCGCGGACGCCGGCATCCCCGAGTGCCGCCGCTACGTGCGCGAGGCGCTCGGCCGCAACAGCACGGCCACCCTCAACCTCGCCAAGCAGTACGCGGAGGGCTTCGTACACACCGCGTAGGAGTGCGGGTCCAGCGGCTCTCCAGCGGGGTTGGGGAGAGTCGGGACGACGAAGCGAGGTTTGGGGGAGGACGGCGATGGACATACGGCTGCACTGCTTCGCGCACGCCGGGGCCGGCGTGTCCGCGTTCCGGCGGTGGAGCACCTCCGCCGGGAACGGGGTCGAGGTCCTGGCCTGGCCGCTGCCCGGGCGCGACCGGCGGCGGCGCGAGGCGCGCGTCACCACCCGCGGCGAGCTGCTCGCCGACCTCAAGCCGCTGATCGACCAGGTGGCCGACGAGCCCGGCGTGCCGTACGTGCTGTACGGGCACAGCCTCGGCGGGCTGGTCGCCTACACCGTCGCGCGCGCACTGGAACAGGCCGGGCTGCCGCAGCCCTCGCTGCTCGCCATCGGCGCCTGCCCGACGCCCGACGCCCCCGCCGCGCTCGCCGGTGCGGCGGAACTGCCCGACCTCGAACTGGTACAGGTCATGGAGGCCTTCGGCGCGGCCCCGGCCGGGCTGCGCCCCGGCGACCTGTGGCACCGGTGCGTACTGCCCGTACTCCGGGACGACCTGCGCCTGGCCCTGGACCTGCGTGACACCGCCACCGGCAAGCTGACCGTCCCGGTGCTCGCCGTCAACGGTACCGAGGACCTCCTCGCGGACGCCCGGGCGCTCGACGCGTGGGGCGGATGGACCACCGGGCGGCTGGTCCGCCGGACGCTGCCGGGCGACCACTTCTTCGTACGGGACCCACAACTGCCGCGGCTGCTGGGCCGCGCCGCCCGGATCGTGCTGCGCCGGAACACAGAACAGGGAGAAGGGCGATGAGACGAGTCGTCATCACGGGGATCGGGGTCGTGGCCCCCGGCCGCCCGGGGACCAAGGAGTTCTGGTCGTTGCTGACCGAGGGGCGTACGGCCACCCGCGCCATCACCCTCTTCGACGCCTCCACCTTCCGCTCGCGGATCGCCGCCGAGGCCGACTTCGACCCGCTCGAGAACGGGCTGACGCCCGAGGAGAGCACCCGCCTGGACCGGGCCGCGCAGTTCGCCGTGGTCAGCGCCCGCGAGGCTCTGGCGGACAGCGGGATCCGCGGGGCCCTCGACCCCGCGCGGACCGGGGTCACCCTCGGCAGCGCGCTCGGCTGCACCACCGGACTGGACGCCGAGTACGGGGTCGTCAGCGACCGGGGCACCCGGGCCCTGGTCGACCACACCAAGGCCGCGCCCCACCTCTACGACTACTTCGTGCCCAGCTCGATGGCGGCCGAGGTGGCCCGTACCGTCGGAGCGCAGGGCCCGGTGTCCCTGGTCTCCACCGGCTGCACCTCGGGACTCGACGCGATCGGGCACGCCACCGACCTGGTCCGCGAGGGCAGCGCCGACGTGATGGTGACCGGCGCCACCGAGGCGCCCATCACTCCGATCACCGCCGCCTGCTTCGACGCCATCCGTGCCACCTCCACGCGCAACGACGATCCGGCGACCGCTTCGCGGCCCTTCGACGCCACCCGCAACGGCTTCGTGCTCGGCGAGGGCTCCGCCGTCCTCGTCATCGAGGAGTACGAGCACGCCCGCCGCCGCGGCGCGCACATCTACGCCGAGATCGCCGGGTTCGCCTCGCGCAGCAACGCCTACCACATGACCGGCCTGCGCCCGGACGGTGCGGAGATGGCCGAGGCCATCACCGCCGCCCTCGGCGAGGCGGGGCTGGCCCCCGGGAGGATCGACTACATCAACGCGCACGGCTCGGGCACCAAGCAGAACGACAAGCACGAGACCGAGGCGTTCAAGCAGAGCCTCGGGCAGCGGGCCCGCGAAGTGCCGGTCAGCTCCATCAAGTCGATGATCGGGCACTCGCTCGGCGCGATCGGCGCCCTCGAAGTGGCCGCCTGCGCCCTGGCCATCGAGCACGACACGGTGCCGCCGACGGCGAACCTGCACGAGCCCGACCCGGCCTGCGACCTCGACTACACCCCGCTCACCGCCCGCGCGCAGCGCACCGACGCGGTGCTGACCGTCGGCAGCGGGTTCGGCGGCTTCCAGAGCGCGATGATCCTGACGAGTCCGAATGTGAAGGCGGCACGATGAGTACTGCCACTGCCACCGCCACCGCGGCCCCCGTCGTCACCGGGATCGGTGTGGCCGCCCCCAACGGGCTGGGCACCGCGGCCTGGTGGGCCGCCGTCCTGCGCGGCGAGAGCGGCATCCGCCCCGTCACCCGCTTCGACGCCTCCTCGTACCCCGTCAAACTGGCCGGTGAGGTGCCCGGATTCGTCGACGAGGACCACGTGCCCAGCCGGCTGCTCCAGCAGACCGACCGGGTCACCCGGCTGTCGCTGGCCGCCGCCAAGGAGGCCCTGGACGACTCCGGCGCCGACCCCGCCTCGATGCCGCCCTACGCGGCGGGCGTGGTCACGGCGAACTCCTACGGCGGGTTCGAGTTCGGACAGCGCGAGCTGCAGGCGCTGTGGAGCAAGGGCGGCAAGTACGTCAGCGCGTACCAGTCCTTCGCCTGGTTCTACGCCGTCAACAGCGGTCAGATCTCCATCCGGCACGGACTGCGCGGCGCCAGCGGCGTCATCGTCTCGGAACAGGCCGGCGGGCTCGACGCGGTGGCGCACGCCCGCCGCCAGATCCGCAAGGGCGCCCGGCTCGTGGTGAGCGGCGGCATCGACTCCGCCATCTGCCCCTGGGGCTGGGCCGCCCACATCGCGGGCGGCGAACTCAGCACCTGTGGGGATCCGGCCCGCGCCTACCTGCCCTTCGACGAGGAGGCGAGCGGGCACGTCACCGGCGAGGGCGGCGCCCACCTCGTCCTGGAGGACGCCGAGGAGGCGCGGCTGCGAGGTGCCCGGGTGTACGGGACGATCGCCGGGCACGCGGCCACCTTCGACCCGGCCGGCCCCGGCGCCGGCTCGGGCGGGGGCACCTCCCGGCTCGGAGCCGCCGCCGAACTCGCGCTCGCCGACGCCCGCGTCCGGCCCGACGAGGTCGACGTGGTCTTCGCGGACGCCGCGGGCAGCCGCACGGCCGACCGTCTCGAGGCCGAGGCCATCGCCGCGCTGTTCGGCCCCGGCGCGGTGCCCGTCACCGCGCCCAAGACCATGACCGGCCGGCTCTCCGCGGGAGGCGCCGCCCTCGACCTCGCGGCGGCCCTCCTCGCCCTGCGCGACCAGGTGATCCCGCCGACCACGGGCACCGCGGCGCCCGCCGCCGACTGCCCGGTCGACCTGGTGTCCGGGGCCCCCCGGACCGGCACGAGGCTGCGTACCGCCCTGGTACTGGCCCGCGGCCGCGGCGGGTTCAACTCCGCCGTCGTCGTCCGCGCCCCGGGCGCTTGATCCCCCTCGACCCACCCGAAGAGAAAGAGGTAGACGATGGACCGGCTGGAACTCGGCGTACTGACCCGCATCCTGCGGGAGTGCGCCGGTGAGGAGGAGGGCGTCGACCTCGAAGGCGATGTCCTGGACCTGTACTGGGTGGAGCTCGGCTACGACTCCCTCGCGATCCTGCAGACCACCGGCTACATCGAGCGGGAGTTCTCCATCGTGCTCGACGAGGAGGCGTTCGAGGAGGCCGACACCCCGCGGCGCTACCTCGACATGGTCAACCGCGTGCTGGCCGCCCGGACCGCGGTCTGAGGCCGATCCGCGCCCCCGAGTCCTTCCCCCGTACGTTCCGCACAGCCCTGTACCGCAGCGCCGCCCGGTCCTCCCGGGCGGCTGCGTGCGTTCTGCGTGCCTTCCGCGTGCGTTCTGCGGGTCTTGCGCGACGGAGTCAGCGCCGGCCACGGCCGCCGGGCCCGGTCAGGCCAGGTCGTCCCGCGTCACCAGGCGGTGGCTGACCCGCCACCGGCCGCGGCACAGGACCAGGTCGTCCTCCATCACGCACACCCGGTGCACCCGTGACTCGCCGCCGCGCGGCGTCATGTACACCAGCGCGTAGCAGCGGGTGCGCAGCGTGCCGTTCGCCTGCCGCTGCACATCGAGCATGCCCAGCCAGTGCCGCAGCTGCTCACCGGTCTTGGCCTGCAGTTCCCGGTTGCGCCGCACGTTCGCCGCGAGTTCGGCGCGGCCGCGCACCGGCGCCGGCAGGGTCGGCACGTCGAAGACGGCGTTCTCGGTGAACGTACCCGCCCACGGCTCCGCCTCGAAGGAGTCGAAGAGCTGCATCTGGTGCGCGTAGAACTGCTGGACCTCGGCGTACACCAGGCTGAAATCACGCTCCTGCGGGGGGTGGGCGAGCATCTGGGCGTTCGTCATGGCGGGCTCCATTCCGTCGGATCTGCACAGTCTCTGCGGCGCGGATCGAGCGGCCTTCGAAGACTCCTCAAGCGTTCCTGGCCAGGGTGAGGGTCCTGCCGCAGCCGCGGCCGCCCCTTCGGGAGCCAGGAGGACGGCACCATGGCGAGACTCGTGTACCCGCAACTCCCGTTGGACGGCCTGCTGCGCCGTGCGGCGGTCCGCAACCCCTCCGGGTGCGCGCTGCGCACCGGTGCGGGGCCGGGCGGCCGGAGCGTCACCTTCGCGGAACTGGACGCCGAGGCCGACCGCTTCGCCGGGTACCTGGAGCACGCCTGCGGCCGCCGCGGCGCCCGGGTCGGGACAGCCAACACCCTGACCCCGGTCTTCGCGGCCGCCTACTACGGGACCGCGCGGAGCGGGAACACCGTGGTGCTGGTCAACCCGCTCATCAAGGAGGCCGGGCTGGCCCACGTCTTCGCGGCCGCCGCCGTGGAAGTGGCGTTCGTACCGGCCGCCACCGCCGAACTGCTGGTCAAGCTGCGCGACCGGCTGCCCGCCCTGACCACCGTCGTCGTCACCGACGCGCCCGACGCGGTGGTCCCGGGCGACTGCCTGCCGCTGGCCGCCGTCCTCGACCGGGCGCCCGTACCGGCCGCCCGGCTGCTGGACACCGGCCCCGGCCCCGGCCCCGGCCCCGGCCCCGGCCTCGATCTCGGCCCCGGCCCCGGCCTCGATCTCGGCCCCGGCCTCGGTCTCGACGAGGACGTGTGCATCCAGTTCACGACCGGCACCACCGGCCGTCCCAAGGGCGTCCGGCTCACCCACCGCAACCTGGTGGCGAACGCCGCCCAGATCGCCGCCGCACACCGCCTCGACGGGGATTCGGTCACCCTCAACCACCTGCCGCTCTACCACGTGATGCACCTCAACTCGGCGGTGTACGCGGGCGCCTGCCAGGTGCTGGCCACCGACCCCGACCCGGTGGCCTCGCTGGCGCTGGCCGCCGAGACGGCGGCCACCCACTACTACGGGCTGCCGGCGCGCCTGCACGCCCTGGCCCGGGACCGGAGGCCGGTCGGCCCGGTCCCGCGCAGCCTCACCGCGGTCCTCTCCGGCGGCACCGCGCTGGCCCCCGCCGCCGCGCGGGCCCTGACGGACCGCCTCGGCGTGCCCGTGGTCCAGGGCTACGGGATGGCGGAACTCTCCCCGCTCTCGCACTGCCAGGACCCGCGCAGCCCCAAGAGCGGCTCCGTGGGCCCGGTGGTGCCCGGCACCGAATGCCGCGTCGTCGACCTGGAATCGCGCCGGCCGCTCGAGGTGTTCGCCACCGGGGAGGTCCAGGTCCGCGGGCCGCAGGTGATGGCCGGCTACCTCGACGACGGCAGCGGCGCAGCCGGGCCCTCGCCGGTCGACGCCGACGGCTGGTTCTCCACCGGGGACGTCGGCTACCAGACCGAGGACGGCGTGCTGTTCCTGGTGGACCGGCTCGGCGACGTCTTCAAGTACGACAACGAGCTCGTCTCGCCCAGCGCCGTCGAAGCGGTCGTCTCCGACGACCCGCGGGTCGCGGAGTGCATCGTCGCCGGCTGGCCCGACGCGGTGCACGGGGCGGTCGTGTGGCTCGGCATCGTGCTGCGCGACCCCGCCGCCGAGGGCCTGCTCGACGTGCTCGACTCCGTCGTCGACGCCGCCAACGGGCGGCTGGCCCCCTTCGAGCAGATCCGCCGCGTCGAGGTGATCGACGCGGTCCCGCGCAACCACGTCGGCAAGCCCGACCGCCGCGAGCTGCGCCGAGGCATCCGCGGCCGGGCCTCGGCGGAAGCCGGCGCGTGAGCGACCCGACCAGCTTTCCGACACACACCAGAGGAGCAGTCTCCATGCGAACCTTCGCCGCCGCACCGTCCGAGCCCGGGAAGGAGCGGGTGCTCGTGGTCGGGGCGGGCCCCGTCGGCCTGACCGCCGCCCACGAACTCGCCCGCCGCGGCCTGCGCGTGCGCGTGGTCGACGCCGCCCCGGGACCGGCCCGCACCAGCCGGGCCGTGGCCGTCCACCCGCGCACCCTGGAGACCTTCGACCAGATGGGCATCGTGGACGGGGTGCTCGCCGAGGGCCGCAGGAACGCGGCCTTCACGATGTACGCCGGCGGCCGGCGCCTGGTCCGCCTCGAAGCGGACTACGAGTCGATGCCGACCCGGTTCCCGTACACCGTCGTCATCGGGCAGACCCGGACCGAGGGGCTGCTGCGCGAGGCCGTCGGCCGGCTCGGCGTCACCGTCGAATGGGGCGTGCGGCTGACCGGCCTCGAACAGGACCGCGACGGCGTACGGGCCAGCCTGGAGCACCCCGACGGCTCCGTGGAGGAGTACGAGGTGCCCTGGCTGGTGGGGTGCGACGGCGGCCACAGCACCGTGCGCAAACAGCTGAAGCTGCCGCTGATCGGCGAGTCCAGCGAGACCTGGGAACTCGCGGACGCGTCCGTGGAGATGGACTTGGCGCCCGACACCATCTACTGGGTGCACACCGGCGGACAGGCCCTGATGATGGTTCCCTACCGCGAGGACGGCCGGTGGCGTCTGCTCGACACCGCCCCCGTACGCCGCCCCGGCGACCCGGCGGGGTCCGGCGCGGAGGTGTCCCGCCGCTTCTCCGAGAAGCTCAGTGCCGGGCTCGGCCGGCCGGTGCACGTCGGGGAACCCGAGTGGACCTCCGTCTTCACCTTCCAGCAGCGCATGGTGCCGCGCATGGACGAGGGCCGCTGCTTCGTGGCCGGGGACGCCGCCCACGTGCACAGCCCCGCCTCCGGGCAGGGCATGAACACCGGTGTCCAGGAGGCGTACAACCTCGCCTGGAAGCTCGCCATGGTGGACCGCGGCCAGGCGGGGGCCGAACTCCTCGCCACCTACGGGCAGGAACGCGTGCCGGTCGGCAAGGCGCTGCTCGGCTCGACCCGCAAGGCCACCTTCCTCGTCCAGTTCAAACTGCACCGCTTCAAGGACGCCCTGGCCGGCCTGGCCCTGCCCGTGGTCTTCACCGTCGTGCGCAACGTGCGGCCGCTGCGCCGCGCCATCCAGCGCAAGGTCCTCGGCGGGATGTCCGGACTGCGCCTGGCCTATCCGGAGAGCCCGCTGACCACACCCGGCGAGGGCACGGGGCTGCCCGCGGGTTCCCGGGCGGCCGCGGCCGCGGCCCTCCACCCGGACGACCCGGGCTCTACGGAGCTGCGCGCCGAACTGCGCGACACCCGCTGGTCGCTGGTGTGGGCGCAGGCAGGTCCGGGCGAGGCGTCGATCGTCGCGGCGTCCGCGGCGGCCTCGTACGGCCGCTGGCTGTCGGTACGGACCGTGGGCGACGGCGAGGGCGGGCCCGGACCGCTGGCCGACCCCAGCGGGCAGTTGAGGCGTTCGCTGGGGCTGGAGCCGTGCGGCTGGCTGCTGATCAGGCCGGACGGCTACGTGGCCGCGGGCGGGTCGGGGCTGACCCGGCTCGGCCTGGAGCGGGCGCTGGCGCCGCTGGGGCTGCTGGCGGAGGTCCGGCACATCCGGGGCGCCAGGGGCTCCGTACCGGCTCTCCCGCGGATTTCGGACGCCTCGGCGCAGCTGACCGGCGAGTCCGAGCCGCGCCGCGCGTGAGGGAGGGCCGCCGCTGACGGCCCCCCGGTCAGCGGGCGGGCAGCAGGGCGGCGCGCAGCAGGTCGAGCAGGGCCGGCCGGTGGGAGTCGAGGTAGAAGTGGCCGCCCGGGAACCAGCGGAACTCGGTGGCCGCCGCGGTGTGCTTGCGCCAGGCGGTGGCCTCCCGCAGGGTGACCCGGGAGTCCACGTCCCCGTTGAGCACCGTCACCGGGCAGGTCAGCAGCGGTCCCGGGCGGTAGCGGTAGGTTTCGGCGGCCTGGAGGTCGCCGCGCAGGGCGGGCAGGGCCAGGCGCAGCAGTTGCTCGGCGGCCGGGTTCCGGCTCGCTCCGCCCGTTCCGCCGAGGTCCAGGACCACCTCCATCAGGTGGTCCTCGGCCGCGAGGTGCATGTACGGCTCCTCCCGGTGCGCCGAGGGGGCGCGCCGGCCGGACGCGAACAGCGCCACCGGCGGGGTGCCCAGTTCCTGGAGCCGCAGCGCCACCTCGAAGGCGACCATCCCGCCCAGGCTGTGCCCGAACAGGGCCAGTGGCCGGTCGCACCACGGCAGCAGTTCGTCGACGACCAGGTCGGCCATCGCGCGGACGTCCGTGACACAGGGCTCGGCGCGCCGTTCGGCGCGGCCCGGGTACTGCACGCTGAGGACGTCCACGTCGGGTGACAGCCCCCGGGACACCGGGAAGAAGTAGGCGGCCGAGCCGCCCGAGTGCGGGAAGCACACCATGCGGACCGTCGCGTCGTCGGCCGGATGGAACCTGCGCAACCAGGTGCCGGTCGCGGTCGTCGTCCCCATGCTCGCTCCCCGTACTCGCCCGGTGCTGATCCGCGCAGCTTCTCCCGCGCGGATCGAGTGGGCTTCGAAGCCGCCTCGAACCGGACCAGTGGGAGAACGGGCTCGCGCGCCCGCCGCGTCCGGTGTTCCCCGGTCAGGGCTGTACGCGGGCTCGACCGGACGTCGAGCCGGTCCCGACACGCTGGTCGAGCGCGCGTCGCCACGACGGGTGCCCGTACACAGGCACGGACCCGCTCCGTGGCTCCGCCCGGCCCGAGCCCCGTGACGAAGGAGCTGATCCACGCCACATGGCCACCACCGAGGTCACCGAGACCATCCACAGCACGCGGGCCGCCGCAGGCCCGGCCGCCGGTCCCCTCGAGGAGGAGAGAGCCGCCCTGCGGCGCGCCGCCCGGCTCGACGCCCTCCTGGGAGACCCGTACGACCCGGCCAACCCGCACGGCATCGCCGAGCTCCTCGCCGCCGACAAGCGGTGCGAGCCGCCCGCCGCGACCGAGCGGCTGCTCGCCGCGAGCGGGCTGGGCGCGGAGTTCGTCCCCGCCGAGTTCGGCGGCCGGCTGACCCGGGCCGACCTGCTCGTCAAGGCCCTGCGTCCGGTGTTCCGCCGCGATGTCGCCCTCGGCTTCGGCTACGGCATCACCTCGCTCTTCAGCACCGCCGCCGTCTGGGCCGCAGGGACCCCCCGGCAGCGCGCCGACACGGCCGCGCTGCTGCTCGACGGCGGGCGGGTCTCGATCCTGCACCACGAGGTCGCGCACGCGAACGCCATCCTGCGCGACGAGTTCACCGCCACCCCCGGCGCGGTCGGCTACACCCTCAGCGGCCGCAAGGACGTCATCATGAACGCGTCCCGTGCGGGTGCGTACGTCGTCTACGCCCGCACTTCGCCCGAACGCGGCCCCCGCAGCCACTCCGTACTGCTGCTGCGCCCCGACGAGCTGCCTGCCGGCGGGGTGGAGCAGCTGCCCCGGGTGCCCACTCCCGGCATGCGCGGCGGGCTGTTCTCCGGCCTGGAGTTCAACGGCTGCCCGGTGCCTTCCGGCGCCCTGGTCGGTCGCCCCGGGGAAGGCGTGGCCCTGGCCCTGCGGACCTTCCAGGTCAACCGCTGCCTGATTCCCGGACTCGCCGTCGCGGCCGCCGACACCGTCCTGCACTCCGCGGTCCGGGCGGTTTCGGCCGGGCGCGACGGGCGTACCGTCCGCCGCTGGCAGAAGCCCCTCACCGGGGTCTTCGCCGACCTGCTGGCCTGCGACAGCATGGCCACGGTCGCGCTGCGCGCGCTCAGCCTGCTGCCCGAGCGCGCCCACGTGCTGGCCGCCGCCGTCAAGTACGTCGTCCCGGACCTGCTGCGCGAGGACCTGGAGGCGCTGTCCTCCGTGCTCGGCTCGCACGGCTACGAGCACGGCAGCCCGCAGTACGGGTCCCTGGACAAGCTGATGCGCGACCTGCCGGTGGCCGGGCTCGGCCACGCGGGCACGGCGGCCTGCCAGGCCGTCATCGTGCCCCAGCTGCGCAGCATGGCGGAGCGCTCCTGGTTCCGCGCCGAGGAGGCGCCGCCGGAGCTGTTCCGCGCCGGAGCCGAACTGCCGGCGCTCGACTACCGGTTGCTCGGCATCGCCAGCGGTGACGACTTCCTCTCCGCCTCGCTGGTCGGCTCGGCCGCCCGCCTCGCGGGCAGCCGTGCCGTCGGCGGCCACCTGGCCGTGCTCGGCGAGCTCGCCGAGACCTTCGTCAACGAGCTGCGCGACCTGCGGGCCCGGTGCCTGCGCATCCCGGACGGCCGGGCCGCGCTGACCGACCCCGCCGTGGTCGTCCTCAGCGACCGCTTCGCCCTGGTCCTGGCCGCGGCCTCGGTGCTCGGCGTCTGGGAGGCCCAGGACGGCTCGGACCCGTTCCTCGCCGAGCCCGCCTGGGCGGTCCTGGCCCTGACCCGGCTCGGCCGACGACTGGGCATCGCCGTACCCGAACTGCCCGACGGCTGCCTGGAGCAGGTGCTGGACGAACTCGTCCGCCGCTACCGCGGGGGCTTCAGCTGCGACCTCGACGGCCGAGAGCTGGTGCGGTGACCGCGCCCCACGACCTTCGGCACAACGCTCAGGAGGAACGATTCCCCATGCAGGACCAGCCGGATCCGCCCCGTATCGCGCCGCCCGTGCACGTCCCCGGGCCCGACGGCCCGTGGGACGCGGTGCACGAGGCCCTGGACAACAACGGCAGCGCCGTCGTGTACGCCACCTGGGGGGAATGGCTGACCTCGGCCCTGGCCGACCCGGAGCTGCGCCCGCTGCTGGGCCGCGACTGGCAGCGCTACCGCAACACGGCGGACACCGCCGTCCGCTACCGCTTCGTCACGTCCCGGATGATCATCAAGTACACGGCCGCCGCCGCGCTGCGCACCGCGCCCGCCGGACTCGACCTCGCGTACAAGCTCGGAGGCCGCCCCTTCATCCGGGGCCTCGACCAGATCGACGTCAGCCTCAGCCACACGGACGACCTGATCGCGGTCGGCGTCGGCCGCACCGGCCGGATCGGCGTGGACGTGGAGCCGGCCGACCGCAGGATGTCCTACGAACTGCTGCGCGGGCACATGTGCACCCCCGCCGAACACGCCGAGCTGGAGCGGATGTCCCAGGACCGGCAGGCCTCCGAACTGCTGCGCCTGTGGACCCTGAAGGAGGCGTACACCAAGGCTCTGGGCCAGGGGCTGCAACTGGGCTTCACCGAATTCGGCTTCGGGCTGGAGAGCGGAGGCCTCCTCGGCCCGGACGGGACCCCGGCCGCCCAAGGGGAATGGGCCTTCTCCACCCACCAAGTGCTCGGTGGCCGCTACCTGCTCAGCACCGCCTGCCACGACACCGGACTGGACACGGCCAAGGACACCACCGTGCACACGATGCTGGACGGGGCCTTCATGGACGCGGTGGAGGACGCCCTCTTCACGGGCTGACCCGCCGCGCGCGGGGACGCGTACGAGCCCGGCCGACGGATCGTCGGCCGGGCTCGTGACGTGCGGGGTGCGGGGTCCGCGGCGGGGCTGTCAGACCGTGCTCACGGCCGGGGTACGGGCCTCCTCGCTCCCGGCTTCGGAAGCGTCGGAGTCCTGCGCGTCGGCGGGCGGCGCCACATTGCGCGGGATGGCCAGGGCGAACAGGCCGCCGACGAAGACCACGACCACGCCGACCCAGACGGCCGGGTGCATTCCGTCCACGAACTGCTGAGCACTGGCGGCGCTTCCGTTGCGCACGAAGACCGTGGAGAGCACGGCGATGCCGAGCGCGCCGCCGATCTCCCGGAAGGTGGTGTTCGCGCCCGAGGCCTTGCCCTGCATGTCCTGCGAGACCGAGCCGAGGACGACCGCGGCGGTCGGGGCGAAGGCGAAGCCCATGCCGGCGCCGCCGAGCATCATGGCCGCGAACATGTGGGAGTACGGGGTGTTGTCGGTGGCCACCAGGTTGATCCAGGCGAGGCCCGCCGCCTGGAGGAAGAGGCCGAGCGCCATGAGGCGGCCGCCGCCGACCCGGTCGGTGAACGCGCCCGCCAGCGGGGCGATGAACATCGGCATCAGGGTCCAGGCCAGGGTCAGCAGGCCGGCGTGGAACGGGGTGCGGTGCGGGGCGATCTGGAGGTACTGGGACAGCAGGAAGATCGAGCCGAAGACGCCGAAGTACATCGTCGCGGAGACGATGTTGGTCATGACGAAGGCGCGGAGTCGGTAGAGGCCCAGCGGCAGCACCGGCTGGGCGGCGCGGGCCTCCCAGAGCACGAAGGCCACGAGCAGCACGGCGCCGCCGGCGAACGCGCTCAGGATGCGGCCGTCGCTCCAGCCGTCCTCCGAGCCGTTGACGATCGCCCAGACCACGGCGGTCAGGCCGCCGGTGGCCAGCACCATGCCCAGCGGGTCCAGCCGGGCTCCGGCCAGCTTGCTCTCGTCGAGGACCTTGAGCACCAGCGGAATGGCGATCACGCAGACGGGGACGTTGATCCAGAAGATCCACTGCCAGGCGATGCCGTCGACCACGGCGCCGCCGACGACCGGGCCGAAGGCCACGGCGAGGCCGCTGAACGCGGACCACAGGCCGAGGGCCAGGCTGCGCTTCTTGGCGGGGACCGCCTGCGCGAGCAGGGTCATCGACAGGGGCATGACGGCGGCTGCGCCGATGCCCTGGAGGGCGCGGCCGGTGATCAGCTCGGTGGTGGAGTCGGAGAGGCCGCAGTAGATGGAGGACAGCGTGAAGATCGTGATGCCCAGGACGAACACCTTGCGGCGGCCGAAGCGGTCGCCGAGGGCGGCTCCGGTGAGCAGCAGACAGGCGAACGCCAGCACGTAGGCGTTGACGAACCACTGCAGGTCCTGCGTGTCCGCCTTCAGTTCACGGGCGAGGGTGGGCAGGGCGGTGGACACCACGAGGTTGTCAAGCGCGACCATGAACATCGGGACGCTGGCCGCCACGATCGACAGCCACAGCGGGACGCGGCGAGTCGCGCCGCCATCTAGCGTGCTCATAAGGGGTTCTCCAGAAGAGAAGGGGTCACCCGCGGGGTCCCCGCGGGGTGGGAGGGCGATCGGAGGCACTGGGCGGCGCGGCTGTGGGAGCCCGGCCCGGGGCGGGGGTTCCCCGGGCCGGGAGTGTTGAGGGGGACGCGGCCAGGAGTGGGGGGCGCGACCGGGAATCGGGACGTGCGGGTCACGAGTCGGTCTTGGCGGAGTCCGCGAGGAACTGCTCGTCGAGGCGCTTCCTGGCATCGGTCCAGTCGAGCGGAAGGCCGCCCGGCGGAAGCTCCCAGAAGGTGAAGACGGAGGTGCGCATGGTGGAGCGGAGCTCGCCCATGATGCTGCGGTGCGGTTCCGCCCTGGCGTAGGCGTAGACCGCGTCGCGGCTCTCCCAGGCGGACAGCGTCCAGAAGGTGCGCTTGAGGGGCTGGGCGATCAGCGAGGCCTCGACCGCTCCCGGGGAGGTCTTCAGCTGGGCCCAGGCGGAGAGGGCGCGCAGGAAGAAGCGCGGGACGTCGGAGCCGGACTTCACCTCGAAGCGCGAGGCCATGACGTACACCCGGGTGTCGGTGGGGAGCGGCTTGCTGCTCTTCCAGGAAAGTTTCGGCACCGTAACTCTCGCCTTCAGTATTGGGGAGTGGCAGTATCCATAGTAGAGAGTGGAACTGACCAATAGCTAGTCGAGAGCAGGATGAGATGCGCATCTCCGAGTTGAGCCGCCGCAGCGGGGTGCCGGTCACGACCATCAAGTACTACCTCCGCGAGGGATTGCTTCCGCCCGGCCGTCCCACGGCCGCGAACCAGGCGGACTACGACGAGTCGCACGCCCGGCGGCTCCGGCTCGTCCGGGCCCTGGTCGGGGTCCGGGGGCTGAGCGTCAGCGCCGCCAAGGACGTACTCGGCGGGATCGGTGAACACGAGGGGGATGTCCACCAGCTCCTCGGCATCGTCCTCGGCTCCGCGGGAACGGCGGGCGCCGCCGCGGCCGCGCAGGCCGGGGCGGAGCCGCCGCGGCCCCGCATGGCCGAGGTCGACGCCCTCCTGGACTCCCTGGGGTGGGAGGTCTCGGACAACGCCCCCACCAAGGGGGTCATCGCCGAGACTCTGGAGACGCTGGGCGACCTCGGTATCGAGTACGACTGGAAGAAACTGGTCCCGTACGCGGAACTCGCCGGGCAGATCGCCTCCGTGGACCTCGACGGGATCCAGGACCTGGCGGACCCGCTCGAACAGGCCGAGCGCGCCCTGGTGCTGACGTTCCTCCTGGAACCGGTGCTGATGGCCCTGCGCCGGCTCGCGCAGGAACACCAGTCGGCCGTCCGCCGCCGCGGCCCTTCCGCGGACATCAGCCCCGCAGCTCCTTGATCAGCTGGGCCGCGGCCTCGGCGCCCGAGGAGAACCCGGCCTCGTGCGAGCCGATCTGGTCCCAGCCCAGCTTCTTGGAGTGGAAGTAGGAGCCGGCCAGCTTCACCCGCGTGCCCTCGTTGACGTTGTATATGTCCGCCTGGAGGTTGCGGACGTTGATGTCGATGATCGGGTGGGTGTACGGGAACTCCGCGATCACCGTCTCCTGGTCGACCTCCAGCGGGTAGTCGAGGGTGACGAAGTAGTCCTTCTCGGCGGTGAAGCCGTGCAGCTTGTTCATGTAGTAGGCGACGTACTGGCGCGCCTCGCCGCCCGCCTCGACCTGGCCGTAGTTCCACGCCTCCCAGCGGTCCTTGGTCGGAGGCATCACCGACGGGTCGGTGTGCAGCACCACGCGCGAGGAGCTGTAGCGGACGGGCGTCAGCACCTCCTTCTGGCGCGGGCTCGGGTTGGCCAGCAGCGCGAGGGCCTCGTCGGCGTGGGCGCCCACGATGACGTAGTCGAACTGCTCGCTGCCGTTCGCCGTGGTGACGGTGGCCCCGGAGCCGTCCTCCGCCTGGTGGATCGCGGTGACCGGCTCGGCCGTGCGCAGCTCGGCGCCGATCGCGGCGATCGCCTTGCGGACGTAGGAGATGGAGCCGCCGCCGACGGTGCGCCAGTCCACGCGGCGCCCGCCGAGGCCGCCCTCGTCGTGGCCCAGGTAGAACGCGATCACGGTCGAGGCGGGGATCTCCCAGATCAGCTCGGCCGGTACCGACCACACGGCCGAGCAGAGCAGGATCACGTAGGAGTAGCGGAAGGCCTGGCTGTAGTTCCCGCGGTCGAGGTACTCGCCGAGGGGGATGTCCGCCTTCTTGCGCAGGAAGTCGCGGCGGCCCTCCTCGTGGAAGCGGCGGGCCTCGTGCCAGATGGTGACGAACTCCTCCGAGTAGCGGGCGGTGACCTCCTCCTCGCTCAGGTCGAGCTCCTCGGTGCCGTACTCCAGCCCGCTGTTCAGGTCGAAGAAGTTGAAGCCGCCGAGGTGCTCGACCGCCTCCACGCCCAGCTCGTCGAAGAAGCCGAACAGGTTCGGGTACGCGGGACGGTTGAAGACGACGAAGGCCGTGTCGATCCCGAGGACCTTGCCGTTCTCCTCCACCTCGACGGTGTTGGCGTGGCCGCCGAGCCGGTCCTCCCGTTCGAAGATCGTGATCTGGGCGTGGTCCCGCAGGTGGTAGGCGGCGGAGATCCCGGCGACGCCTGCGCCGACGACCGCGACGCGGGGAGTGGGATTCTGCGACATGGGAGAGTCCTTCACAGTCAGGTTCAACGGCGGTGTCAGGTGCGGGCGGCGGAGAGGTCGGTGACGCGCTCTGCAAGCGGGAACTGCCAGTGCGAGAACAGCCGGTTCTCCCGGTGCAGATGCCGCAGCACCTGCATCACGTCGTCGATCACGGACTGGTCCGTGACCGCCTCGTGCGGGTACAACTCCCTGCGTACGCGCTCCAACTGGAGCAGCAGTAGAGCGGCGCTGGGAAGCGGGTCCTCGAGCGCCTCGTGCGAGTGAACGTAGGTGAGCACGACCGCCGCTGCGGCGTGCACCAGGCAGTACTCCTTGGACAGGTCGAACAGCTCCGCCGACTGCCCGAAGCCGCGGCCCAGCCGGGCCTTGAGCTCGGCGGCCTTCGAGGCCAGCACACCGATCCGGCCGATCATCTCCTCGGCGACGTCCGCCGCGGCCAGCAGTCGCTCGCGGTCCGCCTCCTTCGCGTCCTTCGCGATCTCCCGGAGCCGGCGCACCCCGTCGGGGCCGGCCAGCACCGCGTCGTCCAGGCCGCCACGGCTGAACAGCTCCTGCCGGGAACCGTCGTAGACCGGCAGCTCGCGGTCCATGCCGAACAGCGTGGCGGCACGCTCGGCCGCTCCGTCGCGGACCTCCTGCGTCGCGCTGCCGGCCGTGGCCAGCAGGCCCTCCAGCTGCTGCCCGATGTTGCGCAGGTTCACCACGGTGTTGCCGTCCGCGATGTTGGCGACCAGGAGATCGCGCAGCATCTTCTGGTACGGCCCGTAGTGCGGGTGGGCGCGCAGGAAGTAGCGCGCCCCCAGGACCACGTTCAGCTGCGACATGGTCTTCTCCAGCAGCGTCGGCGCCAGGTACTTGACCACCGACGACCAGATGCTCAGCTGCTCCGGCGCGGCCTGGATGCTGCGGACCGCGCCCAGGCTCAGCGCGTCCGCGATCATCAGGTCGGCGAACGCCTCGCACAGCTGGCGGCGGCTGTAGGGGACGTCGCTGACCACTCCGCCGAACAGCACCCGCTGCTCGGTGAAGTCGAGGGTGAGCCGCAGCCCGGTGTCGACGGCCGACATCGACAGGCTGCTGATCACGGCGCGTGCCACCTGCGTGGACTTCAGCGCGATCTCCAGCCCCTGGCCCTCGCCACCGACCAGCGCGGAGTCGGGCACGAAGGCGCCCTTGAGCTTCAGGCCGCTGAGGTCGAGCGCCCGTAGCCCGTGCAGCTTCTCGACCGGCAGCTCTTCGACCGCATCGGCCTTCACCTGCCACTTGTCCAGGATGAAGAGGGAGTACGCCCCGGGGCCGTTGCGCTTGCCGGTACGGGCGCACAGGACCATCGTGTCGGCGACCGTGGCGTTGCCGATCAGCCACTTCTCGCCGGTGAGCAGCCAGCCCCCCTCGGTCTTCTCGGCGACCATCTCGTTCGCGATCAGGTCGCTGCCGTGGGCGCGTTCGGTCAGCCCCCAGGAGAGCCCGCCGCCCCGCTTCATGTGCGCGATCAGCCGGCTCTTCTGCTCGTCGGTGCCCGCGATCCACACCGGCATGAAGCTGAGGTTGGTGATCACCAGCGCGGTGGCGGTGGTCGAGTCGCGGCGCGCGACCAGCCGCATCAGGTTGAACCCGGTCTCCACGTTGCCGGCCCGGCCGCCCTGCTCGGCGGGCAGTGAGTACTCGTGCACGCCCCAGCGCCGGAGCTGGCTGACGAACCCGAACGGGTACTCCTCGTGCTCGTCGTGGTCCAGCACCCTGTTGAAGGAGATCCGGCTGCCCGGGTCGTGCGGGTCGCCGAGGTACTCCTCCAGTTCCGCGGCCAGTGCGGTCAGATCGGACTTGGACATCAGGACTCTTCCTGTCGGGTCGTGGTGGCCAGCCGGACGGGCAGGGCGGTGAACAGCCGGCCCGACGCCCGCAGCGCGAGGACCGCGTCGAGCCCGGGCGCCAGTACGGCGCCCCGCCCGCGCGGGTCCGTGCCGTCGGCGCGCGCCAGCAGATAGCCGAGCACCGCGCCCAGCCAGCCGGCGCTGCCGGGCTCCGTTCCGTACAGCGACCGGTCGCGGTTGGCCGCCCACAGGTGGACGGCGCAGCCGGCGGTGTGCAGCCACGCGTACCGCTCGGCCGCGTCCACCAGGGCGTTCGGGTCCGCGCCGGGCAGCCGGGCCGCCCGGGTCAGCTCGCCGAGGCCGGCGACGGCCGCGGCGAGCTCCGCCACCAGGGCGGCCACGGGGGTGCCGTCCTCGTCCCCGGCCAGGGCCTCGGAGACGGCCGCGGCCGCCTCCGGGAGCGCGGCGAGGACGGGGTCCACGCCGCGGGCGAACATGTCGAGCCGGGAGGGCTCGTACGGGGGCAGTACCGCGTCCAGGGTGAACACGGTGGCCACCGCCGCCGGATCGGCCGGGGCCGCACCCTCGGTGAGGGTGGGCACCTGGCCGGCGTAGGACTTCAGGTTGGCCAGCGTGCTCGCGTCGATCACGCGGACCACCGCCGAGTCCCGCTGGAGCTTCTGGAACAGGCCCGCCCCGCCCTCGCCCTCCCGCAGCACCGACCGGGTGGCCAGCACCGCTCCGGCCCGCCGGATCAGCTCGTCCGAGGCCTCCGCCACCACGTGCTTGGCGGCGAGGGCCCAGACCGAGAAGGCCTCCGGCACCACGTGCACCCCGCGCGCCGCGGTCAGCGAGGCCACGTCCGCGGCGAGGAGCGCGGCCGTGGCGACCGACAGCTCGCGGCGCGGCCACGGCGAGGCGGTCAGCACCGTACGGCCCACCTTGCGCTCCACGGCGAAGTCCAGGGCGAGGCGGACGGCGCTGTCCGCGATGCCCAGGCTGCCGGCCATGCTCATCAGGCGGACCGCCTGCTGCGCCTTGACGGCCGCCTCCAGTCCTTCGCCCTCCTTGCCGACCCGGGCGCCGTCCGGCACCGGGAACCCGGTGAAGCGCAGCCGGGCCAGGTCGATCCCGCGCATTCCGTTGGTACGGGCGGCGGGAACGCGCTCGAGGCGCCCCTCGGGCACCTCCCGGAGGTCCAGCAGGACCGCCGAGAAGGCGCCGGGGCCGCGCTCGCCGGTGCGGGCGATCACGTAGACCGCCTCGCACCGCATGCCGAGCCCGACCATCCACTTCTCGCCGTCCAGCAGCCCCTCGGGGCTCAGCCGCACCTGGTTGGTCAGCAGATCGCTGCCGTGCTCCGCCTCCGTGAGCGCGAAGCCCACGGCGCCCCCGCCGCGCAGGATTTCGGCGGCCAGCTGCTGCTGTTCCACCGTCCCGTGCAGCTGGAGGCAGGTCGCCGCGATGATGCTGAACATCGTGCCGGGCATGATGTTGACGTCCCGCCGGGCCGCCGACCGCACGAGGGTCAGACTGCGGTCGAACGACTCGAACGCCCCGCCCCATTCCTTGGGCAGGTAGTTGAGGTGGAACCCCGCCCCGGCCAGCTCCGCACAGAACTCGGCCGGGAACTCCTCGCGCTCGTCACGGCCGACGGCCGCGGCGAACCCGTACGGGTTGGCGTCGTCGGCGGGGTCGCCGAGCAGCGCCTCCAGTTCCTCCGGGGTCAGAAGGCTCATGGCATCTCCGGCGAGGTCTCCAGCGGCACCGGGCGGTAGTCCGCGGCGGTGGCCGGAATGTGCACGCCCGCGTTGCGCAGCTGCGCCAGCCGGGTGTGGAAGGCGGCGCCCCGCATCAGGTGGTGGGCCACTTCGGCCACCCGGCGGTTGCCGGGGGTCTTGAGGTAGCTGCCGGTCACCCAGTCGTTGAAGGAGCCCATCGCCGGACCGCACCAGACCTGGTAGTCCATGGCGCGGTCCGGGTCACCGGTGACCGCCCAGCGCGAGGCCATCCCCAGGTACCACCGGAAGACCAGGGCCATCCGGCGCTTGGGGTTGCCGGCCGCGCGCTCCAGCTGCTCCGGGTCGCGGCGCGAGAAGTAGCTGACGCACTCCTGCCAGACGTCCTCCAGGGGACGGCGGAAGACCTGCGTCTCCAGCTTGGTCCGGTCGGCCTCGGGGATCGACTCCAGCCCGTCGTACGCCTGGTACAGCTCGTACAGCCGGCGGGCCCGCATTGGGAAGAAGGTGCCCTTCTTGAGGACCTGGAGGTCCACGCCCATCTCGAACATGTCGGCCGCCGGAGCCATCTCGCAGTCCGCGATCCCGGCCTCGGCGAGCATCGCCTTGGCCGCCGTGGAGGCACCCGACTCCAGGCAGGACTGGTTGACGGAGCCGGTGACCGCGTAGGCGGCGCCCATCGCGTAGGCCGCGGCGATCGCCACGGGCGTGCCCAGCCCGCCGCCCGCGCCGACCCGGATCGCGGTGGCGTAGTGGTACTCGCGCTGCATGGTGTCGCGCAGCCGCAGGATCGTCGGCAGCAGCGCGGGCAGCGGGCGCCGGTCGGTGTGGCCGCCGGAGTCCGCCTCCACGGTGATGTCGTCGGCCAGCGGCAGATGGCGGGACAGCTCGGCCTGCTCGGAGGTGACCAGGCCCTGCTGCACCAGCGCGTTGACGAGGGCCGCCGGGGCCGGGCGCATGAACAGGCTGGCCGTCTCGGTCCGGGAGATCTTGGCGATCAGCCGGTTGTCGGCGACGACCCGGCCGTCGACGTCCCGGCGCAGGCCGGCCAGCCGGTAGCGCACCACGTGCGGGGTGAGGTCCATGTAGGCGGACGCCTCCACGCAGCGCACCCCGTGGCGCAGGAAGAGCTCGACGGCCTCCCGCTCCAGCCGGTCCTCACTGGGGCTGTGGATCAGGTTGACGGCGAAGGGCAGTCCGGGGATCTCGGCGGCGAACCGGGTCAGTGCCTTCTCGATGTGCTCGGGCAGCAGTCCGGCGGCCCCGAAGGAGGCCAGGAACCCCTCCTTGGCCAGGGCGATCACCATGTCGGCGGACGCGATGCCGCCGGCCATCGCACCGGCCATGTAGGCGTAGCGCACGCCGTGCGCGGCGAGGAAGGAGGCCGAGCCCAGCCGCTCCGGGGGGAGCGGCTGCGCGGCGGCGAGCAGCGGCAGGCCGTCGCCGTCGGCGGTGGCGAAACCGCCGGCGGCGGCACCGATGCCCTCACGGGTGACGGTGATGAAACACGGGTGTTCGAGGTCGGCCAGCACTTGGTAGATACCGGCCGGGTCGATGCTCGGGTTGCGCTCTCCGTACCACCGGAGAGGGGTCTCGAGAGTGTCCATGGGGAACGAAGCTCCTAGGGCTCAGCTGGCGGGCCGTCAGGCCTCGGTGGAACGGACCTCGATGGCCACGTCGGTGAGTTCGTAGATGCGCAGGCCCGGCTTGGAAAGCTCCGCGTCGGCGATGAGCAGCAGGCGCCCCTCTTCGCGGCGCACCTCCTTGATGTGCACGTCGAAGTTGAGCTCCTTGTCGTGGCGCAGGATCTGGCCGCGGTACTTCCAGGCCATCTCCACGTCGGTGGCCATCGCGAACCGGGGCCTCTCGATGCCCTCCGCGAGGTTCTCCTCCATCACGTACAGCCGCATGGCCTGCAGGATCGCCTCGACGCCGAGCGAGCCGGGCATCACCGGGTCGCGGTGGAAGTGGCACTCGAAGTACCACTCGTCGGGGCGGATCTCGCGGTGGCCGTGCAGGTAGCCCTTGCCGTGCCGGCCGCCGTCCTCGACCAGGTCGACCCGGTCGACCAGCGCGTACCGCTCACCGGGCAGGTGCAGGTGGCCGCCGGTGGGGTCGGTGAAGGCCGGCGCGCCCGCCGGGAGCTCGATGCGGCGGATCCGGTCCGGGGCGACCTGCTCCGTCTCGATCCACGGGGCGACGTACTTGCCGTTGTCCAGGCCCACCTGGTTGGAGAGGGCCGCGTCGCTGAAGTAGCCGAAGAGCGATTCGCCGGTGTAGAAGACCTCTCCGTCGGCGGACAGCTCGTAGGAGAAGTTCTGCAGGACGGCGCCGGTGACGGCGCTGGTCATCAGCAGCTTGGAGTGGTGGCGGATGGTCTTGCCGCGCAGGTCGATGTCCTTGACCAGGGTGGCCCGGCCGTCGAGGTTGCGGATCGCGTACTGCTCCTCGGGACGCTTGAGGGTGGCGCCGAGGTAGTAGCCGAGGAAGATGGCCGCCTGGAGGGAGCTCTCCATGTACACGGCGTTGGGCATGTGGGGGTAGGAGTTCTGCTCGTAGTACCAGGCGTCCGGCGGGGAGTCGTACTCCGTGACCATCTCCGAGCCGGGGCCCAGGTTGCCGCGGGTGCCCTTGAGGGACATGACGCGGTCGACGAACTGGAAGGCGCCGTTGGGGATGAACGGCGCCCGGCTGGTGCGGTAGACCTCGAACTCCGGTCCCATCGCGATGTCCAGCTCGCCCTTGGCGGCGTGCGCCAGGTGCATCTCGTTGATCATCGCGGCTTCGCCGCTGCGGTTGCGGCGGCCGAGGAACTTCGGGATGCCGCCGGCCTCCGGGCGGTACGGGGTGCCCTTCTTCTCCAGGACCTGTAGGCCGAGGCCCTTCATCCGGATGACGGGCAGGTCGCCCAGGTAGATCAGCACGTCCGCGATGACCGTGGCGCGGGGCAGGAGCGTGAGCTCCATGACCTCGACCTCGTAGCGGATCTCGGTGTGCTGCTGGGTGATCTGGCCGCGGACCTGGACCTCGATCGGCACGTCCGTGACGCACTGGAATCGGGCGTCCGGCAGCGTCAGGTGCATGCCCTGGTGCAGCAGGTAGACCTGGAGCAGCTGGACCGCGCCCTCGGCCACCAGGGAGCCGGCGAGGACCGGGTCGTCCGGGAAGTGGCACTCGAAGTACCAGGCGTCGGCCTGGAGCTGCTTGGTCGCGCTGATCTTGCCGAGGCCGCGGGGACCGCCCTTGCGGTCGATCGTGACGTCGTCGACCATCCGGAGCTTCTCGTCCGGCAGCCGCAGCGCCGGGTTGATGCCGGGGTCCTGGGCGTGGTCGGGGCCGAAGACGTCACCGGGGCGGCCCTGGGCGAGCAGCTCGAGGTCGGCGGCGTCCAGGTGGTTCTTGTCGGTGTAGGCGAGGGGCTTGAAGTAGCCGCGGGGGAGCGCGGCCCGCTGGGCCTTCTCCTTGTCGGTCATGACGACGCCGATCGGGGTCTCCAGCTCGGCGGCGCTGAAGAAGCCGGCGCAGGCGTTGTGGAGTTCGAGGATCAGCTCGCCGTCGGCGTAGCACTTGTAGCTGAAGAAGAAGAGCGTGGTGTCGCCGTTGTGCACGAACCGGTCGATCGAGATGTCGTAGCGCAGGGTCTGGCCGACCTTGGGCAGCTCGCCGCGGAAGATCAGCGTGCTGTCGAGCAGCCGGTAGACGCGGTCGCCCTTGTTCTTGAAGTCGATCCCGAGGTAGCTGACCAGCAGCAGGTCGCACTGGCCGGCCTCGACGGTGACGGCCGGCGGCACGGCGCCGTCGACCGCGTACCAGGCGTCCTCGGGGACGTCGTACTCGGTGGTGATCGTCGCGGGCTTGAACTCGTGGGTGGTGCCGCTGAGTTCGGTGACGCGGGTGACGAAGTGGTACGGCGGCGCGGGCAGCCGGACGCGCTGGGCGTATCCGTCGATCACACCGAACTCGGGGCCGAACACCTTGGCGACGGAGCCGACGGCGAACTCCAGCAGGTCCGCCTCGTCCCAGATCACCCCGTCCGCCTTGGCGGCGGGCGCGGAGGGAGCGGCGGGCGGGAGAACGGCGGACGCCTCCACGATCCGGGGCGCCGCGGGAGCGGCCGGGGCAGGAGCCGGGGCCTGGACGGCGGCGGGCGCCGGTGCGGCGGCCGGCGGCGCGGCCTGGGTCAGGGCCTGCGGGGCGGCCTGCGGCAGTGCGGGCGCCGAGCCGCCGCGCAGGGCGGCCGGCACCGCGGAGGGGACGCCCAGGAGCGCCTCCGCCCGGCTGAGCGTGGCGTCCTGGAGGATCCGCTGGGTCTCCATGACCACGGAGTGGGTGGCGACCATCTGCCGCCGGATGTCACGGACCAGATCGGCGGCGGGCGAGGCCGAGTCGGAGGGAGCGGTGGCGCCGGACGGAGCGGCGGCAGCGGCGCGGACCGGGGCCTGGGCGGCCGGAGCCGGACGGACCGTGAGTTCGGCGTCGGGAGCCGTGGATGCCGCGGGGACCGGGGGCGCCGGGTCGGCGGCCGGCTGGACGGCGGAGGGCACCGGAGGCGCCCACGGAAGGAAGGAGATCGGTTCGCCGTCGAAGGCGATGACCTCCGGGTCGGCCAAGGTCGGGTCGGCAGGCATGAGGCTTGGGTCCTCCGGCGGTACGGACGGGACGGGTGCGGGGGTGACGGGGGCGGTGGCTGCTACCGGAGCGGTGGCGGCGGGCGCCGGAGTGGTGGCGGACACGGGCACGGGAGCGGTGGCGGGCGACGCGGAGGACGCGCCGGAAGCGAGAGCGGCGAGTTCTGCGGCGATGCGCGCCGGGACGGGCCGGGCACCGCCGACCTTGAACCGGGAGGCACGGGCGGAGGAGACCGAGGCAGTGGCCCGCGGGGTCCCCAGCAGCGGCGTCAGATCGACGTCGAGACCGTGGCCGACCAGCCGCGCCACGAGCTGGGCGATCGACTTGGCGGCGGGCACTCCGCGCCGGTCCACCGACACGGCCACGTGTGCGGAGTCGCCGAGCGTGTCCTTGACCCACCGCGAGCAGGTCGAGCTCGGGCCGACCTCCAGGAAGTAGCGGAAACCGCGGTCGTAGGCGCCCTGCACCAGACGGGGGAAGTCGATCTCGGAGCGCAGCGTGTGTGCGATGCGCCGGGAGATCTCCTGGCGGTCGATGCCGGACAGCGCCTCGTAGTCGTACGCGCTGAACAGCTCCAGATCGCCGGTCGAACCCGTCGGGTAGTCGTTGAGACCGGCGAGGCCCTCCAGTTCCGCGTCCACGGCCGGGCAGTGCATCACGACGTTGACGGGGGAGCGCGCCGAGGGGCAGCCCAGCTCCTTGATCAGGGCGCGGCACTGGGCCGGCTCGCCGGCGATCACCAGTTCGGTGTGCGTGTTGACGTGCGTCAGGTACACCCGGTCGTAGCGGGTCAGCGCCTCGCGCACGGTGGCCGCGTCGGTGAGCAGCACATGGCTGGCCCACACGTCCGCGTCCGGGGTGTCCTCGGGCAGTCCCCACAGTTCGCGCACGGTGCGGCGCGGACCGCACAGCCGGTCCTTGAAGATCGGCGTGTTGCTGATCAGGCCGTCGGTACGGCCCTCCGGACGCCAGCCGCCCGTGGCGAACAGCATGCTCGACTCGCCCAGGCTGTAGCCGAATCCGCCGTGCGCGGTGATGCCCAGCACTTCACGGAGCAGGTCCGTGTAGAGGATCGAGAAGCTGGTGCCGGTGGCGAGCATGAAGGGGATGTCCTCGCCCAGCCCCGCCTCGATGCCCATCAGCTCCCGGCGCCCGGGCGTGACCTGGGTGCGCGGGTACAGCTGCGCGGCGCGGATCAGCCGGGCCGGCTCGTCCGTCTGGCCCTCGAAGCGGTCCAGCAGACCCGGGAAGGCCCGGAAGAAGTCCTGGCCGAGCCCCGGGTACGAGTTGAACGCGCCGGGGTAGACCAGCGCGACCTTGCCGTCCGGGCCGATCGGGCGGGCGGTGAAGAAGCTGCCGACCGGGGTGGCCCACTCGCCTTCCTTGGCGTACACCCCCGGCAGGTCGCGCGAGGCCAGGTCCAGCTGGGCCCGCAGCTCGTCGGCGTCCTTGCCGACCAGCACCACGCGCAGCGCCCTGCCCCGCAGGTTGGCGGCCGCCGCGTGGCCCAACTCGTAGGGATCGCGGCCCTCTTGGAGCAGGTCGCGGTGGAGTGCGATCAGGGTGAGCAGGTCGTCCAGGCTGTCCGCGGCGAGCGGCAGCAGCACCGGTCCGTCCGCGCGCCGCCAGTCGGAGACCGCGACCGAGCCGCGGGTGGTGTCCGCCGAGAGCACCAGGTGCCCGTGGGCGCCGCTGCCGCCGATGAAGCTCATGGCCGCGTACCGGCGGTCGTTCTTCGCCGCCCGCAGCCAGGGACGCGAGGCGTCGGGAACGTACAGCGCCGAAGCGGCGAAGTCCCCGGCCAGTTCCTCGGCCGGACGGCTCCAGCCGCGGGTACCCGGCAGATAGCCGTGGTGCAGGCTCAGCACGGACCGGATCAGCCCGGCCATGCCCGCCGCCGAACCGGCGTCGCCGATCTGCGCCTTGGCGCTGCCGAGGGCCACACTGGCGTTCTCGGCGGGGTACACCCGGGACAGCGCCGAGATCTCGGCCCGGTCCGCGGCCGCCGTACCGCCCGCGTGGGCCTCCAGGTAGCCGATGTCGGCGGCCGTGACGCCCGCCGCCGTCAGCGCGGCCTCGGCCGCGGCCGTCAGGGTGGCGGCGTCGGCCTCGGGCAGGGCGCCGTCGACCGGGGCCGCGTGCCGGATGGCGATCGATTCGAGGCGTGCGTACACCGTCGACTTCGACTCGCCGGGACGGGTGACGACGATGGCACCCGCGCCCTCGCCGATGCGGCGGCCCCGGCTGCCCTCGCCGAAGGTCAGGCCGGCTTCGGCCACCACCTCGGGCGTCAGCAGCAGGTTCTCCGCCGATCCCGCCAGGTCCACCGCGCCGACCAGGACCGACTCGATGCTCGGGTCGAGCAGCAGCAGCCGCGCGACCTCCAGCGCCTCGGCGGTGCCCGAACCGTCGGAGGAGACGGTGAAGGAGGGGCCGGTCAGGTTCCACAGGGAGGAGATCCGGCTGGCCATGACGTTGCCGATGTAGCTCAGGACCTCGTTGGCGGTGATCGGGTCGACCACCGCGTCGCGGCCCACGGCCGTCAGCGCGGCCAGCTGCTCCTCGTCGACGGGCACCCCGGCCCGCTCGAACTCCTGGCGCAGGAACGGCCCGAGCGTGTAGCGGGACAGCCGCAGGTGGGTGGTGGGCTCCATCTCCATCGCCACCACCACCGCGACCCGGCGCGGCTCGGGCGAGGTGCGCCCGGCCGGGACGGCACGGCTGTAGCCGGCGTCCCGCAGCGCCTCGTCGGCGACCTTGGTGGCCAGCGCGTGCTGCAGGTTGTACGTACGCAGGTCCGCCGGCGGGATCTTCTGGTCGACCGGGTCGATGCCGACCCCGTCGACGAAGGCGCCCTGCGGCAGCGCGTCGGGCGACACCCCGGTCGCGGTTTCCAGCGAGCCGCCCCGGGTCTGGTCCAGCCCGCGCCAGCGGCGCTCGGGCAGCGGGACCAGCGCGTCGGAGCCGTGGTGCACGGCCCGCTCGAACTCTTCTACGGAGCCCAGCGCACCGAAGTGCGCGCCGAGCCCCACGACGTCGAGGGCGGGCAGGTGGGCCTCGGCCCCCGCCTCGGCCGCGGCCGCCTGCGGGTCCTGCTCGGAGAGGATCACGTGCGCGTTCGTGCCGCCGAAGCCGAAGGCGGAGACCGCACCGCGGCGCGGGCCCTCGCCCTCGGGCCAGTCGCGGGCCGAGCGCACCAGCGTGCCCTCGCCGACCGCGCCGTCCTTGGAGGAGACCAGCTGCTCCACGCCGATCGTCGGCGGGATGCGGCCGTTGCCCATCGAGAGGATGACCTTGAGCATGCTGCTGAGCCCGGCCACGGTGAGCAGGTGGCCGATGTTGCCCTTGACCGAGCCGATCAGCGGCACCCGGCCGGCGGCGCCGAAGAACTCGGCCACCGATCCGGCCTCGGTGACGTCGCCGATGGGCGTGCCGGTGGCGTGGCACTCCAGGTAGTCGATGCCGGCCGGGTCGATGCCGGCCTGCGCGTACGCGAGTTCGTACGACTGCAGTTGGCCGCCGCCCTGCGGGACCAGCAGGTGGCGTCCGGCGCCGTCGTTCGTCAGGCCGATGCCGTCGATCACGGCGTAGACCCGGTCGCCGTCGCGCTGGGCGTCCGCCAGCCGCTTGACCGCGACCATGCCCGCGCCCTGGCCGGTGAGGATGCCGCCGGAGCGGGAGTCGAAGGGCTGGCTGAACCCGTCGCGCGGGTACGCCTGCAGGTCCGAGAAGGACAGGTGGATCAGGGTGGGGTCCGGCGCGCAGACGCCGCCGGCCAGGACCAGGTCGGCCTGACCGGCCGCGAGGTGGTCGCAGGCCAGCTTCAGTGCGTACAGGGCGGAGGAGCAGGCAGCGTCGAGGGCGTAACGGGGGCCGCCGAGACCGAGCGCGGTCGCGGTCACACCGACCGGGGAGCCGCTGGGACGCAGGTCCTCGGGGTTCAGCGCCTTGGCGTCGATCTGCGAGCCGCCCGGCGCGAGGGCGCCGAGGGCCGGGTGGCCGCCCTGGCGCAGGCCCTCCAGTACGGCCTCCTGCACCAGCGGCACGCTGACCTCGGCCGAAGCGAGGGTGGGGAAGGAGTAGTTGCCCAGGATCAGACCGGTGCGCGCCAGTATCTCGGGGCGGTCCGCGTGTCCGCTGTCGCGCAGCGCCTCCCTGGCCACGTGCATGGACCAGTGGAAGATCCGGTCGAGCCCCGACAGGTGGCCGGGGTCGAGGAGGTAGCCGGAGGGGTCGAAGTCGAAGTCGGTGATGAAGCCGCCCCGACGGCAGTAGATCTCGTGCTGGGGGTCGGTGTCCCGGTTGTCGAGGGCGGGGCCGAAGACCTCCTCCCCGCCTTCGCTGCGGCTGTCCACCCCGGAGCTGAGGTTCTGCCAGAACTCGGCAGGGGTCTCAGCTCCCGGGAACAGGCAGGAGAGGCCGACGATCGCGTACTTGCTCATGAGAGCTTTGGGGTCCCTTCTGAGGGGCGGCCGGCCCGGACGGCTCGCGTGGGACGAGTACCGTCCGGGCCGACACGACCGCTTGCGTCAGATACGAAGCGGAATCAGCCGCTGAGTCCGTGCTGGCCGGCGAACTTGGCTGCCAGCTGGGGAGCCGAGACGACCGAGACACCGTCGAAGCGGGTCAGGACCCGTCCGTCGGGCGCCGTCGCGGTGACCGTGAGGGAGGCACTCGACCCGTTTCCGGCGGCCGCGGGCTCGACGACGATCAGGAAGGGCTCGCCGTCGGGCAGCGGGTGGTGCAGATCGGCCCGGCCCACCGAGAGGGGCAGTCCGGCGGTGCCGCGGAACAGCTTCACCCAGACCAGAGCCGCCTGGAGGAGCAGGTCGGCCGTGCCCGGCGCGTAGCGGGAGCCGCCGAAGGCGCCTCCGTCGGGCCGGTGTTCGGCCAGCGAGGCCTCCAGGACCAGCCGGGACTCCGTCTCGGCCAGCACCCGGCGCACACCGCGCAGGGACGGGCCGTGGAAGAGCGTGCCGTCCGTGTAGAACTCCGCTGCGTCCCGGCCGGTGCCCGGCGCCGGAAGTCCGGCGACGACGGCCTCGGCGGGCGTGGCGTCCGTGGCGATCGCGAGCCCGTAGTGGGGCCGTACGGCGCCCTGGGCGTCGGTCGAGCGGATGGCCGCCTTCAGGACGTCCCCGCCCGGCGTCAGCGTCAGGCTGATCTCCTGCGGCTGGCTGCCGTCGAAGACGATGCCCTTCTGGACCGTGAAGTCGCGCACCTGGCGCACCTCGGTACCGGTGGTGCGCTCGACCGCGCCGATCGCCCAGCCGATGGCGGCCGCGGCCGGCAGCACCGCCGACTCGCCGATCACGTGGTCCGTCACCAGCGGGTCGCCCGCCAGGGCGGCCAGGGAACGCCGCACGGTGACCGGCGCGTCGCTGGAGGTCCGCTCCGGCTCCGACAGCGGGGTCGTCGGGCCGAGCACGGTGACGACGTCGTCCGAACGGTCGGCGGCGAACTGCTCCGCGAACAGCTTGGCCCCGGTGTCCACCGGGATCAGGACGATGCCGCGCTCCTCGAAGATGGCCTTGACCTGCGGGGAGACCATCCCGCTGTCCCAGGCACCCCAGTTGAGGGAGGTGACGTGCGCGGCGGGGTGGCTCTGCTTCCACGAGGACGCCCAGGCGTTGAGCACCTCGTTGGCCATCGCGTAGTCCGACTGGCCCTGGTTGCCGAAGAATCCGGCGACCGAGGAGAAGAGCACGACGTGGCGCAGGGCCTCGGCGGGCAGCGCGGCGGTCACCGCGCGCAGTCCGGCGAGCTTGGGCGCGAAGACCCGCTCGATCTCGGACGCCTTCTTGTTGGCGATGAACTGGTCGGCCAGCACACCGGCACCGTGCACCAGACCGGTGATGCGCTCCCGGTACGGGGCCAGGGCGGCCGCGGTGGCGGCCGTGTCGGTGATGTCCGCCGCCAGGTACTCGACCTGGCTGCCGGCGGCGCGCACCTGCTCGAGGGTGCCGCGGATCTCGCGGGCCCCCACCACGGACTGGCTGAGCTGCTCGACCCGCTTGGGGGTGGGCTTCTCACCCGTGGCCTTCAGGTGCACGGCGGCCGCGCCCTTCAGGGCCGCGTCCTGGATGCCGCGCGCCCACTCGGGCTCCTCGCCCAGCGGCGTACGGCCCAGGAGCAGCAGTCCCGTCCGGTACTGCTGGGCCAGCTCGATGACACAGGCCGCCGTGATGCCGCGGCCGCCACCGGTGACCACCAGCAGGTCGTCGGAGGTGAGCTGCGCGACCTCGGCGCCCGAAGCCGTCAGCGGCTGCTCGGCGAGGGTGAGGCCGACGCGCTGCGTGCCGTCGTGGCCGACCTGCACGATGTCGGTGGCGGCGTCGTACGCCTCGTCGAGGACGAGGGCCGCGGCGCTCTGGGCGTCGAGCCCGGGGGCCAGGTCGACCGCGCGGCAGAACACTGCCGGCGCCTCCACGGCCAGGGTCTTGACCAGACCGGCGACACCACCGGCGGGGGTCAGCTCCTCGGCGACTCCGCCGAGGCCGAAGCGGCCGTCGAGCCGGGTGGCGGTGAGGAACGTGGCGCGGCCGGTGGTGGCGGCGGTGCCCAGCGGCTCCACCGCGTGCTTGGCGACGAGCAGGGTGTGCGCCAGGCGGCGGACGCCCTCGGACCAGTCGCCGTAGTGCGCCGTGGAGAGGTCGATGACGAGGCCGACCCGGTCGGCCAGGATCTCGTCCGCCCGCTCGGCGAGTTCGGTCACGCCCCAGCTGGAGAGGGCGTGGTTCGTGACGCCGGTGATCCGCTCGGCCACACCGGGGAGGCGCAGCACGTGCACGCGCCAGCCGGAGGCGGTGAGGCGGCCGACGAGGGCCGGAGCCAGCTCGGAGCCGTCGTCGACGACGAGTGCGCCCGTACCCTGCGCGTACGCGTCGACCAGCAGGTCGGGCGTGGCGAGGGTGACCAGGGCCGCCTGCGCCCGGCCGATGCCGGCCTTCGGCTTGACCGCCGCGGGGGCGGCGGTGGCCTGCGCCACGGGTGCCGCGGGCTCGGAGGCGCCGGCGATGAGCTCGATGATGTCGCGCAGGGTGCGCAGTTCGGCGAGCTGCTCGGGGCCTGCGGTGACGGTGGCGTTGGCGCGCTCTTGCAGGACGCCCATGATTTCGACGCGCTTGATGGAGTCGATGCCGAGGTCGGCTTCGATGTCCATGTCGAGTTCGAGCATGTCGGCGGGGTAGCCGGTCTTCTCGCTGACGACCTCCAGCAGGACGGCCTGGACGCTTGCGGCGTCCGGACCGGCCGCGGGAGCGGCGACGGGAGCGGCGGCAGCAGCGGGAGCGGCGGGGGCGGAATCGCCGCCGGCGCCGGCGATGAGCTCGATGATGTCGCGCAGGGTGCGCAGTTCCGCGAGCTGCTCGGGGCCTGCGGTGACGGTGGCGTTGGCGCGTTCCTGGAGGACGCCCATGATTTCGACGCGCTTGATGGAGTCGATGCCGAGGTCGGCTTCGATGTCCATGTCGAGTTCGAGCATGTCGGCGGGGTAGCCGGTCTTCTCGCTGACGACCTCCAGGAGCACGGCCTGGACGCTTGCGGCGTCCGGACCGGCCGCGGGGGCGGCGACGGGGGCGGTGGCGGCGGCAGTGGCGGGAGCCGTGCTCGCACCGGAACCGGCGATGATCTCGACGATGTCGCGCAGGGTGCGCAGTTCCGCCAGCTGCTCCGGGCCTGCCGAAACGGTGGCGTTGGCGCGCTCCTGGAGGACGCCCATGATTTCGACGCGCTTGATGGAGTCGATGCCGAGGTCGGCTTCGATGTCCATGTCGAGTTCGAGCATGTCGGCCGGGTAGCCGGTCTTCTCGCTGACGACCTCCAGCAGGACGGCCTGGACGCTTGCGGCGTCCGGACCGGCCGCGGGAGCCGCGGCGGGAGCGGCGACAGCGACGGCGACGGAGCCCGCACCGGCGTCGGCGCCGGCCAGGATCTCGACGATGTCGCGCAGGGTGCGCAGTTCCGCCAGCTGCTCCGGGCCTGCCGAAACGGTGGCGTTGGCGCGCTCCTGGAGGACGCCCATGATCTCGACGCGCTTGATGGAGTCGATGCCGAGGTCGGCTTCGATGTCCATGTCGAGCTCGAGCATGTCGGCCGGGTAGCCGGTCTTTTCGCTCACGACCTCCAGCAGCACCGCTTCCACAGCCGCACCGGAGGGGGCTGCGGGGGCGGCGGGTGCCACCGGCTGCGGCGCCGGGGCCGCGGGGGCCGGGGCCGGAGCCGCGGGAGCCGGTGCGGGAGCCGGGGCCGGTGCCAGGGCGGTCGGCGCCTGGGCGGCGGCCGGGGCCGCGACCGAAGCCGACACCAGGACCGGGGCGGGCGCGGGGGCCGGCGCCGGGGCGAGGGCCTGCGGAGCCGGAGCGGCCGGAGCCGCCTGCAGCGCGGCAGGGGCCCGCACGGGGGCCACCGCCCGGCGCGGAGCCGAGGTGGTCTGCCGGGACAGCGTGGTCCGCTGGGCGGGGGCCGCGGCGGAACCCAGTTCCAGACCCGCCAGGTCCCGCAGGATCTCGTTGGCCCGCAGGTGGCTGCGGCCGATGTCCAGGCCGTGCTCCTTGACGGCGTTGACCGCGTCGAGCACCTCGGGCAGCTGCCCCTGGTCGGCGGCGCGCTCCAGCAGGCCGGCGAGACGCTCGGCGCTCTGCAACTGGCCGCTCAGGTAGTCGTCGTGCAGGGAAAGGTGGTCGGCCACAAGATCGGCCAGGCGGTCATTGTCCACGTGGGCTGTCTCCATGACGGCGGGAGCTGGGACGGGGGCTGGGACGGGAGCCGCCGAAGCCGCGACGGGGGCCGGGGCCGGAGCGGTCTTGACGGCGAGTGCCGTCCCGGCCGCGACGGGCGCGGAGACCCGGGCCACCGCCGCCACCGGAACCGGAGACGGCTTGGGAGCGGCCGGAGCCACGGGCGCGGGAGCGGCCGGAGCCACCGGGGCGGGTGCGGCGGACGGAACCGGCCTCGCGGCGGCGGGCGCCGGCAGGGTCGGCAGGGCGATGCGGTACCCGTTCTCCAGGGCGTTGTCGTACGCGGCCTTGCGCTCGGGGGACACGTAGTTGATGCCGTTGAGCAGGATCGACATGCCCTTCTTCGCGGGCGCCGCCTCCTCCTCGGCCACCGCGTAGCGGTCCGTGGAGGCCAGCTGCAGACCGAGCACCGAGAGCTGGGCCACGCCCTGCTTCAGCGCGGCGTCCGCGTCCTTGCCCGGACCGGCGTCCAGGGCGACCACGGTGTGCTCCCGGTCGCCGAGGATCCGGCGCACGAGCTTGGTCAGCACGTCCTTGGGGCCGAACTCCACGAAGGTCCGGAACCCGGCCGCGTACATCTCCTCCACGCGGGCGGCGAAGTCCACCGGGTTGATGAGCTGCTCGGTGAGGATCTTGCGGTTGGCGGCGACGTCTTCCCCGTACACCGCACCACGGGTGTTGGCGAAGACCGGACCGGTGGGCCGGCGCACCTCGACCGCGTCCACGCTGCCGCGGAACGCCTCGACCGCGTGGCCGACGAACGGGGTGTGGAACGCGGCGGACACCGGAAGGAGACTGGCCCGCAGGCCCGCGTCCTTGGCCGCCGTGATCAGCAGCTCCACCTCGGCGGTGGCGCCTCCGACCACGATCTGGTCCGGGGCGTTGCGGTTGCAGACGACGACCCCGTCGCGGGCGGCGAGCAGCTCGGCCACCCGCTCCTCCGGGGCGGATATCGCGGCCATCGAACCGGCCTCGAAGCCCTCCTCGGCCGGCGGCGCCATCGCGTTGCCGCGGGCCCGGGCGAGGGCGAAGAACGCGTCGTCGTCGAGCGAGCCGGCCGCCCACAGGGCCGTCAGCTCACCGAAGCTGTGGCCGAGGAAGCCCTCGGCGGCGAAGCCGAGGTCGGACAGGTAGCGGAACTGACCCGCCGACAGCGCGCCGATGGCGGGCTGGGCGTACGCGGTCGCCCGCAGCGCCGTGTCCTGCGCCGTCCGGCCGGCCTGGTCGAACGCCGGGGGCGGGAAGGCGATCGCGGAGAGCGCCTGGACGCCCTCGAAGTGCTGGTTGGCGCGGTCGAAGGCGGAGCGCAGCGCCGGTACCGCCATGACGGCCGACTTGCCGGGGTCGACGTACTGGCTGCCCTGGCCGGAGAAGAGCGCCGCGACCTTGCCGGGCGCTGCCGCGCGGCGGCGGAAGTAGATGCCCTTGGGGTGCGACCAGGCGTCCTCGGAGGGGCGGGCGCGCAGCTGGCCGAGCGCGATCTCGCGCAGCGCCGCCAGCTCCTCACCGCCGCGGGCGACGAGCGCGACGCGGGCACTGCCCTCGGGGGCGGGGCCGCCGGTCGCGGGCGCACCCTCGGCCAGGGCCTCGGTCAGCGCGGCGGTGTCCTGCGCGTGCCACAGGTGGACCTTGGCGACCGTGTGGGTGACCTGCACGTCGTCACCGTCACCGTGCTCTTCCAGGACGAAGTGGAAGTTGGTGCCGCCGAAGCCGAACGAGGAGATGGCGGCCCGGCGCTTGGGCCGCTCCGGGTGGCGGATCCACGGCCGCGCCTCGGAGTTGACGTACAGCGGGCCGGCGCCGGGCGCCAGAGCCGCGTTGGGCGTCTCCACGTTGATGGTGGGCGGCAGCACCTTGTGGTGCAGCGCGAGCGCCAGCTTGATCATGCCGGCCGCGCCGGCCGCGGCCTTGGTGTGGCCGATCTGCGACTTCACGCTGCCGACGGCCGCGTAGCCGAGGTCGTCGGAGGCCTCGGAGACGACGGCGGTGAGCGCGGTGATCTCGGTGGCGTCGCCGACGGCGGTGCCGGTGCCGTGGGCCTCGAAGAGCTCGATGCTCGAGGGCGAGCAGTCGGCGTCCTCGTACGCGCGGCGCAGGGCGACCATCTGGCCTTCGGCGCGCGGAGCGTAGATGGACTTGAAGCGGCCGTCGCTGGAGGTGCCCAGGCCGCGCAGCACCGCGTAGATGCGGTTGCCGTCGCGCTCGGCGTCCGAGAGGCGGCGCAGGGCGAGCATGCCGATGCCCTCGCCGATCAGCGTGCCGTCGGCGCCCTTGTCGAACGGCCGGATGTTGCCGGACTTGGACAGCGCCGGGGTCTTGCTGAAGCAGAGGTACATGAAGATGGTGTTCTCGGCGTCGCAGCCGCCCACCAGCATCGTGTCGGAACGGCCCTCGAGCAGCTCGCTGACGGCCGTGCGGATCGCGCCCAGGGAGCTGGCGCAGGCGGCGTCGACGGTCATGTTCATGCCGCCGAGGTCGAGCCGGTTGGCCACGCGGCCGGCGACGACGTTGCCGAGCATGCCCGGGAAGGAGTTCTCCTCCCACGGCGCGTACTTGAGGACGAACTTGGCGGCTATCTCCTCGGCGTCCTTCTCGGAGAGCCCGCAGCTGCGGACGACCTCCTTGATGACCGGGGTCTGCAGGCGCGCGGTCAGCGGCTGGGTCAGCTGGTTGGCGCCGGTGATGCCGAGGACCACGCCCGTGCGGGAGGCGTCGTACCAGGGCTTGTCGGCGCCGGCGTCCTTGAGCAGGTCGCGCGCGACGACGAGGCTGAGGAGCTGGAGGACGTCGGTGACCTCCAGGGTGTTCGGGGGCAGGCCGAACTCCAGGGGGTTGAACGGCACGTCCGGAATGAACCCGCCGCGCGTGGAGTACGTCTTGTCGGGCACCGACGGGTCCGGGTCGTAGTGCTCGGACACGTCCCAGTGGGTGTCCGGCACGTCCTCGATGCAGTCGGCCGCCGAGACCACGTTGGCCCAGAAATCACGGAGGTTGGGCGACTTGGGGTACAGCGCGGAGAGACCGACGATGGCGATCGGGCTGTTGGCGAGCCGGCGGTCAAGGTGGCTGTCAGACGGTGGCTTGACGGGCTGCGGAGTGTTCACGACAGAGCTCTCAGGGTCTCGGGGCGATCGGCACTGTGTGCCGGGATCCGCCGGTCATCGTGGAGAAGGGGCCTGCCAGGAGCGGGCTTATGTGGCGTGCACCAGCTGTGCGATTACGGCGGCTGCGTCCGGGCGGCTGAGCATGGTGTAGTGGTCGCCGGGGCTCCGGTGGGTGGTGAGCCCCAGGGGTGCCAGCGGCTCCCAGCCGAGCGTGGGGTCGTCCGGGATGAGGCTGCCCTCGGCCGTGACCAGGACCAGCGGCACGCTTGACGGTGCGGCCTGGTACGGGGCGGTCAGGCGGTTGTTGCGCAGCAGGCCGTCCACGTAGGTGTCGTAGAGCTTGCGCAGCCCGAAGATGGGGGTGTCCGCCTTCAGGGCCCCGCTCGTGACGGCGGCTTCCAGGACGACCGGTAGGCCGTCCTCGATGCTCGCCCCGGCGAGCCGCTCCGCGTCCGGGGTCACCGGAGCGCCGCGCTTCGCCCCGAGGTACAGCGCGAACCATCCGAGGAGCAGGGTGGGGTCCAGCTCGTCGTCGGACGGCTTGTACACGTCGGTCGGTGCGATGCTGTCCAGCAGGACGAGCCTGCGCGGGCGCCGGTCGGCCGGGAGCTGCTCGACCAGCGACTGGGCGATGACTCCGCCGAAGGACCAGCCGGCGAGGGAGTACGGGTGCTCGTCGAGGGCGGCCGTCAGCTCCGTGGCGAGCCGCCCGGCGAGTTCCTCGACCGTGGTGGCGGCGTGGCCGCCGGTCAGTGCCGCCTGCCAGTACTCGGGGAGGGCGGACAGGTCGAGCACGGTGAGTCCCGCGCCGTCGGGCAGCGCTTCGGCGAGGGACTGGTGCACGGCGGCGTCCAGCGCCCCGGGGTGCACCACGTACACCGTGCCCGCGTCGCCGGTGGCGACGCGAAGACGGCGTACGACCTGTGGAGTCCGGTCAGGACGCAGCCGCATGCTGTTCCTTGGCTCGGGTCGCGGACTCCTCCGCGATGAAGGCGGCGAGGTCCTTGATGGTCGGGTGGTACCACAGGGTGGTGGTGCCGAGTTCGAATCCGAGCCAGTTCTCCATTTCTCCGGCGAGAATCAGAGCCTCGGTGGAGTCGAGATCGAGCTCGTCGAAATACAGCTCCGGTGATACTTCGCTCTGCTCCACGCCGAGCTTGTGGGCGATCTTCTCGATAAGCCACTGCTGGGCTTCTGGCGCCGTCACAACGAGCACGTTGATCCTCCCTATTCCTGAATCCGGAGAGCCCGGTTCAGTGTGTCCAGATGGGCGAGGGCTCGGAAGCAGCGGCCATGCGCTTCCTTGCGCGGGCCCGATGCGGTCAGGAGAACGGAGAAACGGAGAATCGCACTTAATTCACTGGAGTGAAATTGCAAGGATGTCGCAAACCCCATCGGCGCGAAATCCGAATAAGGATTTCCCCTGCACCCTGCCTACGCCCTTATTCAGCACACTAGGCCGGTTGTGAAGGGCGTTGCAACCCAAAGCGGGCCCTCCTGGGGATATGCGTTGCGATCTCGAGAGGGTGTTGAGTTCTCGTCAAGCGGCAACTCGCCCGAACCGAGCCGAACCGGACTATTCGAACGGGCGTGCCGGATACGACGAAAGCACCCACCCGGGACCCGGGAGGGTGCTTTCGCGTCATTCGGGACCGTGCGGCGGTCGGTCCTTACCAGGCCTGGGGCAGGAGCTCCGGCTTGTTGCCCAGTTTCAGCAGGAGCAGGGCCAGGTTCGTGCCCTGGGCACCGAGGGCCGAGCGGTACTTGTTCAGCATCTCGGTCTCCTGCACGAGCTGGGTCCGGGGCAGGCCCACGCGGCTCTTGGCCTGCTGGAGCTCCGTCACGAGTTCCGTGCGGCGCCGGACCAGGTCGATGATGGTGGCGTCCAGCTCCACCACCTGATGGTCCTGGCGGGTGATGTCCTGGGTGGCTACGGGGGACATGGGCGTTCTCCCATCTGTGAGTCGGTCGGTCGGTGGGTCGGTCAGTCGGTGGGTCGGTCGGTGGGTCAGTCAGTGGGTCGGTGGGCGAGCGCGGCGTCGAGCAGGTCGGCGAGGATGGCCGTGGCGTTCTGGGTCAGCACCGACGCCGGGTGGAACTGGGCCGAGGCGAATCCCGGGCCCCTCAGGGCGTGCACCTCGCCCGTGAGGTCGTCGCGGCAGGTCTCCACCGTGCCGGGGCGGACCGGGCAGGGGAACGCGGCGGTCTGCGAGCGGGCGGCGAACGTGTTGTAGAAACCGACCAGTTCGGGCCGGCCGAAGAAGTCGATCTTCTGTTGGACGCCCTGGTTGGGGACCGGGCGGCGGTGCACCTCGAGGCCGAGGACCGTGCTCAGCACCTGGTGGCCCAGGCACACCGACACGAACGGGGTACCGCTGCGCAGCAGGGTCTCCGTGGCCGACCGCATCGCGGCGATCTTGGGGTGGCCCGATTCGCGCGGGTCGCCGGGACCCGGCCCCACGATGACCAGGTCGTGGGCGGTCAGGTCCGACACCTCGTCGTAGCGGCGGATCGACACCCGCAGGCCCAGCGCGGTCAGCTGGTGCTGCGCCATCGCGGTGAAGGTGTCCTCCGCGTCCAGCACGAGGACCCGCAGGCCCTCCAGGTGGCGCCGGGGCTCGGCCCGCGAGCGCGGGTCGAGCAGCCAGAACTGGCCGAGCGGGGCGTTGCGCGACTCCAGGGCCCGGCGGACCTCCGGATGGCCGGCGAAGGACGGGGCCGCCGCGGCCGGCTGCGGCGCGCCGTCCAGCGCCGACAGCAGTCCCGCCGCCTTCGCCCGGGTCTCCGCGACCTCGGACTCCGGCGAGGAGTCCCGTACGAGCGTGGCGCCCACCGACAGCCGCAGTCCGCCCGAGCGGTCCACGTCCGCGGTACGGATCATGATCGCGGAGTCCAGGGTGCGCTCGCCGGCCGCGTCCCGGCCGATCAGCGCGGCGACGCCGCTGTAGTACCCGCGGCCCTCGGGCTCGTACCGCTTGACCACCTTGCAGGCGCTCTCCAGCGGGCTGCCCACCACGGTCGGCGCGAACATCGTCTCGCGCAGTACGTCCACGACGTCCAGATCGGTCGTGCCCTCGATCAGGTACTCCGTGTGGGCCAGGCGGGACATCTCCTTCAGGTACGGGCCCACCACCCGCCCGCCCTCGGAGCAGACCCGGCCCATCATCTTCAGTTCCTCGTCGAGGACCATGTACAGCTCGTCGGCCTCCTTCGGGTCGGCGAGGAAGTCGAGCAGCCCGGTGACGGTGGGGCCCGACGGGGGATAGCGGTACGTGCCGCTGATCGGGTTCATGACCGCGGCGCCGCCCGAGAGGCTGACGTGGCGCTCCGGCGTGGCGCCGATCAGCGTGCGGTCGCCCAGGTGCACGACGAAGGTCCAGTACGCGGACGGCTCGCCCAGCAGCATCCTGCGGAAGAAGGACAGCGCGGTGGCGGCGCTCCAGTTCTCGACGGTGGCCGTGTACGAACGCTGCAGGACGAAGTTGGCGCCCTCGCCCCGGCCGATCTCCTCGGCCAGCACCCGGGCCGCCCGCGCCGCGTACTGCTCGTCGTCGATGTCGAACGTGCCGCCCGTGGTGGTCAGCGGCAGCGCGGGAAGGCGCCGCAGCACCTCCTCCAGGGGCACCACCGCCTGGTCGTGGATCTCCAGGGCGACCAGCGGCGTACCGTCGTCGGGGAACTCGAAGCCGCGCTCGCGGATCTGCCGGTACGGCAGCAGGGCCAGCAGCTCGTGCTGCGAGCGGGCGCCGGCCGCCGGGAGCGGCAGGCCGTCCAGCCCCGCGGCGTCCGGGACCTCGGTGGCCTCGCCGACGAGCAGGTCGACCCGGTCGCGGCCGGACTCCGGGCGGTGGATCAGCGCGAAGTGCGGTGCGCCGGCCGCCAGCACCCGGCTCAGCAGCGGGCTCTCGTACCCGGTCAACGGACCGGCTCCGGCTTGGGCGCGGCCGCCAGCTGCGTCAGCACGTCCCGCGTGGTCACGGCCATGCCGCAGCGGGTGGCCACGTAGTCCACCGTCATCCGGTGGAACTCCGGAGAGAAGTCGGCCACCGCGTCGGCCACCACGAAGGTCTGGATGTCGTGGGCGAACGCCTCGTTTGCGGTGGTCAGGATCCCTATGTGGGCGTAGACCCCGCAGACGATCAGCTGGTCGCGCCCGTCGGCGCGCAGCCGCTCCAGCAGGTCCGTACGGAAGAACGCGCTGGGTCGCCACTTGGTCAGTACGGTGTCCTGGCCGGCCGGGGCCAGGGCGGCGGTGATGGCCCGGTCGGCGGGGGCCACCGTCATGCCGGGCCCCCAGAAGTCCTTCAGTAGACCGCGGTCGGCCTCGGTCATGTCGCCGGGCTGCGCCGTGTAGGCGACCGGGATGCCCAGCTCGGCACAACCGTCGCGCAGCGCCGCGCTGTTGGCCATCAGGCCGGTCAGCGGCTCCTGGCCGGAGCCGAACGGCTGCAGGAAGAATTCCTGCATGTCGTGGATGAGCAGCATGGCCCGTCGGGGGTCGAGGTCCCACCGTGCGGTGTTCACGGGCAGGGAACCGCCGGAGGGCATGGAATACGGTGCGATCGCCGGGATGCCCATGACGATCTCCTTTCTGGGTCGGGACGGCGGGGGTTTCGGACGGCGGGGGGTTCGGGCGGCGCGGTTCCGACGGCGGATTTCCGGCGGCGGGGTCTCAGACGCCGAGGGTCGCGCCGCCGTCGACCACGAGGTCGTGCATCGTGATGTGCCGGGCGCGGTCGGAGAGCAGGAAGAGCACAGCGTCGGCGATGTCCTCGGGCCGGGCGATGCGCCGCAGCGGGATGCCGGTGCGGAAGTTCTCCGGGAGGCCCTCGATCGAGCTGCGGGCGACCTCGGCCGGGTCGTACATCCCGCTGAGCATGGGGGTGTCGGTCGAGCCGGGCGCCACCGTGTTGCAGCGGATCCCGTACCGGGCCAGCTCCAGCCCCAGGCATTTGGTGAGCATGGTCGCCGCGGCCTTGGACGCCGCGTACGCCGCCATGTTCATCCGCGGGGTGCCCGCCGCGTTGGAGGCCACCGTGACGACCGAGCCGCTGCCGCGGGCCGCCATGCGGCGGCCGACCGTGCGGGAGAGCCGGAAGACACCGGTGGCGTTGACCGCGAAGGTGGTCTCCCAGTCCTCGTCGGAGAGGTCGAGCACCGCCCCCATCCGCAGCACCCCGGCGCAGTTGACCAGTTCGTCCACGGGGCCGAATACGGCCTCGATGCGGTCCACTGCCGCGGTGACCCCCTCGGGCGAGGTGACGTCCGCGGGGACGGGGAGGACCCGGTGGCCTTCCGCGGCCAGGCGCTTGACCAGCGGCTCCAGCGCCGCGGCGTCGCGGTCCAGCAGGGCCACCGCGCGGCCCTGCTCGGCCAGGGCCGTGGCCACCGCCGCGCCGATCCCGCCGGCCGCACCGCTGACCAGGGCGGTCTTGTGCGCGTACTCGCTCATATCGTCCCTCCTCGGCGCCGGGAGGCCCCGAGCACACCCGCGACGACCTCGCCGGATATGCCCAGCGTCCGCGTCGAGAAGGAGGCCAGGGCGTCCAGGTAGTCGGTGCACAGCTGTTCCTCGTCGAGGTGGACGCTGCGCCCGTCCTCGATCAGGACCCGGCCCGCCACGATCACGGTCTCCACGTCCGTGGACCCGCCGAGGTTCAAGAAACCCTCCAGCGGCCGCGGATTGAGCAGGTAGCGCCAGTCGTCGACCGGCACCAGCACCATGTCGGCCTGCTGACCGGCGGCCAGGGAGCCGATCCCGTCCCACCGCAGCCCGCGGGCCGCGATCCGGGTGGCCATGGCCAGCGCGTCGGTCGGGAGCAGCGCCGTGTTGTCGGCGAACAGCTCCGTGTGCGACTGCCAGGCGGCGCGCATCGCCTCCGGCATCCCGCCGATCGGCAGGGAACCGCCGTCCGTGGACAGCGATACGTCGAGCCCCGCCCGGCGCAGCTCCGGGATGGCCCGGGTCTCGGTGACCGTGGACTCGCCCGTGGGCCCGTACTTGGCGGGGGAGTGGCTGATGTGGGCCTTCGCGGCCAGCAGCAGGGAGCGCTCGTGCTCGTCCAGGAAGGCGCAGTGCACCGCCATCAGCCGGTCCGTCAGCAGGCCGAGTTCCGCGAGCCGGCGCACCGGAGTGGTGCCGTAGTACGCCCGTACGACGTCCACCTCGTCGCGCAGCGCGCCGACATGGGTGGCGAACGGGACGTCGTAGGCCAGGGCCAGTTTGCCCAGACCCTCGCCGAGCTCGTCGCTGACATTGGTGATGTAGGAGGCGCTCACCTGGGCCCGTACCAGTCCCGAGGTGTCCCGCGCGCAGTCGGCGAGCAGGCCCTCCAGCCGGGCCAGTACGGCGTCGGTGTCGCGGGTGCGGCGGTAGCGGCTCTCGCCGGGGGCGCAGACCGAGTCCCCCGTCCAGTAGCTGACGGAGGCCCGGATGCCGATCCGGCGGGCGGCGGCGGCGAGCGCCTCCGGGCGGTTGAAGGAGCCGACGTCGCCGAGCGCGGTGGTCCCCGAACGCAGCTGCGTCCACAGGGAGTAGGCGGCCACGGCCTCGGCCTCGTCGGGGGTCAGGCCGTCGGAGAGGTTCTGGAAGTTGTCGAAGAGCATGGAGATCTTCCGGGCGTCGCCGCCCCGCGCCATGATGCCGGGCTCGTCGGTGACGTCCCGCGGGTCGCGCAGCGCCCCCTTGAACGGCAGCCGCATGGCGAACATCTCGTGCCAGTGGGCGTTGACGAAGCCGGGCAGCACCATGTGGCGGCTGCCGTCGATCGTCCGCAGCCCCTCCCGGATCGCGGCGGGCAGCGCCTCGGCCGCGGCGTCCACCTCGGCGGTGGTGCCCACGGCGGCGACGGTGTCCCCCACGACCAGGACCGAGCCGACGGGCAGCATCCGGCCGTCGTGGTCGGCGTCGGCGGTGTAGACGCAGCCGCCGCGGACCAGGAGCGCCGGGGGCCGGGCGGGCAGGTGTCCGGGCAGGTCGCCCGGGAGTGCGGCATTCATCTGAGCCTCGTCACGAGCTCGTCCGCCGGGAGGATGCCGAGCAGGTGCTGCGTCCAGTCCTCCAGGGTGGGCTTCGCCGCCAGTTCCATGACCTCGGCCCGGATCCCCGCCTTGCGCAGGTGGCCGACGATCCGCATGATCTCCAGCGAACCGAGGTCGCGCTGGACCAGATTGGTCTGCGGCAGCAGGGTCTCGGGGTCGACCTTCATGTACCGGGCGGTGATCTTCCCCAGGACCTGGGTCACCGCTTCGGCCGACTGGACTGTCATCAGAGCTCTCCTAGCGTCAGGGGCAGGGGGGCCGGCGCCGGTCGGCACCGTCGTCGTGATCGGCGGGTACGGGGGGCGGTCAGCCCACGGTGACGAGGCCCGCGGCCAGCACCTTCTTGTCGACCTTGCCGAGCCCGGTGAGCGGGAAGGCGTCGACGAGTTCGAGCCGGTCCGGGAGCTTGTACTCGGCCAGGCCCCGGATCTGGAGCGCCTCCTTGAGGTCGCGCAGGCTCGGCGGCTGCCCGTCGGCGACGACGAAGGCGCAGATGCGCTCGCCGAGGTACTCGTCCGGCACCCCGATCACAGCCGCGCGGGCGACCGCCGGATGCGTGAGGAGGTGCCCCTCGACCTCGCCGGCCGAGACCTTGTCGCCGCCCCGCACGATGACGTCCTTGATCCGGCCCTCGATGACCAGGCGCCCTTCGGCGGTCAGCCGTGCCAGATCGCCGGTGCGGTAGAACCCGTCGGCGGTGAAGGCGACCTTGTTGTGCTCCTCGGCCCGGTAGTAGCCGTGGAGCGTGTACGGGCCGCGGGTGTGCAGCTCGCCGGTGGCGCCCAGCGGGAGTTCCGCCCCGTCCTCGCCGACGATCCGCACCTCGTCCCCCGGCGAGATCGGCCGGCCCTGGGTGGCGACCACGGCCTCCAGCGGGTCGTCGGCGCGGGTGAAGGAGATCAGCCCCTCCGCCATGCCGAAGACCTGCTGCAGCCGCACCCCCAGGCCCGGACCGACCCGTGCCGCGAGCTCCGGCGACAGCGGGGCGCCGCCGATCTGGACCGTGCGCAGGGTGCTCAGGTCGTGGTCCGACCATTCCGCGGTCTCCAGCCACAGCTGGGCCACGGTCGGGACGAGCGAGGTGAAGGTGACGCCCTCCTCCTCGATCAGCCGGAAGCAGTCGTCGGCCGTGGGGCCCTCGGCGAGGACCACGGTGCCGCCCGCCCGCAGGGTGCCGATCACTCCGGGGCAGCCCCAGGTGAAGTTGAACTCGACGGGGAGGGCCGCCAGGTAGACGTCCTGGTCGGTGAGGCCGTTGACCTGGGCGGCGGTCCGCGTCTGGTACGCGTAGTCGTTGTGGGTACGGGGGATCAGCTTGGGCAGTGCGGTCGTACCGCCCGACAGCAGGAAGAACGCCACATCGGAGGCTTCCGGCTCCGGGAGCTCCACCGGATCGGCGTCCACCGCCGCCAGCGGTGTGGCGTCGACGCCCTGCGGCACCTCGCCGAGGACGAACAGCCGGTTCAGGGAAGGCAGTTCCTCGCGCAGTGCCAGCGCCGCCGTCAGGTGGTCGAACCCGCGGTGTTGGGCTGGCAAGACATACGCGGCGGCGCCCGAGATCTCGCACAGGTGGCGGATCTCGCTGGCGCGGTGCGAGGTCAGTGAGAACACCGGCACCGCGCCGAGCCGGAAGAGGGCGAAGCAGACCGCCGGGAACTCGACGGAGTTGGGCAGCTGTACGACCACGCGGTCGCCCGGTGCGATGCCGTGCTGCAGGAAGCCGGCGGCCAGCCGGTCGACCCGGGCGTCCAGGTCGCGGTAGGAGAGGCGGGTGGCGCCCTGCACCAGGGCGGTCTTGCCGTCGTGGCGCCGCGCCCACGAACGCAGCAGGGCCGAGAGGTTCTCGCCCAGCCAGTAGCCGTTCGCGCGGTAGGCCGCGGCGATCCGCGCATCGGGCGGAGTGCAGCCGTCGAGCATGGTTGTCAGGTCTCCTTCTGCTTCTGCTTCTGCTTCGCTTGCGGGATGGTGCGGGCCCGGAGCGGGCCTAGTCGGGCATCGGCGCGGTGATCTCGATGACCGCGCAGGTCACCTCGGCGCCCGGGGCGGCGCCGATGAGCATCACGTGGTCCCCGGTGGTCAGCTGGCCGGTCGTGAGCAGGTACTCGAGCCCGGCGAACGGGTCGACGGCGCCGGCGTGGCCGGTGCGGCGGGTGAACTCCCACACGCCGCGGTCCCCGTCGATGTCCAGCGGGTCCAGGAAGGTGTCGTCCAGCGGCCCCTTGGAGAACCCGATGTGGACGACGCGCCGGACCTGGTCCATGGCCACGCCCGCTTCCTCGAGGGTGCGCTCCGCGACGTCCGCGACCAGCTCCCCCAGGTTCCCCATCGGGGGCAGCACGCCCTTGGCCCACTGGTCCCGCCAGTACTGGCGGCGGGCCTCCAGGTTGAGGGGCTGCCCCAGGGTCACCGGCGGCGGGAAGAGCACCTCGCCGCCCCGGTTGAACTCCTCCATCTCCGGGTTCGAGAGCGATCCGGCGGCCAGCACCCGGGCGAAGCCCCCGTCCGAGGAGACGACCGCCGCGGCGGCCCCGTCGGCCAGCAGGAACAGGCCGGACGCCCGCCAGCGGTCGACCATCGGCGTACCGAAGTTGTCGGCGGCCGTGATCAGCACCGCGGGCCGTGACGGGTCGGCGATGAGCCGGTGGGCGGCCAGCTCCAGCGCGGCCAGCATCCCGAGGCAGCCCTGGCGGACCTCGATCGCCGGGATCGGCCGGTCCAGGGTCTTGCGCAGGATGTAGTGCTGGGCGGACCAGCCGTCCGGACCCTGGAAGTGCGCGCTGCTGTGCAGCAGGGCGGCGAACTCCTCGGGCCGCCGGCCGGAGCGGCGCACGGCCGCCTCCGCCGCCGTGACGGCCATGTCCGGCGCCGCGACGTTCCCGGCGACGGCGACCGACTCGATGCCGGACGCCTCTCGGACGGCCGGGTCCAGAAGACCCTCCTTGACCGCCTGATCGGTGTCGACGACCTCCGGCAGCCAGCTGGCGATGCCCGCGAGGTACAGGTTTTCGAACCGCATGGTGGTGAGCTCTCCTTCCGGGGCTGTGGTGCTCGGCGGGTCGCTCAGCCGGCCAGCGGAACGGCCGTGCCGGCCGCCCCGACCGTGGCCGGCGTCCCGACCGAGGCGGTCGCCCCGGCGGCGGAGACCAGGAACCGCGAGACGCTTTCGAGCTTCTCGGAGGTCTCCTCGAACTCCCGGGCAGCGGTGGACTGTCCGACGATCCCGGCGCCGGCGCGCAGCCAGGTGCGGCCGCCTCGGCGGTAGACCGAGCGCAGCACCAGCGCCGCGTCCATCTCGCCGTTGTGGTCCGTGACCAGGACCGCTCCGCTGTACAGGCCGCGGGTCTCGGGCTCGTACTGGCGGATGACGTCGTAGGCGGCGGCCTTCGGAACACCGGACGCGGTGACCGCGGGGAAGACCGCGCCGAATGCGTCCCAGGTCCCGAAGCCGTCGGCCAGCCGGCCGGACACCCGCGACGCCAGGTGCTGCACGCTGCCCCGCTCGCGGATCGCCATGAACTCGGGCACCTCGACCGAGCCCTCCAGCGAGACGTTGGTCAGCTCGTCCGTGCCGACCTTGACCGAGATGGCGTGCTCGTAGATCTCCTTGGGGTTGGACAGCAGCTCCTCGCGCAGCTCGCGGTCGCGCTGCGGGTCGCCGGTGAGCGCCCGGGTCCCGGCCAGGGGCTGGCTGAACACCCGGCCCCCGACCTCGACCTCGACCACGGTCTCCGGGCTGAAGCCGGCCGCCTCGATGCCGCCGAGGTCGAGCAGGAAGGAACGGGCGGGGGTGTTGCCGCGCCGGCCCTGGACGTAGGTCTCCACCAGGTCGATCTCGCCCTCGATGTCGACGACGCGGGAGAGGATGACCTTCTGGAGCTTCTCGTCGTTGATCTCCGCCACGGCCGACTCGACCGCACTGCGGTAGTCCGTCTTGTCGAAGCCGCGTACGTCGATCCGGGCCGCCGTGCCCGCGCTGCGCAGGACCGGCGTGCGGAGCACGTCGAGCGCGGCGCTCAGGCCGGCCTGGTCGACCGAGCGGACGATCGCCGTGGTGCCGTCGAGGCGGATCTCGGTGCGCGGCACGATCAGGTGGAGCAGCCGCTCGTCGCCTATGTGGTCCAGTACGCCGTCCTTGGCGTACGACAGCTCGAAGGTGGCCCAGCCGTAGGCGCGCCAGCCCTCGATGGAGACGGTGTCGAGCAGGGTCTGGATCTGCTGGAGCGGCTTGCCGTCCCAGGGCAGGAACTGCTCGCCCTCGGAGCGCAGCCGGGCGCCGCTGCGGTCCAGCGTCAGTTCGGCGAGCGCACCGCCTGCGTAGGACCAGCCGGTCGCGCCCTCGTAGACGACGTAGTCGTCGTACAGGCCGGATTCGGCCAGCGCCGCGGCCGTGGCGAGCTGGTCCTGGCCGAGCGAGATCTTCGTTTCGACGTAGTACGGCGACATGGCTGGGTCCCCCCGGGGGTCAAGGTGAAAGGAGTGGAATCGCGGCCGTGGAGCGGGGGCCGAGGACAGTGCTTCAACTGCGCGCTTCCTGGAGCTCGGCCGCGGGCGCGGCCTGCGCGGGTGCGGCGGGCGGGGCCTGCGCCGGCGCCCTGCGGATCAGCAGGGCCACGACGACGGCACCGATCAGGCCGGCGATCCCCGAGGCGAGCATGACGTCGTCGAGGGCCGTGGCGAACGCGGACCTGACGAGGTGTGCGACCGTTTCCAGCTGGTCGGCGGGTGCCTGGGCGGTCACCTGGTGGGCCTGCCCGCTGCCCAGCGCCGTGGCCACGGACGTGCCGTGGTCCGTCCCGCTCAGAGCGTCTTGGAGCCCCTGCTGGAGCACGATGCCGAACGCGGCGATGCCCAGGGCCTGGCCGAGCTGGCGGAAGGTGTTCATCGCGCCGCTGGCCATGCCGCCGCGCTCGGGCGGTACGGCCGCCATGGCGGTGGCGGCGATCACCGGGGAGACGACGCCGACGCCGAGCCCGGTCAGTACCAGACCGGGAATCAGGTCGGTCCAGCTCGAACCGGCGTCGAGCATCGTCTGCAGCAGGCTGCCGACGCTGATCAGTGCCAGACCGCCGCTGAGGGCCAGCCAGTTGGGCAGCCGGGGCAGGTGCTTGCCGGCCAGCGCGGAGACCACGAAGGCCATCGCGCTCATCGGCAGCACCACCAGGCCGCCCGAGACCGGGCTCAGTTCGAGTACGGACTGCACCCACAGCGAGGTGTACGGGAGGTAGGCGAAGGCCACGGCGGAGAAGAGCAGGCCGCAGAGCATCACCCCGACGAACGGGGCCCGGCGGAAGAGCGAGAGGTCCAGCATGGGGTGGCTGCCGCGGGTCTCGATCACCAGGAAGGCCGCCAGGGATGCCGCCGACAGGGCGCCGAAGCCCAGCACGGTCGCGGAGGTCCAGCCGTCCGTGCCTCCGCGGATCAGGAGGAAGACGAGCGAGCCGACCGACACGGTGAAGGAGCCGATGCCCGCCCAGTCGATCCGGCCCGCCTTGGGGTTGCGGGACTCGGGGAGCACGGCCAGGGACAGGGCGATGGCGACGACGCTGACCGGCAGGTTGACCAGGAAGATCCACCGCCAGCCGAAGTACTCGGTGAGCAGCCCGCCCAGGACCGGTCCGACCGCGGCCGCGGCGCCGCTGACGGCGCCCCAGACGCCGAAGGCGATACCGCGGTCCCGGCCCTGGTAGGTGACGTTCAGCAGGGCCATCGCGGTGGAGAGCATCGCGGCGCCGCCGATGCCCTGGACCACCCGGGCCGCGACCAGTGTGGCCGGGGCGTCGGCGATGCCGCAGACGAGCGATGCCGCGGCGAAGAGGACGAGGCCCCCCACGTAGACCCTGCGCCGGCCCGCCTTGTCCGCGAGGGATCCGGCGCCGAGGAGCAGGGCGGCCAGGGTGAGGGCGTAGCCGTCCATCACCCACTGGAGATCGGACATGGACGTCTTGAGGTCTGAGCCGATGCCGGGCAGCGCCACGATCACGATCGTGACGTCCACCAGCAACATGAACACGCCCAGGCTGACCGCTGTCAGCGGCAACCACTTTCGCACGAGGGCCCTCCACTGGTCTCGATATGTCGAGCAGAATTCGGGGCGCATGAAATAACCGTCTCCATTGACGCTGTTTCAATGCGCGGATATTCGGACTCTTGGGGCCGCCCCGGTGGCTCGAAATTGAAGATTGCATGCCCGAGACGGCCTCGCAAGCCAAAACAAGTGCCCCCGGGAACATTCCTCTTGGGCTCCAGAACGGGTTGAGTTGGGCGCGAGCGACAACACGGACTCGACGGGGTGATCCGGACTTGTCGCCCCATCGGGCTCCCGTGTCTCTGGCCCCGGTCTTGAGCGGTTGTCCGGCGGAAAGGCACCCGGAGCCGTGCCAAAACTGACTCCACTTGCCATCCGCGTCCAAAATTCGAGTACGGCTTTAGCGGCCCGGTCGAAAGTGGAACTGCGACACCGGCCGGATCCGGTGCCTCTGTGGAAAGGGCCTGTATGAGCATCGTCGAGGAAAGACCGCTGGAGCGCGTGAACGCACCGGAAGCCGGGCTGGCCTCTGTGCCGCCCGCCTTAAAAGAGGAAGTCCGCTTCGCCTCTTTGCGTGAACGCACCGCCGAACTGACCGCCATACGCGCGCTGGCCGAGGCCGGTCCGAGTGAGCGCGCCACAGCCGCACAGCACGCCAAGGGCAAGCTGACCGCCCGGGAACGCATCGAGCTCCTCTTCGACGAGGGCACCTTCAACGAGGTCGAGGGACTGCGCCGGCACCGTGCCACCGGTTTCGGGCTCGAGGACAAGCGCCCGCACACCGACGGTGTCATCACCGGCTGGGGCAAGGTCCACGGCCGCACCGTCTTCACGTACGCCCACGATTTCCGGATCTTCGGCGGCGCGCTGGGCGAGGCCCATGCCGAGAAGATCCACAAGCTGATGGACCTCGCCGAGGCGGCGGGCGCACCCATCGTCGGCCTGTGCGACGGAGCGGGCGCCCGCATCCAGGAGGGCGTCACCGCGCTCGCCGGCTACGGCGGCATCTTCCAGCGCAACGTCCGCAACTCCGGCGTCATCCCGCAGATCTCGGTGATCCTCGGCCCCTGCGCCGGCGGCGCCGCCTACTCCCCGGCGCTCACGGACTTCGTCTTCATGGTCCGCGGCACCTCGCAGATGTTCATCACCGGACCCGACGTGGTCCAGGCCGTCACCGGCGAGGCCGTCACCATGGAGCACCTCGGCGGGGCGGACAGCCACGCCGGAACCTCCGGCGTCGCCGGCTTCGCGTACGACGACGAGCAGAGCTGCCTGGAGGACGTACGCCACCTCCTGTCCCTGCTGCCCTCCAACAACCGCGAGCTCGCCCCCCACGGAGACCTCGAGGACCCGGTCGACCGCCGCTGCGAGAGCCTGCTCGACCTGGTGCCCGCCCGCGCCACCCAGGGCTACGACATCCGCGACCTCATCGAGGAGGTCGTCGACGACGGCGACTACTTCGAGGTGCACGGGCAGTGGGCCCAGAACGTGGTCTGCGCCCTCGCCCGGCTCGGCGGCCACGTGGTCGGCATCGTCGCCAACCAGCCGGCCCACCTCGCGGGCGTGCTCGACATCCAGGCGAGCGAGAAGGCCGCACGCTTCGTCCAGTTCTGCGACGCGTTCAGCATCCCGCTCGTGACCCTGATCGACGTCCCCGGCTTCCTGCCCGGCGTCGACCAGGAGCACAACGGCATCATCCGGCACGGCGCCAAGCTGCTCTACGCGTACTGCAACGCCACCGTCCCGCGGATCAGCCTGATCCTGCGCAAGGCGTACGGCGGCGCGTACATCGTCATGGACTCCCGCTCCATCGGCGCCGACGTGGCCCTCGCCTGGCCCTCGAACGAGATCGCGGTGATGGGCGCCGAAGGAGCCGCCAACGTCATCTTCCGCCGCGAGATCGCCGCCTCGGACAACCCCGAGGAGACCCGGGCACAGCGGATCAAGGAGTACCAGACCGAGCTGATGCACCCCTACTACGCGGCCGAGCGCGGCCTGGTCGACGATGTCATCGACCCGGCCGACACCCGCGCACGGCTGATCTCCACCCTCGACATGCTGCGCAGCAAGCACACGCAGCAGCCGACCCGCAAGCACGGGAACCTGCCGCTTTGACCGCCGACGACCGCCCCGACGAGCGCACCGCCCTGGCGCTGGCCTCACTGCGGATCACCAGGGGCAACCCCACCGCGGAGGAGGTCGCGGCGATCGCCGTCCTCCTCATGACAAGGCTCCGCCTGCTCGACGAAGCGCAGGCGGAGCAGGACTCGACGGCCCGGGTGCTCAAGCTCCCGGTACACCGTTCGCCCGCCTTCGTAGCCCCGGGAGCCTGGGCCTCGTAGCCGGGCCCGTACACCGGAAGGACCCCGCCACAACCGGCGGGGTCCTTCCGGTGTACGGGCCCGGAACGATCGACTGCGTTACGGGCTAAGGGAATTGATGCCTCGCCAGATGTAGTGATTGTGTGATGGAAAGACGGGGCAGCCGGTATATTCCGCGTGTCGCAGGCCAGGGGAGGGCACGATGCACGCGCACGTGGCAGTGGTGGGCGGAGGGCCGGTCGGAATGCTCGTCGCGGCCGAGTTGGCCGGGTACGGGGTCGACACCGTGGTTCTGGAAACACGGGCCGATGTCTCCGGGCAGCCCAAGGCGAACACGATGCACGCCCGTGCGGTCCAGTCCCTGGCCAGGCGCGGCCGCCTGCCGGAGCCCGGGTACCGCAAGCCGCAGGGTGTGTCGGCCAGTGCCTTCCACTTCGCGGGCCTGCCCGGCCTGGTCATCACGGCGCCGGAGACCGAGCCCGTACCGATCTTCAAGTACCCCCAGTCCGAGCTGGAGCGGTTGTTCGAGGAGCAGGCCCTGGCCGCGGGCGCGCGGGTACTGCGCGAGCACCGGGTGACCGGGATCGTGCAGGAGCCGGACGGGGTGCGGATCACGGCCGAGGGGCCGGCGGGGCCGGTGTCCTGCACCGCCCGGTACGTGGTGGGGGCGGACGGCGCGCGCAGTGCGGTCCGCGAACTGGCGGGCATCGCCTCCGACACCCATCGGGCGACGGTGTCCGCACTGATGGGCACCGTCCGACTGACCGAACCGGGCTCCCTGAAGCCGGGCTGGCACCGCACCCCGCGCGGTCATCTCGCGATCAAGCCCGACCCCGACGGCGGCACCCACATCCGCACCCTCAACTGCCGGGCCGCGCACGAGAACCGGCAGCTGCCGCTGTCCCTGGAAGAGCTGCGCGGCGAGGTGTCCTGGATCGTCGGACGCGACATCGCGATGGAGGAACCGCGCTGGCTGAGCCGGTTCAGCGATTTCACCCGGATCGCCCGGACCTTCCGCTCGGGGCGGATCCTCCTCGCGGGGGACGCCGCGCACGTGCACTTCCCCATCGGCGGCCAGGGTTTGAGCACCGGGATACTCGACGCCGTCAACCTGAGCTGGAAGCTGGCGTCCACGGTGCACGGCCGGGCGGCCGAGGGCCTGCTCGACACGTACGACCTGGAGCGCCGGCCCGCTGCCCAGCGGGTCGTCGACAACACGCGCGCCCAGCTCGCCCTGATGAGGCCGGTTCCCGAGGACGGCGCCCTGGGGGCCCTGTTCGCGGGGCTGCTGGCGGCGGACCGGGAGAGCGGCTACCTCAGGGAAATGATCAGCGCGCAGGACACCGTGTATCCGAGCCGGACCGGCAGCACCTGCTCGTGGGAGGGGGTGTTCCTGCGCAACAGGGTGCTCACCACCGGGGCCGGCGAGACCGATGTGATCGAGCTCCTGCGGGACGGGCGCCCCGCACTGCTGCTCTTCGGCGAAGCGGGAACCCGCCACGGGGACGAGGCGCGGGGCTGGGCCGGGGCCTTGAACGTGGTCCAGGCGGCGCCGACGCCCGATGTGCCGCACGACGCGCTCCTCGTACGGCCCGACGGCTACGTCGCCTGGTCGCCGGAGGGCGGTCGGCTGGCCGACGCCCTGTCGGCGTACTTCGCCGCGAGCCCGCACCCGAGGGGACCGGCGGCCGTGCCGTCGGTCAGCGGCTCCGCGATCGGGCGGGGCTGACCGGCAGGATTCGAAAGAGAGGGCCTAGGCCGGGACCGCCTGCTGCTCCTCCGCGAGCGTGAAGGCCTCGGCGTAGACGGTGGCGCCCCTGGACGCGGAGATGTCCAGCGAGGCGAGGACCGAGGGGACGGTCACGCTCGGCATCAGGTGGCGCAGTAGTGCGGACACCCTGGTCGACAGGTCCTGGTAGTCGCTGATCGACTGGGACATGGACTGGATCCCGGCGAACGAGCCGACGATCACGTCCGCGGTCTCGGACGGCACGACGTGCGGCAACAGCTCGCCCTGGGCCTGCGCCTGGGTCAGCAGGGCGGTGCCCACCTCTGCCCACTGCCGGAACGGACCGCTGCGGTCGAGGCCCGGCTGCTGTTCCATGGAGAGCCGAACGCCCGCGCGGACCAGGGGATCGTTCTGGAGCCGGTAGGTGTGCAGCATGACCGCGTCCACCATCTCCTGCACCTTGGACGGGCGGTCGGGGAGCATGAGCCGGCTGTCCACCTGTTCGGCGAGCACTCCCTGAGCCAGGTCGTCCTTCGACTGGAAGTGGAAGTACAAGGCGCCCTTGGTCACCCCGGCCTCGGCGAGGATCTCGGAGATGGTCGCCGCTTTGTATCCGTGGTCCTCGAAGACCTTGGCGGCGGCCAGGAGGATGGTCCGGCGGGTCTGGATAGCTCGGGCCTGCTCAGCCATGGTGTTGCTTCCCTCCATAGGAGTTGAACCGGCGGGGATGGATACCGTCAGTCCGTATCTCGCATTCGGATACTGGCAAAACCGCCCAGTCTGTATCTTACACGGAGTGACTGGCGCGCCCAAGGGCGGGAGGAAATGCAGATGAATCCTGCGACCGGCGCTGATGGTAAGGGCGGGGCAGTTGGGGCGGTTGGGTGGGGAGCCGTGCGCGGCCTCCCCGGCGGCCAGGCATTTCCTGTCATGCCCGCGTCGAGCCCCTCACGCGGGCACTGAAGCGGAGCGGGCGGGCCTGACGGAAAGTCGCCAGCTCGAGTTCCGGTAGTCGGGCGGCTGTCGGGCGTCCGCTCCGGCGTGGGGCGGGCGTCGGTCGGGTGGGGCGCTCCCGGCTCGGGGTGCCGGGGAGGGCGCCGGGTGGCGGGTGTCCACTCTCGGCCACCAGTGGCGCGGCCCGCAGGCTGTGTTGGCGTCCATCGGGGGGCGTCGGTAGGACCTTCCGGGGCATGGTGGTTGCGATGCGGGGAGAGTCGGCCGGCCTCGCCGCCGAAGGGGCGTTCCAGGTGTACGGATGGAGAACACAGGGTGAATTCGGGGCGTTCTCGGTCTGGCGTGCGGCCCCGGTCCGCCTGGGGTGAGGTCGTGCCGGTCCTGTAGCGGGCGGGTGGATGGGTGCCGTTGGGGCCCCGGCCCGAGGGGCGGGTTCCGGCGCTCGTGGCCCCTGCGTGTCCGCAAGGGGGATGGCGGGTGTGCGGGTGTGGCTTGATTCAAGCATCCACCTCCTCAAACCGCGCAAGTGGTTTGTTACGCTGGGTCATTGATCGGCTCTGCCTTCGCCCAGGGGGCCGGCGGGCGATTTCGAGCAGTACGGAGAGGTCGATGGCCAAGCAGGAACGCGCGGTGCGCACCCGGGAAGCTCTGATCAGGTCCGCGGCCGAGACCTTCCATCGTGAGGGCTTCGCGGTCGCGTCACTCACCGCGATCAGTACCCGGGCGGGGGTCAGCAGCGGCGCGCTGCACTTCCACTTCGCCAGCAAGGCCGCTCTGGCGGGTGCCGTCGAGGGTGCCGCGCTGGATCGGCTGCGGGAGATCACGGGCGAGTGGCCTCCGGACGGGACGGGCTGCCTGCAGCGCCTGGTCGACGTGACCCATGGACTCGCGCGGGGGCTGCGCGACGAGGTGGTGCTGCGGTCCGGGTTCGAGCTGAGCGGTGATGTGGCGCACGTGCCGGGCGTCGACCTGCGCGAGCACTGGCGGGGCTGGGTCGAGGGGGCGATGGTCCGGGCGGGGGCGGCGGGGGAGCTGAGTCCGGGGGTGGCTCCCGAGGACGCCGTGACCGCGGTGGTCGCCGCAACCGTGGGTTTCGAAGTGCTCGGAGCCCGGGACGCGGCCTGGCTCGCGCCGCGGACGGTCGCCAGGTTCTGGGAGCTGCTGCTGCCCCGGCTCGCCCTGCCGGATGTGCTGGGCACCCTGAGGGCGGCGGGCTCCGGATCCGAGTGACGCGATCCGAGTGATCCGATCCGAATAAAACGGGGTCTTCGGTCTTTTTGCTGGGCTCTTCTCTGGTCTTCCGGCGAGCCTGGATGTGCGACCATGCGGCTCCACTGCTCGTAGATGAGATGAAAAGCGCAGGTCAGGGGCAATCTCATGGCGAGGCGCTTGAGGGATCCTGGAAAAAACAGGGTGGACGGTTTGATATTGACAAACCATCGGGTCCTGCCCTCTACTGGTGGGGCTTGAGTTGGGGCGAAGCTCGTCCACAGACCAGGGGAGTTCGGCGTGAAAATCCAAGTACTTGGCGCACTGGCCGTCCGGGAGAACGGGATCTCCATCGCGCCGACCGCCCCCAAGCCCCGGCAGGTCCTGGCGCTTCTGGCGCTGCACGCCGACCAGGTGGTGCCCGTGGCCGCGCTCATCGAGGAGCTGTGGGGCGACACCCCGCCGCGCAGCGCCCGCACCACCCTCCAGACCTACGTCCTCCAGCTGCGCGCGCTCATCGCGACCGCTCTGGAGGCGGGCTCCATACGGGCGGACGGCACGAAGGCCGACGGCACGAAGGCGGACGGCACGAAGGCGGACGGCGCCGGGCCGGACGCGACACCGACCGCGAAGGACGTCCTCGTCACCCTGCCCGGGGGCTACCTGCTCAGGACCGGCGGCGGCACGCACGACGTCCGCGAGTTCGACCGGCTCGCCGGGATGGGCTACCGCGCCATGGACGCCGGGGACTTCCCCACCGCCGCCCGGCTGCTGCGCGAGGCCCTGTCGTTGTGGTCCGGCTCCGCCTTCGCCGACGTACAGGGCGGTGTCCAGCTGGACATGGAGGCCAAGCGGCTGGAGGAGACCCGGCTGTGCGCGCTCGACCAGCGCATCGAAGCCGACCTGCGCCTGGGCCGCCACCGCGAGCTGCTGGCCGAACTGACCGTCCTGGCCAGCCGGTACCGCACCCACGAGAACCTGCACGGTCAGTTCATGCTCGCCCTGTTCCGCTCCGGCCGCCGCGGCGAGGCCCTGGACGTCTACCAGCGGCTGCGCGCGACGCTCGTACGGGAGCTCGGGCTGGAGCCGTCCGCGGCGCCGCGGCGGTTGCAGCGCTCCATCCTGATGGCCGGCCCGGACAGCCTGACCGATGCCGCCGAGCCCGGCGGCCGGCGCCTCGTAGGGGTGTGACGCGGGCGGCGCCGTCGAAGGGCGAACGTCGAAGGGCGAAAGCCGAAATACGAGGGGAATTCGACGACTTACGGAGGAGACCGTGAAAATTCAGGTTCTGGGTCCGTTGAGTGCCGAGGTCAACGGGGGCTCGATCGTTCCGACCGCCCGCAAACCGCGGCAGATCCTGACGCTCCTCGCCCTCTACCCGGGGCGGGTGATGCCGGTGCCCACCCTCATGGAGGAGATCTGGGGCATCGACCTGCCCCAGAGCGCGCTGACCACCCTGCAGACGTACATCCTCCAGCTCCGCCGCAGGCTCGGCACCGCCATGGGCCCGGGCGGCCCGGGCGGCGCCAAGGACGTCCTCGCGACCCGGCACGGCGGCTACCTGCTGCAGATCCCCCCGGAGTCCGTGGACGTGCACGCGTACGAGACCCTCGTCGCCCAGGGGCACAGGGCCTTCGAGGCCGGTGACGACGAGCGCGCGGCGGACTGCCTGCGCACGGCGCTGAACCTGTGGCAGGGACCGGCCCTGGTCGACGTACAGGTGGGCCCGATCCTGGAGATCGAGGTGATGCGGCTGGAGGAGAGCCGGCTGGTCACCGTGGAGCGGCGCATCGACGTGGACCTGCGGCTCGGGCGCCACACCGAACTGCTCGCGGAACTCGCCGAGTTGATGGCCCGCCATCCGCAGCACGAGGGGCTGCACTCGCAGGCGATGGTGGCGCTGTACCGGTCGGGCCGCCAGGCCACGGCCCTGGACGTGTACCGCAGGCTGCGCGGCCGGCTGATCGAGGACCTGGGCGTGGAGCCGTCGCCGCAGTTGCAGCGGCTGCACCAGGCGATGCTGGCGGTGGACCCGGCGCTGGACGTGGCGGCGGGGCCGAAGCGGGGGTCGACCTTCGACCTCTACGCGGCCTGAGGGCGGGGCGGGGCGGGGCGGGGCGGGGCGGGCCCGGGCTGAGCGCCCTAGAATCCCGGTGCATGAGTGATCTTGGTCAGTGGGCGCAGCCGTTCCGCCTCGACGTAGCGCAGGACGCGCTGGACGATCTGGCCGAGCGCCTCGACCGGGCCCGCTGGCCCGACGAACTGCCGGGCGCGGGACGGGCCTACGGAATGCCGCTCGACGAGGTCCGCGCGCTCGCCCGGTACTGGCGCACGGGCTACGACTGGCGGGCCGCCGAGGCGCGGCTGAACTCCTGGCCGCAGTACACCACCGTCATCGACGGCGCGCAGGTGCACTTCGCCCACCTGCGCTCGCCCGAGCCCGACGCCCGGCCGCTGCTGATGACGCACGGCTGGCCCGGCTCCTTCGTCGAGTTCCAGCGGGTCGCGGGTCCCCTGACCGATCCGCGGGCGCACGGCGGCGACCCGGCCGACGCCTTCCACCTGGTGCTCCCGTCGATCCCCGGCTTCACCCTGTCCGGGCCGACCACCGAGCGGGGCTGGGAGTTCAAGAGGGTCGCGCGGGCCTTCGGGTCGCTGATGGAGCGGCTCGGGTACGAGGAGTACGGCGTCCAGGGCGGCGACTGGGGAGCTGCGGTCTCCCGCGAGCTGGGGCGGATCCACCCCGACCGGGTCAGCGGGGTCCACCTCAACCTGCTGCCGGGCGGCGGGGCCACGGCGGAGCCGACCGAGCAGGAGCTGGCGGCGCTGGACGAGCCGGAGCGGGAGCGGACCCGGGCCTCCTGGGAGCGCCACCGCACCTGGGCGCGCGAGCGGCAGGGCTACGCCGACATCCAGGCGACCCGGCCGCAGACCCTCGCGTACGGGCTGAACGATTCGCCGGTCGGCCTGCTGGCCTGGATCGGGGAGAAGTTCGCCGAGTGGAGCGACCCGGACTGCCCGCCGGACCGCGACCAGGTGCTCACCAACGTGATGCTGTACTGGCTGACCGGCACCGCCGGCTCCGCAGCCCGGATCTACCACGAGCGGCTCCACGCCGACTACTACGGGCAGCCGCCGCAGGTCTCCCGCACCCCGACCGCGCTCGCCGACTTCCCCCGGGACAACTTCATTCCGCTGCGCCACATCGCCGCGCGCACCGACTCCGTCGTGCGCTGGACCACGTACGACAGGGGCGGGCACTTCCCCGCGATGGAGGTCCCGGAGCTGCTGGTGGAGGACGTCCGGGCGTTCTTCCGGGAGTTGCGGGAGCTGTGATCCGCGGGCCGGCGGCGTCCGGCTAAACCGTCCGGGCGGTGAGGTCCAGGACGCCGACCACCTGGCCGCCGCTCAGTTCGCCCGTGGGGCAAAAGCCCAGGCCCAGGTAGAACGGTTCGGGGGTGCCCGCCCCCTGGTCCCACGTCACATGGGCGCGGGTGGCGCCGCGGCGGCTGAGCTCGTCGGTCACCGAGTGCACCGCGAAGCGGCCGTAGCCCTTGGCCTGGTGGGCGGCGTCGATGTTCAGGCGCCAGAGGCCCGAGCGGATGTCGGCGGGGTCCTTCGCCGGGTTCCAGGCGAGGTCGAGGAAGGCCATCACGAAGCCGACGACCTCGTCGCCGTCGACGATCGCCCGCGGCCAGGCGGATTCCCCGTGCACGAAGGCCTCGGCCAGCGATTTGACGACCGGGGAGACGAGGTGCGACTGGTCGGGACGCACGGATATCGCGCAGACGGCGTCGAAATTGTCTGCGGTGACCGGTTCCAGACGGAGTCCGGGGCGGAGTGCGGAAGTGCTCATCCGTGCACCCTACAAACACTGTGGGCGGCGCCGCGAACAGATTCGGGGCCAGCCGATGTCGTCGTCCGGCATCGCATCCTCGATTCGGGAAAAGGGCAGGTCCAAGCCGCGCGAACAGCCGGATGGTGGAGAGCATGCCTCGGTCCGGTCGAGAACCGCTCGAGGACCGGCCCACTACCGCTCCGTATCCGCACGAGACGGGCGTCGTCGGCCTGGCAATTGTTTGCCCGCGAATTGCCGGGCGCCCTAGGCTCGTCGACGGTTCCGGACGGAGTTCTGCCACCGATCTCAGGGGTGCTCATGCTGCGACAGCCCGCCTTCGGACACCGGCTGAGGAAGCTGCGGCTTGCCAAGGGCCTGTCACAGACCGCGCTCGCCGGTGAGGGGATGTCCACCGGCTACCTCTCCCGGCTGGAGTCCGGGGCCCGCCGGCCCACCGACCGGGCCGTGGCCTACCTGGCCGCCCGGCTCTGCCTGGAACCCGATGACTTCGAGGATCCCGCCACCGGCTCCCTCGCCCACGCCCTCACCCTCGCCGCGTCCACCGGTTCCCCCGACGCCATCGACTCGCTGCGCCGGGCCCTGGCCGCCGAGGGCCACGAGAGCGCGGTCCTGCGCTGGCAGGCCCTGTGGCTGCTCGCCCAGGCCTCCCGCCTCCAGGGCGACCACTCCACGGAGCGGGCCCGGCTCGCCGAACTCGTCGGACTCGGCGAGGAGGTCGGCCTCGGCGAGCTGCGGGTACGGGGACTGACCCGCTACGCCCGCTGCCTTCGCTCGCTCGGCGAGATACTCCCCGCCCTGGACGCGGCCTTCGAGGCGCACCAGCTCGCCCGGAGCGAGCGCCTGGGCGTGGAGGACCGGGCGACCGTACTGCTCGCGCTGGTCTCCGTACAGGCCGAGGCGGGGCGTACGGGAGACGCGCGGCTGCACGCCGACGAGCTGACCGCGCTGGTCGAGGGCCGCACCGACGCGCTGTGGGCCGAGGCGATGTGGACCGCGGCCGCCGTGCGCATGCGCCAGGGCGACCACCACGGTGCGCTGGCCTGCCTGGAGGAGGCCCTGGACCGCTTCGGCAGCCACGAGGACCTGGTGCTGTGGCTGCGCCTGCGCCAGGCCGCCGCCCGCCTGCACCTGCAGACGCGGCCCGCCGACCCCGCGCAGGCACAGCGCCGCATCTCCGAGGCCCAGGCGGCCCTCGTCTTCGTCGGCACGCCCTCGCTGCGCCAGTACCAGGCGGCACTGAAGGCCGAACTCGCCTTCGCCGAAGCACGGTACGAGGACGCGCGCACCCTCCTCGCCGAGGCGGTCGGGGACCAGCCGAGGATGACCCACCGCGACCAGGTGCGCCTGGGGATCCTGCGCCACCAGCTGGAGATCCTCGACGGGGATCCGGCGGGCACGCAAGGGCTGCGCGACCTGGCGCAACAGGCGCAGGACGACGCCAACATCGACCTCGCCGCCGAGATCTGGCGGATGCTGGCGGAAGCGCTCACCCGGACCACGCACGCGTAGGACCGGCCGGTGGACCGGCTTGAGCCGAGTTCTAGTGGACGGGTGCAGCCTTGAGCGAATCTGCACCCGTCCGGAAGGAGGCCCGCTGTGTCTTCTTCGTACTCTTCGTACGTTGCGCAGCGTGTGCAGGCCAGCGAGCGGACAGCCGGTGTGGCCGCCCCGCCCGGCGTGGTCTACGGGCTGCTCGCCGACGCCGTGCGCTGGCCACTGCTCCTGCCGGGCCCCGTCCACGTCGAGCGGATGGACTTCGACGGTACGCAGGAGCGGCTGCGCCTGTGGGACGTGGACGCGGCCGGTGAGCGGGTGCGCTCCTTCCACATGCGCCGGGTCCTGAGCCCGCACGCCCGTACGGTCGACTTCGAGCTGGAGGACACCTTCCGGATGGGCGTGCCGACCACCGGCCGCTGGACCGTGGACGCGAGCGACGACACCCAGAGCCTGCTGACGCTGCGCCAGGAGCGCACGCTGGAGGGACTGCCGGGCGAGTCGAGCGAGCGCAGCCGCCGGGAGTGGGACGAGGAGACCGAGGCGCAGCTCGCGCAGGTCAAGGAGATCGCCGAGCGGTGGAAGCAGCTGGACCAGCTGCTGCTGTCCTTCGAGGACAGCGTGCACGTCGCCGCCCCGGCCGAGCTGGTCTACGACTTCCTGTACCGCATCGGGGACTGGCCCGAGCTGGTCCCGCACGTGGACGCGGCCAGGGTCGTCGAGGATGTGCCGGGCGTACAACTGGCCTCGGTGGACGGCTTCGTGGAACCGGACGGCCTGAGCGCCACGACGCGCACGGTCCGGCTGTGCTTCCCGGCGGCCGCCAGGATCGTCTACAAGGAGCTGTCCTCCCCCGAACTGATCGCCGCCCACAGCGGCGAGTGGTCCCTCGAACCGGACGAGGACGGCGTACGCGTCGTCTGCGCGCAGCAGGTGCTGCTGCGTGAGGAAGCCGTCGGCCCGGTCCTGGGCGGGGGCACCGAACTCGCCGAGGCCCGCCGCTACGTGCGGGACGGGCTGGGCCGCGCGAGCGTCGAGACCCTGCGCCTCGCCACGTGGCACGCGCTGAACAGCGGAGTGCGCCGGCTCCGATGAGGGCGGGCACGGCGGGGTCGTGGACCCCGCCGGCGCCGTAGCCCCCTTAGCCCCTGGCGCCCTCACAGGTGGTCCCCGAGGTGGTCGTTCAGCTGCGGCTCCTCCAGGTGGCTCAGGCACAGCTCGTACGGGTCCTCGCCGTGGATCTGGCACCAGAGCGCCGGTACCGGAACCGAGGCGGGCCACAGCGCGCGGTGTCCGGCCGGGTCCTGGACGACCACGAAGGTGCCGAACGCGTCGGCGAACGGGTCCTCGTCCCACGGGTGGTCCAGGACGTGCAGGCTGCCGCCCTCCGCCACCCGCGCGGCGTGCCCGGTGCGCCACATGCGGGCCGCGGCTCCGTGTGCGCCCACGAGGGGGTCGGGCAGGAAGCGCTCGCCCGTCGCCCCCGGCAGGCCCGGGTACCCCTGGGCCACGCCGACGCCGGCCACGTACAGCGCTCCGACCTCCCCGGGTGCCACCGGCCGCATCCGCGCGTCCAGTACGTGGGCGTGGTAGCCGGGGGCGGGCCGCGCCGGACCGTCCAGCACCTGCTCGACGAGCAGCCGCCCCTCCGGCCAGCCCGCACTGATCGTCAGCTCCGTGTCCTGGGCGTGGGCGAGCGCGATCACCACGTCGTCCGAGGGGCCCAGGATCGCGGAGGCGTTCCGCTCGCGCAGCCAGCGCAGCACCTCGTGCGGAGCCCCGTACGCGAGGGACGGGTCCAGCAGGTGCACCTGGGCCCCGCACACGAGCGCCGCCAGCAGGCCGAGCGCCACCTCCGCGTCCGGATAGCCGTTCAGCAGCCAGGCGGTGTCGCGGGCCCGGCCTCGGCGGGCGGCGGCCAGTGCCTCGCCGCCGACGGCGACGGAGCCGCGGGGCGCGACGGCCAGTACCACCGGGGCGCCGGGATCGAGCGGCCTCGTACGGTCGCTCTCGCGCACCGGCCAACTGGCGCCGACCGGCAGCAGATCGGCGGCCGGATCCCGTACGAGGCGCACGGGCCCGGGGGTGGGCGCCAGCAGCATGTCGGCGGTCTCGTCGAGCAGCAGTACGGCGGGACGCGCGCCGGCCGGGAGGCCCTGCGACGGGTCCACCGGCAGGCAGGCGGCGCCGGTCTTGGCGATGGCCAGCGCGGCGACCGCGAAGCCGGTCGGCGAGACGATCGCGGTGGCCACCGAGGTGCCGGGGCCCGCCCGGTGGGCGATCAGGGCATGGGCGAGCAGGTCGGAACGGGCGTCGAGCTCGGCGTAGTCGAGTCCGGCCAGCGCGGGTGCGCCAGGGGCGCGGGCGACCTGTTCGGCCAGCAGCGCGGCGATGTCGGTCGGGGCCTGGGGCGGGCAGGGCGGGCCGTTCCAGAGGCCTTCGGCCTCCGTGGCGGGCTGCTCGGCGGGCTGCTCGGCGGGCTTCAGGCCCAGCCGCCCGATGGATTCCCGGGGTGCGTCGAGGGCCGCTTCGAGGAGCGCGAGCAGCTGCCCGGTCAGCAGCGCCGCGGCCTGCTCGCCGAGGCAGTCGTACGCGTACGACGCGGTGACGGCGATCCCCGCCGGGGCGCCCGCCGGGTCGTGCCGCTCGGTGAGGGTCAGTCCCAAGGCGGCGGCCGGGAGCGGCAGTTGCTCCGACTCGGGCAGTACGGTCAGTGCGTCGCCGGCGGGGAACGCCCCGCAGCTCTCGCGCAGCACGCTCAGGGCGATGCCCCCGGGCCGGGCCAGGGCCGCGTCGCGGTCGCGGTAGGCCCCGAGGGCGGCGGTGCGTACGCGCCGCAGCAGTTCGGTGAAGGCCGGGTCGCCCGAGGCGTCGACCGTCAGGGCGAGCACCCGCCCGTACGGGCCGACCGCCCCGCGCAGGGCCGCGCTGTCCCGGGCCGGGACCGGGGCCGCGACGGTGACCTGCGCCAGGGTGTCGGAGCCCAGGCGGTGGAGCAGGGTGACCAGCGCCGCCTGGACCACCATGAACAGCGTGGCGCCGTGCTCGGCGGCGAGGGCGGTGAGCCGCCCGTGCATCGAGGCGTCGAGGTCGAAGCCGAGGGTGCCGAAGGAGTCGTCGGGGCCGAGCGGACCGCTGCCGGGCGCGGCGGTCGGCACGATCTCGCCGTCCATCGCGCGGGGCGGGGCCGGGGGCGCGGGCCGTGGCGGGGTGGGGCAGCCGGCCCCGACCCGGGCCGCGTAGGCGGCGGCCAGGGCCGCGGCGAGCGGGGCGTGCGACCAGAGGTCGACCTCGTCGCCGGGCAGGGTGAGCTCCAGCCGGTGGTCGTCCGCGGCGAGTTCGCGCAGCCGGGTGCCGGCCCAGCCGATCCGGCAGTTGCGCAGCGCGCGGTGGCCGCGGCCGAGCTCTTCCAGGGCGGCCCCCAGGGCGGCCACGTCGAGGGCGCCGCGCAGCCGCAGCGGCAGTACGGCGCTGCGCGCGGGCGCCCGATCGGGCCCGGTGGCGGTGACGGGCCCGTCACCGGCGAGCTCCGCGAGGTGGGCCGGGGTGGGCGCCTCGCACAGGCTGCGCAGGTCCACGGCCGCGCCGAGGACCGCCCGGGCCCGCGCGACGAGCCGCGCGGCCGCCAGGAGGTGCCCGCCGAGCCCGAGGAAATCGCAGTCGCCGCCCAGGACCCGCGCGGGCACTCCGAGCACTTCGGCGAACAGGTCCCGCGCGATCCCCTGCAGCGGCGTCCCGACCGGCACCGCGCCCGCGCCGCCGCCGTGCCGGTCGCCCGCGTCGGCCGGGGGCCGGGCGGCCAGTGCCGTGCGGTCGGTCCTGCCCCCCGGGTCGAGGGGCAGCGCGTCGTGCACCACCACGGTGTCGGGGACCATGTGGTCAGGAACCCGCGCCTGGAGGTACGCACGCAGCTGGGCCGGTGAGGACCCGGCGCGGGCGAAGCCGACCGGAACGTTGACGCAGGCCTCGGCGGCGAACAGCTGCCCACCGTCCGTGGCGGTCGGAGCGGGCCCCGCCGGCCCGGCCGTGCCGAGGACGACCTCGTAGCGCCCGCCCGTGCCGGGGGCGGTGCGGACGTCGATCGTGCGGATCGCCGGGAACTCCCGGGCCAGGACCGTGAACAGGGCCGGGTCGATCCGCAGTTCGGGATCGCGGCCCGCGCTCCGGTCGAGCGGTCGCAGATCACCGAGCAGGAGCGATCCGCCCGGTGCGAGCAGGTCCAGGGCGCGGGCGACGACGGTCCGCAGGTAGCCGAGGCCCGGGAAGTGCTGGACGACCGAGTTCAGGACGACGGTGTCGAAGTACCCGGCGGGCAGCCCGGCGGTGTCGTGCGCCTCGCGCCGGCTCAGCCGCACCTTGTCGCGCAGCCGCTCGTCGTCGCGCGTCCGCGTGCGCAGCGCCTCGACGGCCGCGCCGCAGAAGTCGGTGGCCCAGTACTCCTCGCACTGCGCGTCCGCCGCCAGCGGCCCCATCAACAGGCCGGTGCCGGCGCCGATCTCCAGGATCCGCCGCCGGCCCAGCCCGCGCACGCGCTCCACCGTCGCCGCGCGCCGCTCGCGTACCGCCTGGGCCTGGGCCTGGGCCTGGGCTTGATCGGGCACGGGCGCCGTGGCGGCGGGGCCTGCGGCCATTGCGTCGGCGAATGCCTCCAGTGCGTACGGGTCCTGCGCGCGCGCATCGGCGTACAGCGCGGCGTAGATCTCCTTCCACTCGCCGATGCGGGCCGGCTGCGCCACGGCGGCCGTCGCGGGCACCACGTGCGCGACCAGCTCCCCGGCCGGCTCCCCGGCCAGGGTGACCACGGCCTCCGCGACCCCCGGGTGTTCCCGCAGCGCCGCCTCCACGGCGCCGAGCTCCACCGGTATCCCGTGCACCGTCACCCGGTCCGCCGCTCGCCCGGCGAACTCCAGATCGCCGTCCTCCCGTACGGTCACCAGGTCGCCGGTCCGCAGCAGCGCGGCCCCGTCGCGGCCGTCCTCGCCGCCCAGCAGGAGTTCACCCGTGCCGCCGGGGCCCGCCGCAGTGCCGTCGCCGGTCACGACCACGGCGCTCACGCCCTCGCGCGGGCGCCCGATCGGGACCGTGCGCGCACCCTCGGGGACTTCCGAGACCTCGTGCCACAGGGCGAAGGGCGCGGCGCCGGGCGCCCCGTAGACCTGGACGAGCCGCTCCGGAGCCCCGGCCGCCGCACGCAGTACCTCCCGCACGGTGCGCGGATCGCAGGCCTCGCCGCCGAACAGGACGGTCCGCAGCGGGGCGAAGGCCCCGGGCCGCTCGCGGGCGATCCGCTGGAACAGGGCGGTGGGCAGGAAGAAGACGGAGACCCCCTGCTGGGCGACCGCTTCCTCGAAGCGGGCCGGCTCGGCCACCGCTCCGCGGTCCAGGACGACCAGGCGGGCTCCGGCGGCAAGGGTGGACCAGACCTCGAAGGCGAATGCGGAGGAGTCGGGGCCGGCCGTCTGGGCGACCACGTCCTCGCGGGTCAGCCGCACCGGGTCGGCCGCGCCGACGAGTTCGAGGAGGGCGCGGTGCGATACGGCCGCGCAGGTGCCGTCGGGGAGCCGGCGCAGGTACGCCGTGTCGGGGATCGGGCTCACGGTCGGGTGCGGGCTCGGGGTCCTGCTCGGGGTCGGGGCCGGTCTCGCGCTCGGGGTGCGGACGATCTCGGCGACGCCGAGGCCTGTCACGACGGCGCGCGCCGAGGTGTCGCGGACGAGGTCCCGCAGCCGCTCGCCGGCCGGCAGGGCCGGATCGAGGGGCACGTAGGACGCTCCGGCCCGCAGGATCCCGAGGAGCGCGGTCACCAGTTCCGGGCCGGGCCGCAGCGCGGTGACCACCCGGTCGCCCGGGAGGACCCCGAGCTCCGTGAGCTCGGCCGCGAACCGGTCGGCTGCTCGGCTCAACTCGCCGTAGGAGAGGGTGAGTTCACCGCCGTCGGGGGTGGGGTTCGTGACGGCGACAGCCTCGGGCCGCGCGAGTGCGTGCCGCTCGATGAGACCGGAGAGTGACATCCCGACGTGCTCCTTCGACTTCGATTGCGGCTGCTTCGATTGCGGCTTGGGTTCGGCTTCGGTCGGCTTCGATTGCGGCTTCGGCTGTGACGGCGAGGGTCGAGCAGGCGGTTACGGCCAGCCGATGTCCGAGGCGGGGGCCGAGACGGCCGGTGCGAAGGGCCAGTCGGTGGTGGGTCCGCTCTGGGCCTGGGCGACGCCGCCGGCGGTGAGCAGCGCGAAGCCGATGAGGGCGGTGGTGGCGAGGGCGCGGGCGATGTTCTTCATGGGGGACTCCTCCGTGGCAGGTGTTTCGCTCCTGTTTGGCAACACCTCTGCCAAGAAGATTGGCAATGCATACTCGGGATTCACTCGGTATTGACTCGAGATTCGCTCAACTGGGCAGAAAAATGCCCCGAACCGGCCCTCTCTGCAAGGCTCTGACCTGCAAAAAGATCAATCCAGACAGGATCGGCGCACGCCCTTGCCAACTATTGCCAAACCACTGCGTCACAGGAGGACCGGTGCTTCGGAACTGGAGTATCGCTGGAGCGGCCGTTGCCAATGCGCGCTGATTCTGGGCAATGTATTGCCAAGAGAGATGGCAATAACCGGTCCATCCCAACAACGAGGTGGGGCCCCCGACATGAGCGCGCAGACGATCCACCGCGTACCGACGACCCACCTGAACTCCGCGGGCACGGGCCGGATGCCCGCGGCCGTCCGCGCCGTGCTCGCCGACCGCACGGCGCAGGACGACCGCGGGCCCTACGCGCCGGAGGAGAGCCTGGCCCCCGTCCTGGACGCCGAGATCCACGAGCGCCTCGGCGCCCTGCTCGGCGTCCCGGCGCGCCGCACCGCTCTGTTCACCGGCGCGGCCGACGCCTTCGACTCCTACGTCTCCCGCCTCCCGCTCGGCCCCGGCGACCGGATCTGGACCACCCCGCACGAGGGAGTGGCCCGCCTGGTCACCCTCCACGCCCTGCGCGCCCGCACCCGCTGCACGCTGGAGGTCGTCCCGCTGCGCGAGGACGGCGACCTCGACCTCGACTGGATGCGGGAACACCTCGACGAGCACGTCGCGCTCGTCTCCGTCGTCCACGTCTCCTCGGCCTGCGGGACCGTCAACCCGGTCGAGGCCATCGGCCGGCTCCTCGCCGCGCACCGTGCGCTCTACGCCGTCGACGCGTCCCACTCCGTCGGCCGGCTCCCCGTCGACGCCACGCGCATCGGCTGCGAGCTGCTCACCGCCGACGGCTGGCGGTTCCTGCGCGGCCCGGTCGGCACCGGGTTCGGCTACGTGGCCCCGGGCCTGGGCGAGTCGATGGCGAAGCCGCCGGCCGCGGCGGCCGTTGCCGCGCTGAACGAGGCCCTGGCCGTGCACGCCGCGGACACGTCCCTCCCGTACGAGGACCTCCTGCCGCTGCTGCGCGACGCCCTCGGCCGGCTGCCCGGGATCCGGCTGCTGGCCCCCGGGCGGAAACAGTCGGGGATCGTGGGCTTCCGGCACGAAGAGGTGCCGGCCGCCCTGATCCGCCGGGGCCTCGCGCGGCGCGGTGTGGTGGTCCGCAAGTCCGTCGCCCAGGAGACCCCCCTCCACCCGGCGTCCCGGACCGGCACGACGGCCGTCGAAGCCTCCGTCCACCACGACAACACCCCGGCCGACATCGACCGGTTCACCCTGGCCCTCGGCGAGGTCCTCCGCGAGGAGCGCCGCCCCGCCGCCGCGCCCGCTGCCGCACCCGCGCCCGCTTCCGCTTCCCGTCCCGTCCGCGCCCTCGCGCTGGTGGAATCCGCCTGACACCGTGCCAGGACGGCCCGGCCGGCTCTCGAGAATCGCTCGAGAACCGGGGGAAACCCCATGGCCGGGCCCGGGTGGGAGTGCCACGATCGATCGTCCTTGCCGAGGCCGAAACCGATCGGTCCTACCACCACCCCAGACGAGGATTTCCCATGAACCCCAATCCGGCCGGTAGTTCCCAGCCCTACGCCCCGCCCCAGCCGCCGGTGGCGGCGGCCCCGGGGCGCAGCAAGGTGGCCACGGCCCTCCTCCTGGTCCCGACGGTCCTCGTGGGCCTGATGGCGGGGCTCTTCTTCGCCTTCGACGTCTCGGTGATGCCGGGTCTGGCGACGACCGACGACCGTACGTACGTCACCGCCATGCAGGCCTTCAACAAGGCGATCGACGGCAACGGGCTCTTCGGTATGGCGTTCATCCTCGCCCTGCTGCTGTCCGTGGCCTCGGCGGTCGTCGAGTTCCGCAAGGGCCGCCGCAACGTGGCGGTCTGGGTCGGGGCCGCCGCCGTGGCCTACTTCATCGCCCTGGTGATCACTTTCTCCGTGAACATCCCGCTGAACAACGACCTGGCCGCCGCGGGCGACGCCGCGCAGATGACGGACTTCTCGATCGTCGAGAAGTTCAAGGGAACGTGGGTGTCCACCAACATCGTCCGCACACTGCTGTGCACCGCGGCCCTGACGGCGCTCTCCCGCGCCCTGCTCCTCTACGGCCGGGCCACCCGCTGAGTCCGTAGCCTCCTGCCGGGGTACTGAGCCGACTCATCCGCCGTGCAGGTACAGGGCCCAGCACAGGAAGCCGAACGAGGCCGTGCACAACAGGGTGCGCCAGATGTTGGCGCGGACCCAGGGGCCCTCGAAGGCGCGGCGGACGGCCGCCGGGTCGCCGATGCGGGTGACCGGGCCGGCCTTCTCCAGCGCGTTGTTCAGGGGGATGTTCACCTTGCCGGTGAGGACCAGCGAGGCGGTGCAGCAGACCAGCGCCGCGATCAGCGCGGGCAGTGCCTCGCGGCCGTCGGACGGGATGTGCAGGGCCAGGGCCAGGGCGGTGAAGAGGAAGGCGCCGAGGTAGCCGAGGAGGAACCAGCCGTTGAGGATGGCCACGTTGATGCGCTGCATGACCTCGATGACCGTGCGGTCCCCGGTGCGCTTCAGCCCCGGCATCACGGCGACGGAGAACCCGTAGAACAGGCCGCTGACCAGTCCCGTCGCGAGGGTGGCGGCGATGAGCGAGGCCAAGCGCGCGGTTTCCATCGTGGTCCCCCTGCTCGTCCGGAGTCACGGCGATCCTACGGGCGGGCCCGGCCCGGGGCCCGGCGGATTGGAGCGGCCTTCCGGCGGGTTTCGAGCGCTCGTGCCGTGCTCGTGCCGTCCGTCCGGAGTAGGGAACGGCGTGCGCTGCTCTCCCTGTGCTGTGATCATCATCGGATGATCGACGAACAGCGGACCCGGCCCGTCCTGGTGGGCGATGAGCGCGCCACCCTCACCAGCGTCCTGCAGTGGCAGCGGGACACCCTGATGATGAAGTGCGCCGGGCTGACGGACGAGCAGTTGCGGCGCCGGGCGGTGGCCCCTTCGGGGCTGAGCCTGCTGGGACTGGTGCGGCACCTCGCGGAGGTCGAGCGCGGCTGGTTCCGCAACCTCGTGGGCGGCGAGGACGTGCGCGGCTACTTCCCGAAGAACGAGGCGGGGGAGTGGACCGAGTTCCACGTCGACCGTGCGGACGCGGACGTGGCCGGGTCGTTCAAGATCTGGGAGGACACCTGCGCGCGCTCGCGGGAGATCGTGGACGCGGTCGAATCGCTGGACGAGACCTGGCCCCACGAGGGCCAGGTCTACTCCCTGCACTACGTCCTGACCCACATGATCGAGGAGTACGCCCGGCATAACGGGCACGCGGACCTGCTGCGCGAGGCGATCGACGGGGCGACGGGGGAGTAGGCGGGACGGGGGAGGGGCTGGCGGGGCGGGGAGCAGGCGCTCTCCGCCTACGCGGCGGCCGTGCCCGCGCGGTCCACGGCGTCCAGGGCCACGTGCCACGGGAAGTGCGCCGGGGCGTCCGGGCCGGCCGGGCCGGGGGTGAAGCCGTCCTCGCCGAACAGGACGGAGACCCCGGCGCCGCGCAGGACGGCCAGGGACTGGTCGAACTGCGGGTGGGCGGCGAGGGCGGCGTTGGTGCAGGGCATGGTGACCACGGGGGTGCCCTTGCCCATGGCCTCGGCGACGACGCCGACGACGAACTTGTCGGTGAGGCCGAGGGCCCAGGCGTTGACCGAGTTGAAGGTGGCCGGAGCCAGGAGCAGGGCGTCGGCCGCCGGCCACACGTCGGCCTCACCGGGCAGCTTGTACTGCCAGCGGACGGGGTGGCCGGTGAGCGCGGCGAGGCCGTCGAGGCTGCCGGACAGCCAGTGGGCGGCGGTGGGCGTGAGGCCGAGGCAGACGTCCCAGCCCCGGGACTGGGCGTCCTCGATGACACGGGCCACGTCGAAAACGGGCGGTGCGGCGGAGCAGAGCAGGTAGAGGGTCTTCGTCGTGGTCATGCCGCAATGTGATCATATGGATTGACCTGAAGTTGACGTGAGGGTGCCGCGCGGTCGCGATCCCGGCCGGTCGGCATCCTGGTCGGCATCTCGGTCGGCATCCGTCAGAGCGTCGACAGGAACGCCGATACGAGGGTGTTCAGTACGGCCGGCCGGTCCAGGTGCACGTCGTGTCCGGTGCCGGGGACGGAAACCGCCGTCGTCCTCGCGGCAGGGCCGGCCGAGTCGAGCATCCGCACGGACTCCGCGGGCGGGATGATGCCCTTCTCGCCGAGGACCAGCAGGGTGGGGCAGCGGACCGCGTGCCACTGCGGCCACCAGTCGCGGCCGGCGTTCCCGGAGACGGCCGCGATCATGACGGAGCGTTCGAAGCGGGGGTGCCAGCCGTCCGCGCGCAGCTCCAGACCGGCCGCCCAGGCCTCGCCGTTCAGGCCCTGGCCGGTGAGGAACTCCCGCGCGGCGGCGGGTGACGGGAACGGCACCGGCCAGGAGTCCAGCCAGTCGCCGATCTCCTGCGCGGTGCCCGGGTCCGCGGCAGCCGCGCCGGACTCCACGAGCACGAGGCCCCGTACGAGTTCCGGGTGGGCGGCCGCGGTGAGCATCGCGGTGTGGCCGCCGAGCGACTGGCCGATCAACACCGGCTGGTGCAGGCCCAGTTGTTCGCAGACGGCCCGTACGTCCGCCACGTACGCGGAGCGGGAGACGTCCGCCGGACGGCGCTCGCTCGCGCCGTGCCCGCGCTGGTCCACGGCCACGACCCGGTGGTGCGGGGCGAGGTGCGCGGCGGCCGCGTCCCACTCGCCCGCGTGACCGGCGAGGCCGTGGAGGAGGACGACGGGCGGGCGGGTGTCGCGGGCGATGGTGCTGCCGGTGCCGGAGGGGTCCGGGTCCCAGTCGCGGCAGACGAGGCGTACGCCGGCTCGGGTGACGGTGTGTTCGGTCCACATCATCCGAAGATCATCCGGTATGGGTTCCGTCGCGGCCGATGAGTTTTCGGCCCGGCCGGGGTCCATCTCCTGCAAGCGCCGATCGAGGCGCCCGACCGACGTACACGAGGTCCGCTGGGGACCCGGTGGACCCGAGGGAAGAAGGCCGTCATGACCGAACCGCTGAGGGGCCCTGTCAGCTACTTTCCTTCCATCGAGAAGAAGTACGGCCGGCCGATCTCGGAATGGGAGGCGCTCATCCGGTCCTCGCCGCTGACCCGGCACATGGAACTGGTCGCGTGGCTCAAGGCGGAGCACGGCCTCGGGCACGGGCACGCGAACGCGCTGGTGACGCACACCCTCGCGAAGCGGTAGGGAACCGGCGAGGCTCTCCCGAGCGGGCCGGAAAGATGCGTGGCCTTGTTCCGCATGTGCACGGTACTCTCCGGCAGGGACCGAATTCGGGAAGAATAATTCCGCCATGCGGAATCGATGCCCGAAGCGCCGAGCCGCATCTCGCCGCCGGTCCCGCTGAGCAACCAGGAGGAACACACCGTGACGGACCCCAAGGACCCGCAGAGCCGGCTGGACGCGCTGCGCGCAGACATCGAGCGCCGGAACCCCGCCCAGCCCGAGTTCCACCAGGCCGTCCGGGAGGTTCTGGACACCCTGGCACCCGTATTCGCGGCACGCCCCGAGTACGCGGAGCCGGGTGTGGCGCTCCTGGAGCGGCTCACCGAGCCGGAGCGGCAGATCATCTTCCGGGTGCCGTGGCAGGACGACCGCGGCCGTGTCCACGTCAACCGCGGCTACCGCGTGGAATTCAACAGCGCCCTCGGCCCGTACAAGGGCGGCCTGCGCTTCCACCCGTCCGTGGACATCGGCGTCGTGAAGTTCCTCGGGTTCGAGCAGATCTTCAAGAACGCCCTGACCGGTCTCGGCATCGGCGGCGGCAAGGGCGGCAGCGACTTCGACCCGCACGGCCGTTCCGCGTCCGAGGTCATGCGCTTCTGCCAGTCGTTCATGACGGAGCTCTACCGCCACATCGGCGAGCACACCGACGTTCCGGCGGGCGACATCGGCGTCGGCGGCCGTGAGATCGGCTACCTCTTCGGCCAGTACCGCCGCATCACCAACCGCTGGGAGGCCGGCGTCCTGACCGGCAAGGGCCAGGGCTGGGGCGGCTCGCTGATCCGCCCGGAGGCCACCGGCTACGGCAGCGTGCTGTTCGCCGCCGAGATGCTGGCGGTCAAGGGCCTGTCCCTGGACGGGCTGTCCGCGGTCGTCTCCGGCTCGGGCAACGTCGCGATCTACACGATCGAGAAGCTCCAGCAGCTCGGCGCGAACCCGCTGACCGCGTCCGACTCCCAGGGCTACGTCGTCGACGACAAGGGCATCGACCTCGCCCTCCTGAAGCAGATCAAGGAGGTCGAGCGCGGGCGCATCAGCGAGTACGCGCAGCGCCGCGGCGCCTCGGCCCGCTTCGTGCCCGGCGGCCGGGTCTGGGACGTCGCGGCGGACGTCGCCTTCCCGTCGGCCACCCAGAACGAGCTGACCGAGGCCGACGCGCGCTCCCTGATCGCGAACGGGGTCAAGGCGGTGTCGGAGGGCGCGAACATGCCCACCACGCCCGACGCGGTGCACCTGCTGCAGTCCGCCGGGGTCGCCTTCGGTCCCGGCAAGGCGGCCAACGCGGGCGGCGTCGCCGTCAGCGCGCTGGAGATGGCGCAGAACGCGGGCCGCGTGTCCTGGAGCTCGGAGCGCGTCGAGCAGGAGCTGGCGGGGATCATGCGCGACATCCACGCGGTGTCCTACGAGACCGCCGAGCGCTACGGCTCCGCCGGGGACTACGTGACCGGCGCGAACATCGCCGGCTTCGAGCGCGTGGCCGACGCGATGCTGGCGCAGGGCCTGATCTAAGGCTCCTGTCCCGCGGACCGGACCCGGTCCTGGACCCCCGGTCCCGGACCCGGTCCTGGACCCGGTCCTGGACACGGTCCCGGACCTGGACCCTGGCGACACCGGAGATGCCCGATCGGGGCCGTAGCCTGGCCCCGATCAGGCACATCCACATGCCGCAGGGGGAGCAACCAGTGCTGACCGCGCTCACCGGTGCCTACGGGGACCGGCCCGATGCCCTCACGGTGGCCGGCCGGACCACGTCCTACGAGGCCCTGCTCGGCGCCGCCCGTGCGGTGGCCGCCGATGTCGCCGGTGCCCCCGCCTTCGCGGTGACGGCGACGGCCTCCCTGGAGACCATCGCCGCCGCCGTCGGCGGACTGCTCGCCGGGGTGCCCTTCGTACCGCTGCCGCCCGACGCCGGGCCGGCCGAGCGCGAGCACATCCTGCGGGACTCCGGCGCGGTGCTCACCGAGGTGGACTTCGCGCGGCGGGCCGATGCGGGGGCGTTCGCGACCGGGCCCGGGCCCGGCCCCGCCTCCTCCGATCCGGCGCTGATCCTCTACACCTCCGGCACCACCGGGCCGCCCAAGGGCGTCGTCCTCACCGCCGATGCCGTCGCCGCCGACCTCGACGCCCTGGTCGGGGCCTGGCAGTGGAACGCCGAGGACACCCTGGTGCACGGGCTGCCGCTGTTCCACGTACACGGACTGGTCCTCGGGGTCTTCGGGGCGCTGCGCACCGGCAGCCGCCTCGTGCACACCGGCCGGCCCACCCCCGAGGCCTACGCGGCGGCCGGCGGCAGCCTGTACTTCGGGGTCCCGACCGTGTGGTCCCGCATCGCCGGGTCACCGCAGGCCGCGGCCGCGCTGAGCGGGGCCCGGCTCCTCGTCTCCGGCAGCGCCGCACTGCCCGCGCCCGTCTTCCGGGACCTGGAGCGGCTGACCGGGCTGCGGCCGGTGGAGCGGTACGGGATGACGGAGACGCTGATCACCGTGAGCGGGCGCGCGGGCGGCGAGGTACGGCCCGGTACGGTCGGCACCCCGCTCCCCGGCATCCGTACCCGTATCGCGGCGGAGCCGGGCGCGGACATCGGCGAGCTCCAGCTCACCGGGCCGACGCTGTTCTCCGGCTACCTGGGCCGGCCGGAGGCCACGGCCGCCGCGTTCACCGAGGACGGGTGGTTCCGTACGGGCGACATCGCGGGCGTGGACGAGGACGGGGTCCACCGGATCGTGGGCCGGGCCTCGATCGACATGATCAAGTCGGGCGGCTACCGGATCGGCGCGGGCGAGATCGAGAACGCGCTCCTCGACCACCCCCGGGTGGCCGAGGCCGCAGTGGTCGGACTGCCGGACCCGGACCTGGGCCAGCGGATCGTCGCGTTCGTGGTGGCCGAGGGCGTCACGGGCCCCGAACTCACGGACTTCGTCGCCGCGCACCTGTCCGTGCACAAGCGCCCCCGCGAGGTCCGCTTCGTAGCGGCGATCCCGCGCAACGCGATGGGCAAGCCGCAGAAGAAGCTCCTCCTGACGGACGGCTGACCGCCACCGGCCGTGGGGGCCGCCCGCCGCCGCGTTCCGCCCGTCAGCGGGCGTGCAGCCGCAGCCGGTTCACGTCCCCCGCGTACGTGGCCTCGACCGTGGTGGTCGTGCCGTCCGGGCGGCGGAGCGTGAACCAGGGGTCGGCGTCGAGGAAGAAAGCCAGTACCTCGGCCTCCTCGCCGTCGAACGGTGGCCGGACGGCCGCGGCCCAGCAGACGGCCCCGTCGCTGGCGTCGGCGGTCTCGTCTTCCGCGTCGAGTGCCGTGAGTTCGACGGCGAAGTCCATCAGACAGGTCTGGGTGTTGGCCCACCATTCCAGGCGGGGCAAGGGCTGCCGGGGCGGGTCAGCGGCCGTCGCGGGGGACCAGGTGGCGGGCCAGGAGTTCCAGGGCCCGGGTCACCTCGGCGAGTTGGGCGGGCTCTGCTCCGAGGTCGGGCTCGGCCGGGGTGAGGGCGCGGGCCAGGGCCTCCTCGACCTTCGAGGTTCCGGCTGCGCGTACGGCGGCCACGCGGGCGGAGGTGCCGGGCGCCGGGCGGACCAGGGTGCGGCGGCGGTCGGCCGGGTCGGGGGCCGTCTCCACGGAGCCGGCCTCGCGCAGGCGGGCGACGGCGCCGGAGACCTGGCTCTGCGGGAGGCCCGTGCGCTGGGCCGTCTCGCCGACGGTGGTGTCCGGGTGCGCGGCGATGTCACCGGCCACGATGACGACGGAACGGGTGCCGCCGGCGTACTGGCCGGAGCCGCCGGGCGGCTCGGGCAGGGCCTCTTCGCCGAGCTTCATCAAGGCCCGGCCCAGCAGGAAGAGTTCGATTCCATCCACGTGGACACGGTACATCGAAGGAGATGCATCTTTTTTAATCCATCACTCTTGATGCATCTGTTTCGATGGGTTATGTTGATTGCAGGGCAGCGGACGAAGGGTCCGGAGCCACCGCACACCGCACGCGAAGGAGCCGCACCATGTCCGCCACCGCTACTGCCACCGCCACGTCCGCAGTTGTCGGCGCGCTTCCGGTACCGGGAGCCACGCTGCACTACCGACTCCAGGGATCCGGGCCGCTGTTGCTCATCTCGCAGAGCGGGGAGGGGGACGCGGACCGCACGGTGGACCTGGTCCCGCACCTCACCGACGCCTTCACCGTGCTGACCTACGACCGGCGCGGGCTCTCCCGCAGCCGCCTGACGGAGCTCGGCCGGACCACCTCACTCGCCGAGCACGCGGAGGACGTGCACCGGCTGCTCGCGGCCGTCACCGACGAGCCGGCGCTGATGCTCGGGTGCAGCCTCGGCGCAGTCATAGGTCTGCACGTGGCCGTCCGGTACCCGGGACAGGTGAGCACCCTGATCGCACACGAACCGGTCGCCCCGAGGCTGTTGCCCGAGGCGGAGCGGGCGCATCACGAGGCGGAGCTCGCGGCGCTCCAGGCCACGTACCGCGACGGCGGGCTCGAAGCAGCCTTTCCGGAGATGGCCCGGGTCCTGGGCATAGACCTCTCCCGGCGTGACGTGGAGCCCGACCTGACACCGCAGCCCCTGGACGAGCGGCGGCACGCCAACTTCGACTACTTCATCGAGCACGACTTCTCCGCGGTCATCGGGGACACCCTCGACCCGGCCGCCCTCACCGGGACCAGGACGAGGATCGTCCCGGCCCTGGGAGCCACCACCCCGTCGACCGTCTTCGACCACCAGTGCGCGACAGCACTGGCGACCCTCCTGGACACGGAGATACGCACCTTCCCGGGCGGCCACAACGGCAACACCACCCACCCCAGGGCGTACGCGCAGCAGCTGCGCTCCCTGCTCACGGCCCCTGACGCGGCCTAGGCCGCGCGCCTCGGGTCCGTCACCGGGCTCGGCCGGGGTCCTGGTTCGCACGCGCCGTGCGGGTGGCGAGGGTGTGGAGGGAGGCGAGGAGTTCCGGCGGGCCGTCGACCTCGAAGTCGGCGTCGAGCATGAGCAGGTGCAGGGCTAGGCGGTCGGGGGTGTCCGCGCCCGCGTGGACGGTGCAGCGGGTGGCGTCCAGCGGGTCCACGCGTACGGAGTCCGGGACGCGGGCCCGGATCTCCTCGGCGGGGGCGTGGACGGTCACGCGGGCGCGGAACCGGGACAGCGCGACGTCGACCCCGCGCGGCACGAGGTCGGCGGGGGGTGCCTCCCGGGGGGTGAAGCGGGCGCCGCGGCCGGTCTTGGGGGTGAGGCGGTCGACGCGGAAGGTCCGCCAATCGGATCGGCCCCGGTCCCAGGCCATCAAGTACCAGCGGCGGCCGGTGTGCACGAGACGGTACGGCTCGGCCTCGCGCGTGGACTCGGTGCCGTCGTGGCCCCGGTACGCGAAGCGCAGGAGGCGCCGGTCGCGGCAGGCGGCGGCGATCTCCGCCAGGGTGTCCGCCGGGACGGTGGGCGCGTCGGCGCCGCCCGGCAGCAGGGCGACGGTGTGCTCCTGGAGCGCCGACACGCGTCTGCGCAGGTGGTGGGGGAGGACCTGTTCGAGTTTGGCGAGCGCACGCACCGCGGTCTCCTCGATGCCCGCGACCCCGCCGCCGGCCGCGGTGCGCAGGCTGACCGCGACGGCGACGGCCTCCTCCTCGTCGAGGAGCAGCGGCGGCAGCGCGGCGCCCGCGCCGAGCCGGTAGCCGCCCGCGACCCCGGGGACCGCGTGGACCGGATACCCCAGCTCGCGCAGTTTGCCGATGTCGTACCTGATGGTCCGCGCACTGACCGACAGCCGCTCGGCCAGTTCGGGTCCGCTCCAGTCGGCACGGCTCTGCAGGAGGGAGAGCAGGCGCAGCAGCCGTGCGGAAGTTTCCAGCATGGCGCCCATCATCCTCCGATTGCGGCAAAGACCTTGCCGCAATGAGTGGGACGGTGTGTTCATGAGCGGGGGGCGGGAGATCGTCCGGACCTGCGACCGCACGCGCACGGCTGATTCGTACACCTCGAGGAGTGCTCATGATTCTGGTCACCGGTGCCACCGGAAACGTCGGCGGACACGTGGTCCGGCTGCTCACCGACGCGGGCGCGTCGGTCCGGGTGCTGGCCCGCGACCCCCGGAAGGCGGCCGCACTCGGCGCCGCCGAGGTGGTCCACGGCGATCTGGGGCAGCCGGAGTTGCTCCCGGCGGCTCTGGACGGCATATCGGCCGTGTTCCTCTTCGCGGTGCCGGGTTCGGGCCCGGCGTTCGTGGCGGCGGCGCGTGCGGCCGGTGTCGCGCGGATCGTGATGCTGTCGTCCGACGCGGTGGACGAAGGGGCCGCCGAGCAGGCGAACCCGATCGCGCAGTACCACGCAGACATCGAGGCCGAGGTGCGCGGTTCGGGCATCGCGTGGACGCTGCTGCGGTCGGGGCACATGGCGACCAACGCGCTGCCGTGGGGCGCCCAGACGAAGGCCGGGGACGTGGTGCGCGGCCCGTACGCGGGTGCGACGAGCGCACCGGTGCACGAGGCGGACCTCGCGGAGATCGCGGTGCTGGCGCTGACCGGGGAGGGCCACGAGGGGCGCACCTACGGGCTGACCGGCCCCGAGTCGGTGACGGCCGCCGAGCAGGTGGCGCTGATCGGCGCGGCGATCGGACGTCCGCTGCGGTACGAGGAGTTGCCGCCGGAGGTCGCGCGCGAGCAGATGAGCCGCTTCATCCCGCCGTTCATCATCGACACGCTGTTCGCTGGCTGGGCGGCCTCGGTCGGTGTTCCGGCCGTGGTGGAGCCCACCTTCGAGAAGCTGACGGGCCGGCCCGCGCGCACTTTCGCGCAGTGGGCCGCCGACCGCGCCGCGGACTTCGACGGGGCGGCCGGGGCGGCCGACGGCGCCTGAGCGGGCGGGCCGGTCAGGACAGGCGCAGGTCGACGAACGGCACGGTGTGGCCGGGCAGGACGTAGCGGTCGAACTCGACGAAGCCGGCGGCCCGCGCGAAGCTCAGGCCCTCCGGGTTGGAGGCGAGGACGACGGTCTCGATGACCTCGGCTCCGAGCCCGCGGGCCTGCGCGAGTCCGTACGCGTACAGCTCGCGCCCGAAACCCCGGCCCCGGTGGTCGGGCAGGACCCGCGCGATCACGGTGGCGGTCGTGGAGCCGTCCGCCGGCGGGCGGACCGTCATGCATCCGACGAGGGTGTCGCCGAGGTAGGCCACGTCCAGGATGTTGCGCGCGGAGCGCTCCCGTACGGCTTCGAGTGACAGCTCGTCCGTGGGGATGATCAGATTGTGTACGTACTGCCAGTCGCGCAGGACGGCTTCGGAGTCGGCACCGGTTCCGGGGGCGCGGACCCGTTCCGTACGGAGGCCGGACGCGGCGGCGAGGAGGATCCGGGCCAGGTCGGACGGGGCGGAGAACATCGGCCAGTGGCCCGTGTCCAGGGTGGTCAGCCGCCAGTCCGGTCCGGCGGCCAGGAGCTTCGCCACGTCGGGGTGGAGTTCGGTGCCGTCCAGCAGGCATTTGACGTAGGTCGCGGGGAGTTCGCCGAGCGGATGGGTCAGTACGGCCGCTTCGGTGAGGGTGGCGCCGGGATGCGGGGTCGCGCCTTCGAGGAGCCGGGAGATCTGTTCGTCGGTGAGGCCCTGGCCCTCGAATTCATCGGGCCCCCGCGGCGGCCAGAAACCGCCGTTCGCGGCGATCGAGGCCTCGATCATGGCCCGGCCTTCGGGCCAGCCGGCGGAGACGAACGACTCTCCGTGCACGGGGACGTTGGCGTCGACGAAGACCACCCGGTTCAGCCGGGCGCCGATCCGCTCGGCGGCCTGGCCGACCGGGATGCCGGCGTAGCTGTGGCCGACCAGCACGACATCGCGCAGACCGAGCCGGTCGACGGCGTCGGCTATGTCCTCGACGTGTGTCTGCTGGCCGGGTGCTCCGGCCGCGGCGTCCCGCTTCTCCGCGAGGCCGGACAGGGTCAGCGCGTGCACCTCATGGCCCGCCGCGCGCAGCTCGCCCGCGACCTCGTCCCACGCTGAGGCTCCGAGCCACGCGCCTGCCACCAGTACGAATTCAGTCATGGACGTACGTTAATCGAACCGGATGTCCGCCCTGATGGGCAGGTGATCGCTGCCCGTGCCGGGCAGCGTGCGGACGCGGGTGACGGTCCCCGAGCGGGCCAGGATCTGGTCGATGCGGGCCAGGGGGAAGGATGCGGGCCAGCTGAACGCGAACCCCGACGCGGGTGCGTTCAGCCGGGCCGCGCGCAGCGGAGCCAGTCCGCGGTCGTCGACGGTGCCGTTGAGGTCCCCGAGGAGGACCACGCGCTCGGCGGGTTCCGCGGTGAGCACGGCGCCGAGGAGCGCGGCGCTCTCGTCGCGGCGGGCGGAGCCGAGGCCGGCGGGGCCCAGGCGCAGCGAGGGCAGGTGGGCCACATACACGGCGACGGGCCCGTGCGGGGTGGCGGCGGTGGCGCGCAGGGCGCGGTTCCAGTCCGGGCCGAGGTCGGCCGGCCGGATGTCCACCGGGCGGACGTCGGTCAGCGGGTACTTCGACCAGAGGCCGACGGTGCCGTGGGTGGCGTGGTGGGGGTAGTCGGCGGCGAGGGCGCCGGTGAAGGCCGGGAGGGCGGCGGGGGTCAGCTCCTCCAGGGCGATGAGGTCGGGGTGGCCGGCGGCGAGGGCGCGGGCGGTGCGGGCGGGGTCGGGGTTCTCGTCGCTGACGTTGTGCTGGACGGCGACCAGGCCGGGGCGCCCGCCCGGCCCGCCCGGCCCGTTCGGGCCGTCGGCGGGGAGCAGCAGGCCGCCGAACTGGCCGAGCCAGGCGGCGGCGGGGAGCAGTAGCGCGACCAGGGCGACGGCGGAGCGGCGCAGGAGTGCGAGACCGAGCAGGACCGGGACGACGGCGAGGCCGAGCCAGGGCAGGAAGGTCTCGAGCAGGCTGCCGAGATGCCCGGGGGTATTGGGCACGGCCGAGGGAAAACCGAGGAGCGCGGCGACCAGCAGGCAGGACAGGGCGATCCGGTGGCCCGGCCGCCCGGGGAGCCTCGGACGGCGGCGCCACCGCCCGGGTCCGGCGTCGACCGGGTCCGGGCGGTGGCGGAGGCTGCGGCGGATGCGGCGGGCGAAGGCGCCGCATCGGGCGAAGCCGCCGCGTGCGTGGCCGCTCAGTCGAGACAGAACTCGTTGCCCTCGATGTCCTGCATCACGAGGCACGATTCGTTCTCCTCGTCGGCGAGCAGCAGCTTTCCGCGTACAGCGCCGAGCGGGAGCAGCCGTGCGCATTCGGCCTCGATCACGGCCAGGCGCTCTTCGCCCACGAGCCCGGTGGCGACGCGCACGTCCAGGTGCACCCGGTTCTTGACGACCTTGCCTTCGGGAACGCGCTGGAAGTACAGCCGCGGGCCCGCGCCCGAGGGGTCGGAGCAGGCTCCCCACGCCGGACCCGGTTCCCCGGGGGCCTGCGCGCGATCGAACTCCTCCCAAGTGGCGAAGTCCTCCGGCGGCGATACGACATACCCCAGCACCTCGGCCCAGAAGCGGGCGACGCGCGCCGGTTCCGCGCAGTCGAAGGTGATCTGGACCTTCTTGATCGACAACATGGATCCATCCTAAGCACGGTGTCCCGGAGCCCCGCCGGTCGGGTGGAGTTGTGCCAGGTGGGTGCGGTACCAGGGGGCGGCCCCGGGCACGAAGGACAGCGGGTCGGGGTCGGGGTCGAGGCCCGCCAGGTGCCAGACGGAGGTGCTGAGCTGGCTGTGGTCGCGGGCCAGCAGGGCGAACTGACGCTCCGACACGCTGCCCGGGTGGGCGCGCAGTTCGGCCAGGCAGCGTTCCCACGGCCAGTCCTCGTGGACCTCCGGCAGTACTCCATGGGCCGCCAGCGCGGCCAGCAGGGCCCCGGAGGTCACCGGGACGGGGTGGCTGGCGTGGTGGATCCCGGCCGGTACGGGGTCCCCGGCGGCCGTCGCCAAGGACGCGATCAGCCCGGCCAGTTCGCCGACGCCGATGACGGACAGCAGGCCGCGGCCGCCGTCCCAGCGGGCCGGGACCCGGCGCAGCAGCTCCGCCAGGGTCGCCACCACCCAGCGGTCCCCGGTTCCGAGGACCAGGCCCGGCCGCAGGACGAGCCCGCCGGCGGCCAGCACCGGGGCCTCCGCCTCCAGCCGGGTGCGGCTGGCCACGGACGCCGGATCCGGCGCGATCCCGTCGACCTCGATCCCGCGGTGCGGGTGGTTCCCGTAGACCGCGGCGGTGGACAGGTGGACGAGGCGCTCCGTGCCCGCCCGCACGGCCTCGGCCACGAGGGCCGCGCCGCCCACCACGTTGACCGCGTGGCAGCGCTCCGGGTCCCTGCCGATGTAGGAGGCCAGGTGCACCAGTGTGTGCGCGCCCTCGCAGAGCCCGCGCAGCGACGCGGGATCGGCCAGGTCGGCCTTCACCCACTCCACGCCTTCGCGCGGCGCGCCGGGCGTGCGCACGAGGGCCCGTACGCGGATGCCGGGACGGCGGGCCAGGATTTCCAGTACGGCGGAGCCGATGAAACCGGTGGCTCCCGTCAGGACGATCGCCTTCGGCGCGACAGCGGTACGGGAGGGCTGCATGGGCTCGACGTTATCGCCGGACCGGTCAACGGATCCGACCGTTAACGGCGTTAACGCCGTTAATCGAGTGGGGCTCGGTCCGGCAGCCAGCCGGCCTCGTGCGCGGCGGCCAGCGCGATGTCGGTGAAGCGGGCGGCGACGGGTGACGGGGAGTCGGGCAGGACCAGGTGCGTGGTGAGCGGCCGGGTCCCCGGCGGCAGCGGGATCCAGCGGAGCCAGCCGGGCAGTTCCCGGCCGGACGACTCTCCTACGAGGCCCAGGGTGCGGGCGTCGCGCAGGGCGCTCTGGGTCGGGTCGAAGGCGATCGGGCGGGTGGCGAGCTGCGGGGTCAGCCCTTCGGCGTGGAAGAGCGCGAGCACCTCGTCGTAGTGGGCCGGGTTCGCCGCCCGCTCGTGCAGGAGGAGCGGGAAGGCGGAGACGTCGGCGGGGGTGAGCCCGTAGCGCCCCGCGAGGGGGTGGTCGCTGCTCAGGAGGATGCCGCGGCGCTCGGTGCGCAGCGCCAGCAGCCGGATCCCGGGGACGGCTTCGGGCGTCCGGGCGATGCCCGCGTCCGCCCGCCCGGCGAGCACGGCTTCGGCGATGTCCGGGGTGCGCAGGGTCTCGGCGGTGACCTGGAGGCCCGGCAGCCGACTGCCCACCGCTTCTACCAGGGCGGGCACGGTCCCGTAGCCGGTGCTGGTGCTGTAGGCCAGGCGCAGCCGGCCGAGCTCGCCCTCTCCGGCGCGGCGGGCGGCCTCCCAGACGGCTTCGAGCGCGGCCAGGGCGTCGGGGCCGCGTTCGTACACGGCCCGGCCGGCTTCGGTGAGGCGGACCACGCGGGTGGTCCGGTGCAGCAGGCTGACGCCGAGTCGGCTCTCCAGGCGGCGGATCTGGGTGCTGAGCGCGGGCTGGGCGATGTGCAGCCGCGCGGCGGCCCGGGTGAAGCTTCCCTCCTCGGCGACGGTCAGGAAGTAACGGAGCAGTCGGGCCTCGGGCATCGTCACGGAGCCATCGTACGGAGCCGTCGTAGGGGCGGACCTGGATTCATACCCGGGGGTTATGAGTGGAGAACCAGCAGGTCTTTCCCTTCGGATCACCCCGCTGCCTACCGTCGTGGACATGACCTCCCACCTGACTTCCCCTCCGAGTTCCCCCCTTTCCGAAGCCCTTTCCGAAGCCCTTTCCGAACCCCGCTCCGAAACGCTTTCCGCGCAGATGCGCGCCTGGATCGGTGCCCCCGACGGCCCCGTGCTGCGTACCGTGCCCGTCCCCGAACCGGCTCCCGACGAGGCGCTGGTCCGGGTGGAGGCGTTCTCCGTGAACCGCGGCGAGCTGAACCTCTTCCGGCGCCGCGCCGAAGGATGGCGGCCGGGCCAGGACCTGGCCGGGGTGGTGGTGCGCGCCGCCGCGGACGGCAGCGGCCCGGCCGCCGGGACCCGCGTCGTGGCGATGAACGACTTCGGCGGATGGGCCCGCTACACCGCCGTCCCCGTGGACCGGATGGCCGTGCTGCCGGACAGCGTGGGCTTCGCGGAGTCCGCGACCCTGGGCGTCGCGGGGCTGACCGCACTGCGCGCACTGCGCCGCGGCGGACCGCTGGACGGCCGCCGAGTGCTGATCACGGGGGCCAGCGGCGGGGTGGGCTCCTTCGCGGTCCAGCTGGCCGCCGCTCGGGGAGCCCGGGTCACGGCGCTGACGGGCACCCGGCGGGAGCTGGACCTGAAGGAGCTCGGCGCCGAGCAGGTGATCGGCTCGCTCGCCGACGCCGAGGGCGAGTTCGACGTGATCCTGGAGTCGGTGGGCGGCGAGGTGCTGCAGAGCGCCCTGAAGATGCTGTCGCCGCTGGGGCACTTCGTGCTGCTCGGCACCTCCTCGGGACGGACCGCGACCCTGAGCATCTCCTCCTTCGTGCCGCACGCCCGTCAGACGCTGCACCCGTTCTGGGTGTTCGGCTCCGGCGAGCCGGTCGGCGAGGACCTGGCGGAACTGGTGGGCCTGATCGAGCAGGGCCTGCTGCACCCGGTGCTCGGCGCCGTGGACGGCTGGGAGCGGCTGCCCGAGGTGATGGCGGCGCTGCGCGAGCGCCGGATCCACGGCAAGGCCGCGCTCCTCGTCGACGGGGAGGTGTGAGCGCGGTGGCGCGGATCGTCATCGCGGGCTCCGCCTACCGGGCGGGCAGCGGCAAGGTCATCGCCGCGGCTGCCGCCGGGAGGGGCCACTCCGTCGGCTACGTGGACGACCTGGACCGCCTGGCCCGGGACCCCGGGGAGCTGGCGGGCGCCGACGCGCTGATCCTGGTGCCCAAGCGGGGCGACGCCCCGGTGCACACCGAGCGGGCCACCCGGACCCTGCTGGACCTGGCCCTGGGCCACTGCCCGGACGCCCACTTCGTCCTCTTCAGCTCGTTCGCGGTCGGGCACGGCCCGGCCCATCCGCTCAACCGGATCAACGACACGCTGCTGCCCTCCCGGGTCGCCGCCGAGCGGATGGTCCGCGAGAGCGGCCTGCCCTACACCGTCGTACGGCCCACCTGGATGACCGACGACCCGCCCGGGAGCCACGCCCTGACCCTCAGCCAGAACCCCTGGGGCGACGGCATGGTGTCCCGGCACGACCTGGCCGAGGCGATCGTCGCGGCCGTCGAGCAGGGCGCCGCCCGCTCGACCACCTTCAGCCTGTTCAACGAACCCGGCGAGCCGGTGGCCGACTGGGCCGCGGCCTTCGCGGCGCTGCGCCGCGACGAGCCGGAAGAGGAGCTGTGATGTCCGTACGCCCCGCCGCCCAGCACGCCTGGGAGGACACGTTCCGCTCCGACGAGGCGGGCCGCTCGCTGCCGCCCCGCCACCACCGGCTGCTGATGCTGGAGGTGGCCGCCGCGCCCACGGCCGAGGACGCCCGCGAGCTGGAGGCGGCGCTGGCCGCGCTCGAAGCCGCGTACGGCCACGGCGGCGAGGGGCTGCTGATGTGCCTGGGCTGGGGTCCGGGCTGGTTCTCCCGGTACACGGCGATGCGCTCCCCCGTCGCCGGGCCGGTCCCGATGGCCCGCTGGGAGAACCCGGTCCTGGAGGACTACGACGCCTGCCTGCACCTGGCTTCGGACCGCGAGGAGACGGTGGAGGAGGCGCTGCGGCTGCTGTTCGGGCCGGGGCCGCTGGACCAGCGCGGCCGGCTGCACCTGGCCGAGGTGCGCACCGGCTTCGTCGGCGAGGGACTGCCGGCCGAGCGCCGCCCGAAGGCGGCCATTCCCGGGGACGCTCCGCTGCTGATGGGCTTCCACTCGGGACTCAAGAAGAACCAGGCGACCGAGGAGGAGGTGTCGGTCCTCGACGGGCCCTTCGCGGGCGGTACGACCATGCACGTCAGCTACATCGTGCTGGACACCGACAGCTGGTACGAGCGGGGCGAGGACGAGCGGGCCGCGCTGATGTACTCGCCGCGGGTGACCGCGAAGGAGGCGCACGCCCTGGTCGAGGACGCGGAGAGCGACCGTACGGAGCTGCCCGCGGTGGCGGTCGGTCACGGGCGGGTCGGTCACGCACAGGCGACCGGCAGGGCCCGGCTCGCGGGCCGGCCGCGGATCAACCGCCGGGACTTCGCGACACTGGACCACGGGGTGCCGGGGACCCATTTCGTGTCGCTGCAGCGCACGATGGAGGACTTCCAGGCCACCCGGGCGATGATGAACGCCGCCGACGCGCCCGCGCATCACGGGGAGATCGGGGTACGGCGCAACAACGGGATCAACGCGTTCATGGACGTACGCAGCCGGGCCACCTTCGCGGTGCCTCCGCGCGCGGCGCGGGCCTACCCCGGGCTGGACGCGCCCCGGTCCGCCTGACCGGCGCCGATCCGTCCGACGCGGTGTCCGGCCGGCCGTGCCCTCAGCAGGGCCGGCCGGTCACCCGTGTGAGCAGGTCCTCCAGGGCGGCCGCGGATACGGAGCCGGGCTCGGGGCTGAACACCACGGCGCGCTGCCCGTTGCCCACCCCGTCCTCGATCACCGCCCGGGAGAGCGTCATGGCTCCGACCGCCGGGTGTTCGAAGCGGACCAGGACGTCGCTGCCGTCCTCGGCGGGGCGGGTCCCGCCGGCCGGGTCGGACCAGAGCGCGGCGAACTCCGGGCTGGCCGCCTCCAACTCCACGACCAGGGAGCTCAGTTCCTCGTCCTCATGCGTCCGGGTGGCGCGCCGCAGGGCCGCCGCGATCCGGGTCGCCTCCGGCTGCCAGGACCCGTACAGGGCCTGGGTGGCGGGGTCGAGGAACAGCATGCGGGCCAGGTTGGGCGGGACCGGGTCGACGGGCCGGTCCATCCCCCAGGCGAGCAGGGCCTGCCCCGGGAGGTTCCAGCCGGTGATGTCGAAGCGGTGGTTGAAGGCGACCACCGGCAGGTTGGGCACGGCACGGGTCAGGTGGCCCAGTCCGCGGAGCCGACAGGCGCCCGGAGATCCGCCGAGCCGGAACAGCTCACCGCGGTCCGCGGCTTCCAGGCGCAGCGCCGACGCGAGGGCGTCGAGCACGGACAGGGCCACGCGTCCGGCCCGGCCGTCTTCGATGTCGTTGTAGCGTTCGGCGTCGATCCCGGCCGCTCGGGCCAGTTCGCGCGGTGCGACTCCGGGGTCCGTTCGTAAGCGCTGGGAAATGAGGAAGCGGCTGAGGTCGGGATAGGGTTCCATGGCTTCAGTTTCGCGAGACCGCGGTGCGCGTGCCTGCCCCTGTTGGTCATCCTCAGCAGGCCGGACAGCAGGCCGGACAGCAGGTCCGATGCCCTGGGTGGAATCAGGCCGGGGACACACCGGAGTCCCCCTCGAGGAGGACCCGTAACGCCTGTTCCTCGGGCGAGGCGGGGTCCGCGTGGTAGAGCACGATGCACTGGTCGGGGGAGTCGGGAAGGCGCAGGCTTTCGAAGGCCAGGCTCAGCTCGCCGACCGCCGGGTGGTGGAGGTGGCGGGTTCCGTGCGTCTTCTCCCCGACGACGTGGCCGGACCAGATCTCGGTGAACTCCTCGCTCTCGAGGCCGAGCCGCTCGATGAGCTCCGTCAGTTCGGGGTCGCCGGGGAAACGGCCGGCCATCATGCGCAGGTACCCGGCCATCTCCACGGCCTCGCTGTGCCACTGGGGGTAGAGGGCACGGGCGCCGGGGTGCAGGAAGACGAGCTCGGCGAGGTTGGGGGGCGCGTCCCGGGCGAGGAGCTCCTCCACGTCGATGTGCCCCGAGAACATCGTGCGGGCCAGGGCGTTCCAGGCCAGGATGTCCATCTGCCTACCGAGTACTACGGCGGGCCCCTGGACGTAGGCGGCGATCATGCGGGCCACGGCCGGGCGCACCTCGGCGGCGGGCCGGGCCGGGCGGGCGAGCTCGGCGGCCCGGGAGAGGTTGTGCAGGTGCGCCCGCTCGCCCGTGTTGAGCTGGAGGGCGGTGGCGATGGCGTCCAGGACCTCCGGGGAGGCGCTGCGGTTCTGGCCCTGCTCCAGGCGCGTGTAGTAGTTGACGCTGACCTGGGCGAGGTGGGCCACCTCCTCCCTGCGCAGCCCCTGGACCCTGCGTCTCTTGCCGTCGCTCGACAGTCCGATCTCGTCTGGTGTCAGCCTGCTGCGCCGTACCTGGAGAAACATTCCAAGATCTGAATCCCGAACCCCCGCCGCCCGCTGCATTCTGTTTTCGCCTTTCGCTGCCCACGTACCGAGCCGAAATGACCGCACGAGAAGATTAGCCGCTGCGGCGCGCGTGGAAGCGACCGCCGGGGGCCTGATATCCCCGGCGTTCGGATTCGCGCCGCAGGCCTGCTTCTACAGAAACCCGGAACGGCGAGTTCCGGCCGGTGACCTTGGTCACTGGGAAGCCGGCCGGACCAAAGATCTCATGCGGGGGGCGGTCTGGCGAGCGAGATGGGTGCCTGAGGAATCCATTGGGTGGAAACACCGACAGGAATTCGGCCACGGATCGGAGGCGGTCGGAGAGGGTCGGCTATCGCAATTGTTACCGCTAAGAAAATTTTAGTTCGGGTATCTACTACAGCGCGTACGGTTCTTTTATCGATCTCGAATGGAAAATGCTGGAGCGGATCTTCTCGGGGCGGGCGTACGGGGGCTGCGGCGGCGGTCGAGATCGGTCACGGGCACGACCTTGACCAGGGCCGCGACCCGTGCCAGCTCGTCCAGGACCGTGGCGGGCAGGTACAGCCGGGTCCGCGCCGCCGAGGCGGAGGCCGGTGACCCGGACGGCAGTTCGGAAGGTGGTCCGGGCGCGTGCGCGGCCCCCGTAGCGCCCTGGTTCACGCACATGACCAACTGGCTTGTTTCCGCCCCTGATTGGTGTCGCCCCGAAGTGCCGGAACCGGGCCCCGAGCTGGTGATGAGTCCGAAAGCGCCGACGCGGGCCGCCCGCTCGCTGTACCAGTCGGTGGCACCCACATGGCGTGAACGGCGTACCGAGACCATGGCCGATCCGTGGTCCCTGGCCTGCTCCAGCGCCTGGTCCACGGCGAAGGCCAGCGCGGGCTGGCCCAGCCCGTGATGGGCGTCGACCACGGTGACCGTGCCGTAGCGGTGGACGATCTCGGGCCGGGCCCCGCCGTCGATGCTCCCGTCCAGCAGCCCCCGTACACAGGGACCGAGCCGGACCACACCGTGTTCGCCGGCCCCCGCCGCATCGGCGGCCACCAGTACCTGGGCCGTCAGGTCCGCGTCCTCGGCGCGGGCACCCGCCGATTCCAGGGCGGCGCCGACGAACGCCGTCAGCTCCTGGCGGCCGACCACGGCGACCAGCCCCGTACCGCGCGTGCGCGCCGCGGGCGATCGCGGCGCCGCCGTCACCGCCATCGGACGGTCTCCTTCTTCTTCGAAGTGCGGAAGTGGGGAAGCGGGGAAGTGCGGAAGTGGGGAAGGCGGACATCCGGGCAACCGACAGGAGAGTCACCGGATGTCCGCCTCCGTCCGTCTGCGGAGCCCCGCGCGCGGTCACCCGGCCGCGGGGCGCCGCGGCTACCGGGAGAGGAACTCCTCCGTGAGGGTGACCAGGGCCACCGGGGTCTCCACCATCGGGTAGTGGCCGGCGTTGCCCACGACCGTCAGTTCGCCGTTGGGGTAGTGCTTCATCCACGTCTCGCGCATCGCCTCCTCGGTCACCGCGGGGTCGTGCTCGCCGACCACCACCAGGGCGGGCACCTGGGCGCCCGTCACCCGGTCGGCGAAGTCGGTGGTGCGGAAGGAGTCCAGGTAGCTGCGGTACGCGACCGGGCCGACCTCCTTCATCGAGGTCTCGGCCATCCCCGCGACCCAGTTCGCCGACAGGCGGTTCCCGGTGGTCATGTCGACGATGACGCGGCGGTTCTCGATCTTGTGCGCGGCGTCCGCGAACAGCGGGAAGTCGGAGTCCGGGATGGGCATCCCGTTGGCGGGGACGGGGCTGAGGCCGATGATCCGACGGACCCGCTGCGGGGCCTTGAGCAGCACCTGCTGGATGGGCTGGCCGCCGAGCGAGTGCCCGATCAGCGAGAACTCCTGCCAGCCCAGGCTGTCGGCCAGCGTCAGCACGTCCGAGGCTATTTCGTCGGTGGTGTACGTGCCCGCCACGTCCAGGCTGCGGCCGAAGCCCCGGCAGTCCATGAACGCGTAGCTGAAGCGGGTCCCGTCCACGTGCGGCCACAGCGAGGAGAAGGACTGGTGCCCCAGGAACAGGGAGTGGAGCACGATCACCTTGTGCGGGCCGGAGCCGACGAGGTGGGCGAAGGGAACGGATCCGGCGCTCTGGTACATGTCTTCTTCCTCCAGGGAGAGTTCTGCGTGGGATGAGGGGTGGCCGGCGTGGGCGTCGGCCTCGTCTTCGCCGCCGGCCCCGGGCAGGAGCAGGCGGTCGAGGGTGTCGGAGAGCTCGTGGAGCTCCTCGCGGTGGCCGTGCAGCACGATGTGCCCGTCCGGCCGCACCAGATGGAACCCGGCGTGCCGGCAGTGCAGTTCGCGCGCGGCCGAAGCGGCCGGACCGCGTCCGGGCAGCGACCCGGCGTCCACCACCCGCAGCCGGCCGCGCCAGGGAGCGACCAGCCTGCGGATCGCGTCGGCCAGGCCCGGGTCGGTGTCCTTCTGCCCGGGGAGCACCAGCAGCTGGAACCGGGCCGGATCGGCGTCGGGACCGGCCATCTTCAGCGCCACGGCCAGCTCGCGCGGCAGGGCCGCGCCCTCCCGGGCGTGCCGGCGCAGGCCCGCCCGCGCCGAGCACCAGTTCGCGGGCCGGGCGCGCCGCCGGGGGCCTTCGCCGACCGGGCCGTAGACCCATCGGCGGCCCGCGGCGACCGGTACGTAGAAGCGGTCGAGTATCCCCGTACGGTCCAGGGCGCGCATCGCGGTGTCCCGGAGCGCGACCTGGCCGCCCCCGGTCCACATCGCGGCGCGCGTCTGCAGGTCGGTATCGCGCACGACGGCGTCGGCGACCGCCGCGCGCTCCGGGGTGTAGGTCTCCAGCAGAGCCGTCCGGGCCCCGCCGCGGACCACCGAGGCCAGCTTCCACGCGATGTTCTGGGCGTCCTGGATACCGGTGTTCAGGCCCTGGCCGCCCATCGGGCTGTGCGCGTGGGCGGCGTCGCCGGCCAGGAAGACCCGGCCGAGCTGGAAGGAGGCCGCGCGCCGGCGGTGCACCCGGAAGGTGGTGACCCAGTCCGGGTCGGTGAGCCGCAGCCCGCCCGGCCCGCGCAGGTCCACCAGCCGCTGCATGTCGGCGAGCTCCCCGTCCTCCATGTCGGCGGGGGCGTTGGTGAAGAACCGGAACAGTCCGAAGGGCTGCGGCACGATGGCCAGGACGCCCAGACGCGACTGGTAGTAGTGGATCTCGTCGGGAGCCAGCGGATCGCCGGCCACCTTGGCATCGGTGATCAGGAAGCGGTTCTCGTACGTGGCGCCCTCGTAGGGGATGCCGAGCTGGCGGCGCACCGCGCTGGTCGCGCCGTCCGCGCCGATCACCCAGGGAACGGTGAACCGCTCGACGCTCCCGTCGGGGTGCTCCAGCGAGGCCGTCACCGGACGGTCCTCGCGGATCGCCCCGCCGAAGTCCAGGCCCTGCAAGGAGGTCAGGCGCACACCGCGCTCGATGGTGCCGCCGAGCCGGTGCAGACCGGCGGTCAGCACCTCCTCGGTGAGCCGCTGCGGCAGGCAGTACGGGGCCATGTCGTCGGCCATCCGCATCCGCGTGACCGGCTTCTTCTCCGAGTAGTACGTCATCTGCCGCAGCTTGACGGCGACTTGGTCGACGCCCGCGGAGAGCCCGAGGTCCTCGAGTATGTCCAGGGTGCGCGGCCACACCAGCATCGCCTTGGAATGGACGCTGGGGCCGGGGGCCGCGTCCACGATCCTGACGCGGACCCCGCGGCGCAGCAGCTCGCTGGCCGCGGTCAGGCCGGTCGGGCCGGCGCCGACGACGAGGACCTCGTAGGCGTCCGGCCGCGCGGTGTCCGTGTCGGTGTCTTGTTCAGTGGGGTACCGGGTGGTCATGACAGCCTCTTTCGCGCTCACCGGCCGAGTCCGAGCGGGTTCCGACGGGGTCCGAGCGGGTTGCGATGTGGGTCCGGGCCGGAAGGCTCAGAGGAAGGCCAGCGAGATCGCGTGGCTGTCCTCGTGCATGTGGTAGCGGGTGATCAGGCCGTCGGCGACGCGCAGTTCGACGGCGAACTCCGAGGCGAAGGCCTTGCCGGTGGCGTTCACGAGGTAGCGGAAGCTGCCCAGCGCCACAGCGGCGTCCCCGTCGGCCAGAACCCGCTCGATGGAGAACTCCTGCGGCGTGAGGTTCTCGCCGGCCTGCTCGAAGAAGTCCGCGACCTCGCCGCGGGTGCTGCGCCGCCCCATCCAGGGGATCAGCGCGGTGTCGCCGGGGGTGAACCAGTCGAGGGGCTCCGCGAGGAGCTCGAGGGCCCGCTCTCCCTCGCCGGTGCCGATGCGGCGGAAGAACTCTTCGACTGTGGAACGTGTGGATTCGGTCATGTGGCGAAACGTATTCACGGACCCGCGGCCTGAGACAGACCCAGCCGGTGGTACCCAGCGCAGCCCTATGAAACGGCGGGTACTGGCTAGCACCTCCTGCCCCGCAGATGCTCGGACCACACCAACCGGCAGGAAGCGAAAGGTCACTCATGTCTACGGTCAACAGCCCCGAGGAGACTCGGGTCGATCACTCACCGGGGTCGGTCACCGCCCCGGCCCAGGTGCCGCAAGCCGCTCCGGACAAGATGACGAGGCGCCAGACGCTCATCCTGCTTCTCCTGCTCGGCGCCCAGTTCACCCTCGCGGTGGACTTCTCCATCATGAACGTCGCGGTCCCCGTCATCGGCCGCGAGCTCCACTTCGCCACCGAGAACCTGCAGTGGATCGCGACGGCCTTCGCCCTCAGCGCGGCCGGTTTCAGCCTCCTCTTCGGCCGCGTCGCCGACCTCATCGGAGCCCGCAAGGTCTTCCTCTCAGGTCTGGTCCTGCTGACCGTCTCCTCCCTCGCGGGCGGACTCGTCGACGCCGCCGGACCGCTCCTCGCGGCCCGCGTGGCCCAGGGGCTGGCGACCGCGATGGTCACCCCGGCAGGCCTCGCCCTGCTGATCACCTCCTTCCCCGAAGGACCGCTGCGCGACCGTGCGCTCGGACTCAACGGCGCCATGCTCTCCGCGGGCTTCACCTGCGGCGCCATCGTCGGCGGCATGCTGACGGACACCCTGAGCTGGCGGTGGGGCTTCTTCATCAACATCCCGATCGGCATCCTGCTGATCGTCGTCACGCCGATGCTGGTCAAGGCCTCCCGCGGGCACACCGGCGGCAAGCTGGACATCCCCGGAGCCGTCTCCGTCAGCGCCGGTCTGATCGCCCTCGTCTACGGGATCTCCGCCGCCGGCCAGTACGGCTGGGGCGACCCCACCACCCTGATCTCGCTCGCCGTCGGCGTGCTGCTGCTCGTCGTCTTCGGCTTCGTGGAACTCAACGCCCCCGAGCCGCTGGCCCCGCTGCGCATCCTCGGCCGCCGCACCGTCACCTGGGGCAACATCGGCGGCGCCGCCACCTTCGTCGGCTTCACCTCGATGATCTTCCTGCTGACCCTCTACCTCCAGGAGGTCCTGGGGTACTCGGCGATGGCGACCGGCCTGACCTTCGGTGTCCTGGGCGTCGGCGCCTTCCTCGGCGGAGTCACCGCCCCCCGCTGGATCGGCGTCCTCGGCAGCAGCCGGGCGGTCCTCGTCGCGGGTCTGCTGGTCCAGGGCATCACGGTCGGCGCGCTCTTCTTCGCCGGAGACGCCCGCGGCTGGCTCTACGGGGTCCTCGCCCTGGCCTTCCTCAGCAGCTACGCCCACGTCGCCGCCATCGTCGGCTTCATGGTCACCGCCACCTCGGGCCTGCCCAACGAGCAGCAGGGCCTGGCCACCGGCATCACCACGCTGACCCAGCAGGTCAGCATCACGATCGGCATCCCGATCATGAGCGCGATCGCCACCGCCCAGATCCGGAGCCTGTCGAGCGAGCCCGTCAAGGCCGCGACCCTGTCCGGCATCAACCTCTCGATCCTGGTCAACGGCCTGATCCTGATCGGCGTCTCCCTGCTGGTCGCCGTCTTCCTCCGCAACCGCCGCGCCGCCGCAGCCCGGCACTGACCGGTCGTCCGGCACTGACCGGCCCGGCCCGTCCCGGCCGGCTCCGGCCGCCCCGCCCCCGCACACCTGTCGCCGGGGACCCCACCCCGTGTCCCCCTGCGCCGGTCCCCGGCGACAGCAGTCCCGCCCGTACGGAGAGGAAGCGACCCACGATGAACCGCGCCACACCGCCCGCTCCGCCCGCCCCGCCCACCGCGTCCGCCCCGTCCACCGCGACCCGGATCGACCCGGACGCCGACACCACCACCGCCGTCCTGGTCATCGGGGCCGGCCCGACCGGACTGATGCTGGGCTGCCTCCTGCGGGACCTCGGTGTCGAGTGCACCCTCGTCGAACAGCGCGAGACGATCGACCCCCGCACCCGGGCGGTCATGGTGCACGCGGCCGGGCTGGAGATCCTGGAGGGCCTGGGCCTGCGCACCGCCCTGGAGGAGCGGGGCGTACGGCAGCGCCGCATCGACTTCCACACCGGCCACGGGGCCGTGTTCAGCATCGACTTCAGCGGCCTCGACACCCGGTTCCCCTACTACCTGAACGTGCCGCAGCCCGAGGTGGAAGAGCTCCTCGCCCAGCGGTTCACCGCCCTCGGCGGCCGACTCCTGCGGGGCCTGAGCTACGTCTCCCACCGCGAGGCCCAGCATGGGGTCGCCGTCGAGCTCCAGTACGCGGACCCGGACTCCACCACGACCACCTCGACCACCCTGAACGCCCGCTACCTGGTGGCGGCCGACGGCGCGAGCAGCGCCGTCCGCACCGCCCTCGGCATCGACTTCCCCGGTGTCACCTACCCCATGAGCTATCTGCTGGCCGAGGGCGCACCCCGCGTTCCGGCCGATCCGGACGCCTCCGCCATGTACATCGGCCCGGCCGGAGCGGTCTCCCTGCTCCCGCTGCCCCACGGCACGGTGCGGATCGCGGGACCGGTCTCCGCCGAGTCCCTGGAGCGGGACAGCGAGCTCGGCGCGGAGGAGTTCCGCCGGAGCGTCGAAACCCTCGGCTTCGGCGAGGTCCTCGCCTTCGATCGGATCGACCGGATCGCGCACTACCAGGTCCACGAACGGCTCGCGGAGCGCTTCACCGAGGGCCGCACCGTCCTCGCCGGAGACGCCGCCCACCTCAACTCCCCGGCCGGCGGCCAGGCGATGAACACCGGCTTCGCCGACGCCCGGGCGCTGGCCTGGCGGTTCGCCGCCCTCCTCGACGGCGGCGACGCGGCCCTGCTGGAGGAGTACGCCGCCGAGCGCCGCGCCGCGGCGGCCGAAGTCGCCCGCAGCACCGGCGTCCTCGGGCTCCTCGACGTGATGCGCCGGGCCGAGACGCCCGAGGCGCGCAGCTCCGTAGCGCAGTCCCTGGCGGGATACGCGCAGACGTGGAGCCAGCTCCCGCTCGCGGCCGCGCCCCTACCCACCCACTCCGAGAAGGAGGCGGCATGAGCACGGACCGCACCCCCCGCCTCGGCATCGCGGGCACCGGCAGCTACCTCCCCGAGCGGCGGCTGGACCTGGACGCCGAGGCGGCCCGCCACGACGACTCCGACGCCGATCGCATCCGCGCCACCGGCTACCGCACCATCGCCGCCGAGGAATCCCTCTACCCGGGGGACATGGCCCTCGTCGCCGCCGAGCGGGCACTGGCCGCGGCCGGGGTCAAGGCGCAGGACGTCGACCTGATCGCGGTCACCTCGATCCACCGCCACGGCCACCAGCGCCTGTGGTCCCCGGCCTCCTGGCTCCAGTCCCGGCTGGGCGCCACCCGCGCACTGCCCTTCACCGTCAACCAGGGCTGCAACGCGCAGCTGCTCGTACTGGACCTGGTCACGGGGCTCCTCGGTGCGCAGGGGCGGCGCACCGCGCTGGTCGTGGCCACCGACCGGTTCGCCGAGTCCGGCTTCGACCGGTTCACCGCCGACTACGGCATCGTCTACGGGGACGGTGCGGCGGCCATGGTCCTGACCGCGATCGACCCGGCCGACCCCGCCGCCGGCTCCGCCACCGAGGCTCCCGCCTGGCGGGTGCTGGCCACCCACAGCGTCAGCGACCCCGCCCTCGAAGGACTGCACCGGCTCGACGCCCCGGCCCCGGAAACCTCCGAGCTGATCGCCGCCGAGCACGACGTGCGGGCCGCGAAGAAGCGCTACCTGGCCGCCCACGGCGGAGACAGCCTGCGCGACGCCACCCGCAGCGCTGTGCGCGAGATCCGCCGGGCCCTGCTGCCGGACGGGGACGACTTCAAGCTGCGCCGGGTCGTCTACCCCAACCTGGGCCTGCCCCTGCTCGAAGAGAACTACTTCCCGGAATTCCCCGGCGGCAGCGCGATCTCGCTGTGGGAATTCGGCGCCACCGTCGGCCACCTCGGCTCCGGCGACCAGATCGCCGGCCTCGACCACCTGGAGCGCACCGAGACCTTCGCCACCGGCGACCGGGTCCTGCTCCTGGGCGCCGGAGCCGGTTTCACCTGGACCGGAGTCCTCCTGGAGCGGGGCTGACGGCTCCCGAAGCACGGACCGAACACCGAACACCGAACACCGAAGACCAACCGAGAAAGCAGGTTCCGTACGTGAACACCGCACCCGCGCCGCTCGAACTGGAATTCGCCGTACCCGAGCTCAGCTACACCCGCACCGTCGACCGGACCCTGGTCCACCGGGACGCGCTCGGCGAGGTCTTCCTCACCGACCTCCAGCCCCTGGACGAGACCTCGTACGCCGCGGCGGCCCAGCTGCCCCGCTCCCACGCCTACTACGGCGACCACCTGCTCGGCCCCGACGTGTACGACCCGGTGCTGCTGCTGGAGGCCTGCCGGCAGGCGGCCCTGGCCGGCGCGCACGCCTACTTCGGGGTCCCCAGACAGGACAAGTTCATCCTGACCCACCTCCGGGTGCGCCTCACCCACCCGGACCGGGTCACGGTGGGCACCGCGCCGTGCCAGCTGACCCTGCACGTCACCACCAGCAACCACTACGTCCGCGAGGGCCGCACCAACGGCCTCGACTACGAGGTCGACCTGCGCGTCGGCGAGGTCAGCATCGGCCGGGCCGGCATCGGGCTGCGCTTCAAGTCCCCGGACTCCTACCTGCAGTTGCGGCTGCGCAACCGCGACCAGCGCCCGCTGCCCTCCTCCGCCGACCGCCCCCGCCCCGGCGGTGTGCACGGAGCGCCGGCGCAGCCGTACCGCGTCGGCCGGGTCAACGCCGACAACGTGGTCCTCAGCGGCATCGAGGCGGACGGCAGCACGCTGACGGCCCAGATACGCACGCCCAGCACCCACCCCAGCATGTTCGACCACCCGCAGGACCACCTCCCCGGCATGGTCATCGCGGAAGCCGCCCGCCAGCTCGCCCTCTACGGGGCCCTGGAGGTCCGCGGGATGTCCCCCTCCCGGGTCTACCCGACCGAACTCACGGTCACGTTCACCCGGTTCGGCGAGCTCGACAGCCCGGCCGTGCTGACCGCGGTCGTCGGCGACCGGCGCGAGGACGGCCCCGACCGCGACTCCTACTACACCGCGGGCGGCCTCGTGGACTTCGGCGACCTGGGCGAGTCCGGCGGGGCGGCCGGGCCGGACGCCGATCTGGTGCCGGTGCGCGTCGAAGCCACCCAGGACGGCGAGAGCCTGTGCGTGCTCTCCCTCTCGCTGACCCGGGTGCGGGCCGCCCGATGAGCGCTTCCGCCGCCTTCTTCGACGTCGACGAGACCCTCGTCGGGTTCAAGAGCATGTTCCGCTTCCTCGCCTTCCACCTGGACCGCCGCGGAGAAGCCCCCGACACCTACGCCCGTCTGACGGGCGAGCTGCACCGCGCCGCCGCCGAGGGGACCGCGCGCGCCGAGGTCAACCGCCGCTACTACCGGCTCTTCGCGGGGGAGAGCGCGGCAGCCCTCGCCGAGTCCGGCCGGGCCTGGTTCGGATCGGAGCTGGAGGACGCACCCTTCCTGCCCGGCCCCACCGCCCGCTTCGCGCGGCACCTGGAGCGCGGCGACTTCACCGTCCTGGTGTCGGGCTCCTTCTTCGCCTGCCTGGACCCGATCGCCGAACACCTCGGCGCGAACTGGGCCTTCGGGACCCGGCCCGTGATCCGGCGCGGGGCCCTGACCGGCGAGGTGGTCACCCCGATGATCGGCGCCGCGAAGGGCGCCACCGCCCGCGCCGTGGCCGCCGTACGAGGCCTGGACCGCGCGCGCTGCACGGCGTACGGGGACCACGCCAGCGACCTCGACCTGCTCGGCTCCGTCGGCCACCCGGTGGTCGTCGGCGAGGACCCGGTCCTCTCGGCCCACGCCCTGCTGGCGCACTGGGAGCAGATCCCGGGCATCGAAGCACCCCTACGCGAGGAGATACGAGCGTGAGAGACGTCCCTGAAGACCTCCCCGCCAGTCCGGTGGCCGTGCTCGCCACGGGGTCCTACCTGCCGGAGCGGATCATCGGAAACGAGGAGGTGGCACGGCTCGCGGGAGTCACGGACGAGTGGATCGTGCGCAAGACGGGCATCCGCGAGCGCCGCCGGGCCGCCCCGCACGAGGCCACCTCCGACCTCGCCGCCCACGCCGGGCGCCGGGCCCTGGAGCAGGCGGGCATCCGGCCGCGCGACCTCTCGTACATCGTGGTCGCGACCTCCACCCCCGACCAGCCCCAGCCGGCCACCGCGGCGATCGTGCAGCACCTGCTCGGAGCCGTGAACGCCGCCGCCTTCGACGTGAACTCCGTGTGCAGCGGCTTCGTCTACGCCCTGACCGTCACCGAGCGGCTGCTGCGCGCCGAACCGGGAGACGCCTACGGGCTGGTGATCGGCGCGGACGTCTACTCGCGCATCCTGGACCACACCGACCGCAAGACGGCGATCCTCTTCGGGGACGGCGCGGGCGCCGCGGTGCTCGGCCCCTCGGCCGCGGGCCACGGAGTGCTCGGCACCAGCCTGCTCACCCGGGGCGACCAGCACGGGATGATCGGGGTCCCGGCGGGCGGCAGCCGCCTTCCGGCCTCCGCGCGAACCCTGGAGGAGGGCGGACACCACTTCCGGATGGACGGGCGCGGGGTGCGCTCCTTCGTCCAGGAGAACCTGCCCGGCGCGATCGCGGAACTCCTGGCCAGGGCCGGACTGCCGGGCCGCTCAGTCGACCACTTCGTCCCGCACCAGGCCAACGCCGTCATGATCGGCGAGGTCTGGCCGGAGCTCGGCCTCGACAACGCCGTCCTCCACCTGGAGATCAGCCGCTACGGGAACACGGGCTCGGCGTCCATCGCCGTCACCCTCGACGAGATCCACCGCAAGGGCCTGCTCGCCGAGGACGACGTGGTCCTCCTGTCCGGATTCGGCGGCGGCATGTCGGTCGGCTCCAGCCTCCTCAGCTGGGCCCCCACCGCCTGCGCCGCCGCTCCCCGGCTGCTGGCCGGAGCGGCCGCCGTCCGGCAGTCCTAGGACGGGCCCCGGCGGCCGGAGCAGCCCGAGGAGCCGGAGCAGGGGAGTGGTCATGGCGGTGGTGATCAGGGCCACCAGCGTCAGGATGCCGAGCATCCGGCGGTCGATGATGCCCGCCTGGTAGCCGATCTGCACGACCACCAGCTCGGTCAGGCCCCGGGCGTTGAGGAGCACGCCGAGTGTGACGGCGGGCTTCCAGGCCATGCCGGTCAGGCGGGCGACCAGCCCGGGGCCGAGGAGCTTGCCGAGCACCGCGAGGGAGAGCAGACCGGCCAGCGCCAGAGCCGTACGGGCGTCCCAGCGCAGGCCCGTCAGGTCCACGGTCAGGCCGAAGCCGAAGAAGAAGAACGGCAGCAGGACCGACCGGGCCGCGGTGGTGAGGTGGGTGACGTCCTTGCCCCCGGCCCCGGCCCCGGCCCTGCTCCCCTCCTCGGGCTCGCCGTTGCCCTTGTCCGCGCCCTCGCCCTTGATTCCGGTGGGCCAGACCAGTCCCACCAGCAGCGCGCCGATCAGCTGGTGGATGCCCAGGGCGGCGGTCAGCGCCGACGCACCCGTGACCGCGACCACCAGCAGGACGGTCGTCGCGGCGGCCGACTGCTCGCGGTCGCGGCCCGCCGCCCACCGCCGCAGCGCCCCGCGCACCGGGCCGAGGAGGACCAGGGCCGCGGCGGCCGCGCCCACCACCGCGAACGGCGTCCCGCCCGCCAGGATCCAGGTGAGCACCAGCCAGCTCCCGGCGTCGCCCACCGCCGCCGCGAACAGGCTGAGCCGCCCCGGCTCGGTCCGGGTGAGATCCAGGTCGGCGAGGATGCGGGCGAGCACCGGGAGGGCCGTGATGCTCAGCGCGCAGCCCAGGAACAGCGCGAAGGACAGGGGATCGGCGCGGGGCCCGGCGAAGCCGAGCAGCCCGGTGGCCGCCACCGCGCCGAGGGCGAACGGTACGAGCATCGAGGCCTGGCTGACGAGGACGGCCCGCGCGGCGGCTCCGCGGAACTCCTGGCCGGACGGCTTCTGACCGGCCAGCTCCTGTCCGACCCCGAACATGAAGAGCACCAGGCCGAGTTGGGCGAGCCCGTCGAGCAGCCGCAGCGCGGGGGCGGGGAACAGCCAGGCCGTGACGGCGGGTGCGAAGTGCCCGAGCAGCGAGGGCCCGAGCGCCAGCCCCGCGCAGATCTCCCCGACCACGGGCGGCTGCCCGGCCCGCCGGGCGATCCGGCCGCCGAGGAAGGCCGCCCCGAGGACGACGCAGGCGGCGAGGAAGAAGTGCCCCGTGCCGTCGAGCCGGAGCCAGCCGCCGCCGGGTCCCTTCGGGCCCCCGCCGGGCGCGTCCGCCACGTAGGCCCAGACACCGGCGATCAGCACCCCGGGCACCCCCACGGAGAGGGCGAGAGCCCCCCACAACCGCCGCCCGCGCACAGCGCCTCCTCCGAGTCGGGCCTCCAGTGGCACCACGGATCTCGGGCACATCCTGCCCCGCCGGGTTCGGGGCGCGGGGTCCGGGGCGGATCCCGGGTGCCTGGATCCGGGGCGGCGCGGCGCGGAGCCGAGGCGGCGCCCCAGTGACGTCATGTGGCACCGCATGGCACCGAATGGCGCCGGATGGCACCCCGTGGTGCCACCTACTGGCCCGGCCTCCCGTGTGGATCGCCCGGTGGGGCTGGTGTGACGCCAGCTTGGCACCGGCTCTGACCTGCAAGTTTCGGTTAGATCGGCTCATGGCTCCAAAAGTGGTGCCACATCGGCTCGACATGGCGCCATCGCTGTGTCATGCTTCAGTCACGGACCTCAGCCAGACCCCCGTCAGACCTCGGTCAGACCTTCGACTTCGCCGAACCAACACCTTCACCCGGCCCGCAGAGCCAAGAGGACGAGACAGCCATGCCTACTTTCGACACCGCCAAGCCCATCACCGCCACCCTGCACGTCGAGGTCGGCGACACCCGGATCACCGCGACCGACCGCGTCGACACCGTCGTCGAGGTCCGCCCGAGCGCCCCGGACAACAAGGACGACCTCCGCGCCGCCAAGGAAACGAAGGTCGAGTACGCCGACGGCCGCCTGACCGTCCGCACCCCCAAGGCGCGCGGCCTCTTCGGCCCCAAGGGTTCGGTCTTCCTGGAGGTCTCGGTGCCCAGCGGATCCCGGCTGACCGGCATCATCAAGGTCGGCAACCTCAACGCCACCGGCCCCCTCGACGAGTGCGACGTCCTCACCAGCGCCGGCACCCTGCGGGTCGAGCAGGCCCGTACGGCCCAGCTGAAGACCTCGTACGGGGACGTCACCCTCGACCGCGCCACCGGCGACGCCGACGTCAGCACCTCCTCGGGAGACGTACGGATCCGCAAGGTCGGCGGCAACGCGGTGCTCAAGAACTCCAACGGCACCACCTGGGTCGAGGACGTGGCCGGCGAGCTGCGGGTGAAGTCGGCCAACGGCAACATCACCATCGGCCGGGCGCACGCCTCCGTCGTGGCCAAGACCGCCAACGGCAACATCCGCGTGGAGGAACTGGCCCGCGGCGCCGCCGAGTTCGAGACCAGCACCGGACACGTCGAGGTCGGCATCCGCCTCGGCTCGGCCGCCTGGCTCGACGTCAACTCCAAGTCCGGCCGGGTCAGCAGCGACCTCGGGGCCACCAAGGCCCCCGCCGAGGGCGCCGAGAGGGTCACGGTCCACGCCCGCACCGGCTTCGGTGACATCCGCATCCAGCGCGCCCCGCACACCACCACGGACGGAGAGGCCCGATGAGCGCCGCCACCACGACACCCACCCGCGTCCAGGACGCCCCGCCCCAGGGGATCACCGCCGTCGGCCTGCGCAAGTCCTACGGGGACAAGACCGTCCTCGCCGGGATCGACCTCACCGTCCGGCCGGGCACGATCTTCGCGCTCCTCGGCCCCAACGGAGCCGGCAAGACCACCACCGTCGAGATCCTCTCCACGCTCATCGGCGCCGACTCCGGCTCCGGCGAGACCTACGTGGCCGGCCGGAGCCTCGACCGCGACCCGGACGCCATCCGTGCCCGCATCGGGGTCACCGGCCAGTTCGCCGCCGTCGACGGCCTGCTGACCGCCGAGGAGAACATGTTCCTGATGGCGGACCTGCACCACCTCGACCGCGCCGAAGGCCGCCGCCGCACCGCCGAGCTGCTGAGCCAGTTCGAGCTGACCGCGGAGGCCAAGAAGCTCGCCTCCACCTTCTCCGGCGGCATGCGCCGCAAGCTCGACCTGGCGATGACCCTCGTCGGCAGCCCGAGCCTGATCTTCCTCGACGAACCGACCACCGGCCTCGACCCGCGCAGCCGCCGCGTGATGTGGCAGCTCATCCGCGAGCTCACCGCCCAGGGCGTCACCATCTTCCTCACCACGCAGTACCTGGAAGAAGCCGACCAGCTCGCCGACCGGATCGCGGTCCTCGACAAGGGCAGGATCGTCGCCGAGGGCACCGCGGAGGAGCTCAAGCGCCTGATCCCCGGAGGCCACATCCGGCTGCGCTTCGGCGACCAGGAGAGCCTGGACGCGACCGTCCGCCACCTGAACCTCCCCGCGCTGACCCGCGACGAAGAGAACCTCACGCTGGACATCCCCAGCGACGGCAGCATCCCCGCCCTGCGCTCCGTCCTCGACCTGCTCGAAGGCGCCGGCATCGAGGCCGAGGAGCTGACCGTGCACACCCCCGACCTGGACGACGTCTTCCTCGCACTCACCGGCACCCCGAAGGAGCCCCGGCGATGACCACCACGACCCCCAGCGCCCACACCGGCGCGAGGACCACGTACGCACTGCGCGACTCCATGACGATGCTGCGCCGCAGCCTCAAGCGCGCCCGGCGCTACCCGTCCATGACGATCACGCTCGTCGCGATGCCGATCGTGATGCTCCTGCTCTTCGTGTACGTGTTCGGCGGTGCGCTCGGCGCCGGCATCGCGCTCCCCGGCGGCGGAGTCGGCGACCGGGCCTCGTACACCAACTTCGTCGTCCCCGGCATCCTGCTGATGGCCGTGACCTCCAGTGCGATCGCCACCGCCATCTCGGTGTGCAGCGATATGACCGAAGGCATCATCAACCGCTTCCGGACCATGTCGATCTCGCGGTCCTCCGTCCTCACCGGGCACGTCCTCGGCAACGTCGTACAGACCCTGGTCGGGCTGGTCCTGGTCCTGGGAGTCGCCTTCGCCGTGGGCTTCCGCCCCGACGCCACCCCGGTCGAATGGCTCGCGGCCCTCGGTCTGCTGACCTTCCTCGGCTTCGCCCTCAGCTGGCTCTCGGCCGCCATGGGGCTCGGCTCCAGCAGCGTGGAGGCGGCGAGCAACGCCCCGATGCCCCTGACGCTGCTGCCCTTCCTCGGCAGCGCCATCGTCCCGCCGGAGTCGATGCCGGCCGGCCTGCGCTGGTTCGCCGAATACCAGCCCTTCACCCCCGTCATCGACACCCTGCGCGGACTGCTGCTGGGTACGGAGATCGGCAACAGCGGTGCCATCGCCCTCGCATGGGTGACCGGCCTCAGCCTCCTCGGCTACCTGTGGGCCCGCGCCTCCTTCAAGCGGGAAGCGAAGCGGTAGGCGGGTGAGGACAGCAGACCCCCGGGGTCCGACGTACGGCGCACCAAATGGCCGGGGTCGGACCCCGGCCATTTGTCCGGAACCGATGCGCTCCCGTAATTCGTATACGGGGCCGGGCCGTTTTTCGGTACATTACGCACCGCCTTTGGCCGGAAATCCTCCTTGACCGGAGCGGGACCTGCGACAGAATCGCGCACGCGCCGGACGGCCCCTCCGCACCGGGTCCGCGGGATCCGTCCTTCCTTGACGTCAACGAGCGGGCCACACCATGCTGCTGATGTTCGAAATCAAGGACGCAGGTCTTCCTTTCCCACGAAAAGGGGTGACGAAAATGAAGGTCAAGGTCTCTGAGAAGCAGGACACCGTGCGCACCACCACGTCGTACGTCGCCGGCTAAGGCGAACTCGATGGGGGGCCCGTTCTGCCGGGCCCCCCATTCCCCTTCGGTGAGACACCTTGCGAAATGCGACACGGGAGAATCCGGCATGACCGTTCTTTATCCGCGCGTGCGCCCCGCCCTCTTCGCGGAGCTCGACCATGCGAGCAGGCGGCTGGATTCCGGTGACCCGGACGCCCCCGTCTTCCTGCTCGTCACCTCACCGGACGGCGGCGGCAAGGCGGACACCGTGCGCGCCTGGCTCGACTCCGGGAGCAGCGGCCGGCAGGGCCCCGTCATCGAAGGGGACGGCGACAAGCTGGCCCACGGCTACCTCGCGGGCCTGCAGCCGCTCGTGGACCGGGCCGTCACCCTCGCGGAGGCGGACGCCCCGGAGCTGGTGAGCGCCGCCGAGCAGTCCCTCAAGCGGATCTTCCCGCACCTGGAGTCCCCCGCCTTCCGGGTGCCGAAGGACCTCACCGGGGTCGCCGGCCGGGACGAGCGGACCCGGTTCTACTTCCACGAGTACCAGAGCAAACTGCTCAACGGCGTGTACGAGTTCCTCGAAGCCTTCCTCGCCTCACCCGGCCGCCCGCCCCACACCCTGGTCATCGACAACGCCGAGCGCCTGTCGCCCACGGTGATGCAGTTCCTCGACATCGTCGCCCGCCGCCGCGGCCTGTGCCGCCGGCTGACGATCGTGCTCCTGGTCAACGGCGAACCGGACATCGCCCTCGCCGAACACGGCGCCCGGGTCGCCGTGCCACCGCTGACCAGGCCCGAGTCCCGGCAGCTGATCGAGAGCTGGGGATTCGCGGTCCCCGCGGCCAAGCAGCTCGACAGCCTGTGGCGGCTCGCCCAGGGCAGGCCGGCCCGCCTCTCGGCGCTGCTGCGCGCCGCCGACGCGAAGGTGGCGCTGCCGGACTACCTGACCTTCGAGACCCACCTGGACCTCTACCTGAGCCTCCTCGGCGAGCGCCCCCGGTACGACCTCCTGGAGCAGTACGTACGGGGCCACTGCGCGGACGACGACCCGGTCGCGGTGCGCAACTACGAGACGTACGACGCGGGCATCCGCGAACGCAGCCACCGCGGGGTGCTCGACGGCCTCGCCGGTACGCCCGAGGAGGTCCTCCACCCGGTCCACCACCTCGCCCTGCGGGACGCCTCGGACCGGATGGTGGCCCTCGCGCCGCTGTCGATCTCCCTCCAGGAGATCGGGCTCTACGACACCTGGTTCGACCTGTTCTCCCGGTTCTGGGCCGATCCGCAGCTGCGCACCCTCCCCGGCGGCGGGCAGACGCACAACCTGGTGTACCTGCGGATGTCCTTCGTGCTGTACTCGCTCGGGCTGGCGCACGTGTCCATTCCCTATCTGGACACCTTCTACGAGCACTTCCCGCAGAGCCTTTACACGCCGACGGTCCTGTATTCGCAGAGCATGGCGCACGGCCGCTACCAGTCGCCGCCGGACCTGGTCACCGCCGAACGCTTCGCGCTGCTCAATCTGGAGAAGCTCGCCACCGAGTTCCAGGACCACCCCAAATTCGAGTACATCAAGGTATTCGCCGAGAACGCCCTCGCCTACATCCGGGCCCGGCAGGGGAACCTGGACGAGGCCCTGCGGCTCTGCACCGAGGGAATGGACCGGATGCAGAAGATCTACGGCGACGAGAAGTACGCCCTCCACCAGTCGATCCTCGTCTACAACACGGCGCAGATCTACGAAATGGTCAAGGACTTCCCGAAGGCCCACGAGATCTACCGGCGGACCATGGCCCTGGACCCGAACTACGGGGAATACGCCAACGACCTGGCCAACATGCTCCAGCGCACGGGGCAGTTCGACGAGGCGCTGGAATGCTACGAGCGGGCCATCGCCCTCTGCCCGCCCTACTACGAGGCCCACCTCAACCGCGCCCGCCTCCACCTCCAGACCGGGGACCGGGCCGCCGCGGAGCAGGACTTCCTGCGCGTGGTGGAACTCAAGCCCTCCGAGGCGCGGGCCCACCTGGGCCTCGGAGCCCTGCGGCTCAAGCAGGGCCGGGCGGCCGAGGCACTGGTCAGCCTGGACGCCGCCGTCTACCACGACCCGAAGAACGCGCAGGCGTGGAGCAACCGGGGCCTGGCCCTCTCCGAACTGGGGCGCGAGCAGGAGGCGGAGGAGAGCCTGCGCACCGCGGTGGCCCGCGATCCGAAGCTGACCGAGGCCTGGAACAACCTGGCGCACGTCCTGTACGGGAGCGGGCACCTCCAGGAGTCCCTGGCCTGCCTCGACAACGCGGTACGGCTGTCCGCCGACCCGGACTACGTTTACAACCGCGCGGTGCTCCGGCTCGAACTGGCCGACCTGGACGGGGCGCAGACGGACATCGGGCTCGCCGCCGAACGCGGATCCGACCCGGCGGAGCTGGACGAACTGCGCACCCGGCTGGCCAAGGCCCGCAGCTGAGCCGAGCCACTCGTACGCCGAGCATTCACAAGGAGCAGGAGCACCGAGTGCCACCCACTGAGCGCCTCGCCGCAGCCGAGCGCCGTTCCCTCCGGTCGCTGTTGTCGGCGTACGCGGTGAGCCAGTTCGGCAACTGGCTGTTCCGCACGGGAGTCGTCTACTACGCCTACAACCAGAGCCACGGCTCGACGGCGCTGCTCACCACGGCGATCGTGCTGGTGTACCTGCCGATCCTGTTCGGCTCGCGCCTGCTGGCACCGCTGGCCGACCGCTACGAGACCCGGCGGATGCTGATCGGCCTGGACGCGCTGCGCGCCGTGGTGCTCGCGGTGCTGCTCGCGGCCGTCTGGGGCGGCATCGGCTTCACCTCCGCGGCGACCATCGGGGTGATGGGGTTCCTGTCCCTGCTGACCCCGTTCTTCACCGCTTCGCAGACGGCCTACCTGCGGCGGGTGCTGCCCACGGACGGGATGCCGTCGGCGCTGGCGGCGGTGTCGAAGGTCGACTGGTCGATGTTCATCCTGGGCACCGCGGCCGCGCCCCTGATGCTCCAGGTCAGCAACCTGCCCGTGCTGATCTCGCTGGACATCGTCAGCTTCGTCGTCTCCGGGCTGCTGCTGATCCGGCTGATGCCCGCCCCGGCCCCCGCTCCCACGCCGACGGGCGGCGGTCAGGCGGGCGCCGCGGCCGGCTCCGGAAAGCTGCGGCTGACCCCGGGCAGCAAGTGGCTGCTGGTCAGCGTCTTCGCGCTGAACGCCGGCGCCGGGCTCATCAACGTCTATCCGAACGTCGTCGCCCGGGGCTTCCTGGGCGGCGGCGCCATGTGGCTGAGCGTCATCAACCTGGCCAACGGCGCCGGGGCGGTGCTCGGCGCCACCCTCGCGGCCCGGATGGGCAAGCAGCGCGGACTGCGCCCGGGCGTGCTCGCCGCAGTGGCCGTGGCGGTGTCCCTGCTCGGCATGACCTTCGTGACGACCGCCTGGGTGGCGGTCCTCGCCAGCTCGACCATGCTGCTGGCGGGCCAGGTGTTCGCGGTCGTCTTCCAGTCCCGGATCCTGCAGAACGAGCCGGTGGCGGTGGCCGGCCGGGTGTCCGGCCTCTTCACGCTGGGAACCTTCGCCGGCGTGACCCTCAGCATCCTGCTGTTCATGGGGATCACCAGCTTCGGCTCGATGCGCGGCTCGTTCACCGTGCTGCTGTTCATCGCCGCGGCCGCGGCCCTGGTGTCCGCCTGGGTCGGCCAGGTCGCCGCGCGCCGGCACGGGGTCACCGCGCCGGAGCCGGCCGGAGCGGAGGCCGGGAGAGCGGAGCAGGCCGGGGGTCCCGACGCGGACGCGGACGCGGAGGCGCTGCTGGTGCGGCGGGCCGGGCGGGCCTTCGCCACCGGTGTCGCCGTCGCGTCCACCGTCGGGGTCGACTCCGGCGTCCCGCACGCCACCACGGTGAACTCCTTCGTCACCGTCTCCCTCGACCCGCCGCTGGTGATGGTCTGCGTCGAGCACACCTCGCACCTGGCTTCGCTGGTCACGGAAGGGGCCCCGCTCGGCGTCACCGTCCTCGGGGCCGGGCAGCGGGAGACCGCCGCGCACTTCGCCCGGGGGGACCGCCCGCTGGGCGAGGAGCAGTTCGAAGGGCACCCGTGGCGGCCCGGGAAGGAGACCGGGGCCCCGCTGCTGGAGGCGGGCACGGCCTGGCTCGAATGCCGGGTGCAGACGCTCCTGCCCGCCGGGGACCACACGATCGTGCTGGCCCTCGTACGGGCGTTCACCGCGTCGGAGGATCCCGGGGAGGGCCCCCTCGTCTTCTTCGGCGGCGCGTTCCACGCCCTGGACGTCCCCCCGTCCGGCCCGGCGGTCCCGGCCGGCTTCCGGGAGGGCGAGCGATGACGTTCTCGTACCCGCCCGCACCCCGCGAACCCCTTCAGGAGAAGCTGCACGGCCACGTGGTCGAGGACCCCTACCGGTGGCTGGAGGACCCGCGCAGCGAGGAGACCCGGCGCTGGACGGCCGCGCAGCGCGAGCTGTGCGACCGGGTCCTGGAGGGGCTGCCCGGCCGCGCGGGCCTGCGGGAGCGCATCACCGAACTGCTCGGGACCGGCAGCGTGGGCGCTCCCGTATGGCGCGGGCGGCGGCAGTTCTTCACCCGCCGCATGCCCGGCGAGGAGCGTGCCGTCCTGCTCACGGTGGAGCCCTCCGGCGAGGAGCGCGTCCTCCTCGATCCGATGCGCCTGGATCCCTCCGGCGCCACCACCCTCGACTCCTGGCATCCGGACCCGGAAGGGTGCCGGCTCGCCTACAAGACCTCCCGGGGCGGCAGCGAGGAGTCCCACCTCCACGTGCTCGACGTCGGGACCGGCGCGCTGCTGGAGGGCCCGATCCCGCGCGCCCGGCAATCGGCCATCGCCTGGCTCCCGGGCGGCCGCGCCTACTACTACGTCCGCCTGCTGCCCGGATCCGCTCCGGGCCGCCGGGTCTACCTGCACCGGGTCGGCACCGACCCGGAGCTGGAGGACGTCGTGGTCTTCGGCGAAGGGCTCCCCGACACCACCGACTTCGGGATCCTCGTCAGCGGCGACGGGCGCTGGCTGAGCCTCGGCGCGTCCCGGGGCACCGAGAACCGCAGCGACCTCTGGCTCGGCGACCTGGAGGCGGGCACCCCCGAGGCTCCGCTGTTCCAGCCGGTCCAGGTCGGGGTCGACGCCGACACCGGCCTGTACATGTGGCGCGACGGCCGGGCGTACCTCTTCACGGACCGGGGCGCGCCGCGCTCCCGTCTGTGCGTGGCCTCTCCCGGCGACCTCTCCTACGGGGCCTGGCGCGACCTGCTGCCGGAGGACCCCGAGGCGGTGCTGAGCGACTTCGCCATCCTGGACGGCCCCGGACTGGACCGGCCGCGGCTCCTGGCCGGCTGGACCCGGCACGCCGTCAACGAGGTGACGGTGCACGACCTGGAGACCGGCGAACGGCTCGGCTCCGTGCCGACCCCGGGCATCGGCTCGCTCGGCGGCCTCTTCGAACGGCCGGAGGGCGGCCACGAGGCCTGGTTCTCGTACACCGACAGCACCTCGCCGGCCTCGGTCCTGCGCTACGACGCCCGCCACGGGACCACCGAGGTCTGGGCGGCCGCCCCGGGGACGGTGCCGGTCCCGAAGGTGAAGAGCTCCCAGGTCGGCTACCGCTCCAGCGACGGGACGACCGTACGGATGCTGGTCGTCGAGCCCCTCGGCCGCACCGGCCCGCGCCCCACGGTCCTCTTCGGCTACGGGGGCTTCGGCTCCTCGCTGGTCCCCGAGTACGACCCGTCGGTGCTCGCCTGGGTCGAGGCGGGCGGCGTCTACGTCGTGGCCAACCTGCGCGGCGGCGGCGAGGAGGGCGAGGAGTGGCACCGGGCCGGGATGCGGGAGCACAAGCAGCAGGTCTTCGACGACTTCCACTGCGCGGCCCGGGCCCTGATCGACGGCGGCTGGACCACCGCGGACCGCCTGGGCATCCACGGAGGCTCCAACGGGGGCCTGCTCGTGGGCGCCGCGCTGACCCAGCGGCCCGATCTCTACCGGGCGGTGGTGTGCGAGGCGCCGCTGCTGGACATGGTCCGGTACGAGGGCTTCGGCATGGGGCGCCTGTGGTCCGCCGAGTACGGGTCGGCGGACGAGCCCGAGGAGCTCGGCTGGCTCCTGGGGTACTCGCCCTACCACCACGTACGGGAGGCGGTGGAGTATCCGGCCGTGCTGTTCACCGTGTCCGGGAACGACGCCCGGGTCGATCCGATGCACGCCCGCAAGATGTGCGCGGCGCTCCAGTACGCCACCGGCGGCCGCGCGCCGATCCTGCTGCGCAGCGAGACCGAGGCCGGACACAAGGGCCGGTCGGTGAGCAGGGCCGCCGCGTTGGCCGCCGACACCCTGGCGTTCCTCGCCTGGCAGACGGGCCTGCCCCTGCACTGACCGACGCACCGACGCACACACGTACCGACGTACCGATGTCCCCACACCACACCGACCCCCCGCCACACCGCCGCACAGCAAGGCATGAGGTCCGCATGAGTGAACAGCCCGCCGCCCGCCCCGTCGTCGCGATCGTCGACGCCTACTCCAGCGCCCGGAGTCTCGCACCGGTGTTCCGGGAGAGGGGCTTCGACTGCCTGCACGTCAGGAGCGCCGCCACCGCGAATCCCGTGTACGAACGCAGCTTCCGGCCCGGGGACTTCCTCGCCGACATCGTGCACGGGGGCGACGCCGCGCGCACCGCCGAGGCCGTCGCGCGGTACGCGCCCGTCTGCCTGCTGCCGGGCATCGAGAGCGGCGTGGAACTGGCCGACGTCCTGAGCGAGGCCCTGGGGCTGCGGACCAACGGCACGGAGCTGAGCCCGGCCCGCCGGGACAAGTACCGCATGCTGGAAACGGTCCGGGCGGCCGGGGTTCCCGCCGTGGAGCAGATCCTGGCCACCGACCTGGACACCCTGCTCGACTGGTACGCCAAGGCGGGCGGCCGTGTCGTCCTGAAGCCCGTCAGGAGCGCGGGCAACGACGGCATCCACTTCTGCGACGACGCCGACCAGGTACGGGCGGCCTTCGAGGCGCTGCTCGGCACCGACAGCGCCCTGGGCGCCCGCAACCGGGAGGTGCTCGCGCAGGAGTACCTCGTCGGCGGCGAGTACATCGTCAACACGGTGAGCCTCGACGGCAGGCACCACGTCACCGACCTCTGGCGGATGCAGCACCTCAGCGCCAACGGGGTCCGCGACCTGGGGGCCAGCGCGCGGCTGCTGCCCCGCCGCGGAGCCGACCAGGACGCGCTGGTCGAGTACACCTGCCGGGTCCTCGACGCCCTGGGGGTGCGCAACGGACCCGCGCACAGCGAGGTGAAGCTGACGCCCCAGGGCCCGCGGCTGATCGAGACGGCCGCCCGCGCCTGCGGCGCGGACCTCCACGTCCCCGTGCGGGCGGCGATCGGCGAGAGCCAGATGGAATGGACCGCCGACGCGTACGTGGACCCCGCCCGCTTCCTGGAACGCTGGGAGGACCCGTACGAACTGGTCCGCCACGCCGGGCTGGTCAACATGATCTCGCCCGCGGACGGCACCCTGCGCAGCTATCCGAACATGGAGCACCTCCAAGGCCTCGACAGCTTCCACGGCCTGGCCCTGAACGTCAGTCCGGGCGGGCGGATCCACCGCTCGGTGGACGACTGGACCTACCCCATGCGCGTGTACCTGGTGCACGGGACGCAGAGCACCGTGCTGCACGACATCCTGACCGCGCACTACCTGGACGGCGACGGTTTCTACGACATCGTCCCCACGGCCTGACCGGCCCGGCCCCGGAGCCGTCCCCGTCCCGCCGGCGGGACGGGGACGACACGGCCGCCACCCCGGGGAAGAGGTGAAGCCGATGCAGGTCCTGGCCCGGGCGCACCTGGTGATCAGGACCCTCGCGGAGTCCTCCGAGGGCCTGACCGCGGCCCAGCTCTCCGAACGGCTCCGCATGCCCGCGACCAGCCTGCACCGGCTGCTCGCCGAGCTCCAGCACCAGGGGTTCGTCAGCCGGCAGGCGGCCGGGGCGCGCTGCTATCTGGGGCCCGCGGCGCTGGAGGTGGGGCTCGGCGCGCTGCGGCCCGCCGTCCTGGCGTCCGGCGCCTGCGTCCGGATGGTGACCGAGCTCGCGGAGGAGCTGGGCGAGCGGGCGGTACTGGTCGAGATGCGGGCGCGCAGGGCCGTCCTCGCCCTCGACCGGGGGCCGCGGCACTGGTCCGCCGCCTACGTGCAGACGCGGGAGGTCGTGCCCTTCAGGACGGCCGCCGCGGCGCGGGCCCTCCTGCTGGACCTGACCGAGGTCGAGGTGGGCCGGCTGCTCGCCGACCAGGATCCGGCGCCGGACGGGGCGGGGGCGTTCGACAGCGTGCAGGACCTGTCGCGGCGGCTGGGCGTGGTGCGGCGCCGCGGGTTCGAGATCGCCTACGGCGAATGCGCCGCGGAGTCCTGGGAGATGGCGGCGCCCGTACGCAACGGGGCGGGTCGGGTGATCGCCGCCCTGGCCGTGGTCACCCACCGGTCGCGGTTGCGGCGGCGGGGGGCGAGCCGGATCAGGGCAGCGGTACTGGGCACCGCCCGGGCCGTCTCCGCCGAGCTGGGCTACGAGGAGGGGACCGGGCCGTAGCCCAGTCCGGCGGAGATCTGCTGCGCGCCGCTGCGGAGCAGGCCGAGCAGCCCCGCGCGCTGCTCGGCCGTGGCGGCGTGCTCGGCCCGGGCCGCGATCGTCAGCCCCGCGCACACCCGGCCCGTGGAGGTGCGCAGGGGTACGGCGACCGCCCAGATGCCCTGTTGGAGTTCGCCGGCGGACACGTCGTACCCGCGGGAGCGGGCCGTCTCCAGCCGCGCCGCCACCTCGTCCACCGTCTGCGGGGTGGCCGCGGTGAACCGGGTCAGCGGCCGGTGGCGCAGCCAGCCGCCGACTTCGGCGGCCGGCTGGAAGGCCAGCAGGATCCGGGCGGACGCGGAGGCGTGCAGCGGCATGGACTGTCCGACCTGGGCGAAGAGGTTCCCGTCGTCGTGCGGCTGCGGGGTCGCGACGGCGGTGCAGATGACGCGGTCGTCGAACAGCTCCGAGAGCAGCACCCGTTCGCCGCAGGCGCGGGCAAGGTCGGTCGCCGCCTGCGGGGGGACGTGCAGCGGGCGCCGGGAGAGCTCGTTGGCGAGGGACCGGGCGGCGGGCCCCAGGAACCAGCGCTGGTTGCGCTGCGACCTGGTCACCAGGGCTTCGGCCTGCAGTGCGCGCAGGATCCGGTGCGCGCTGCTCACCGGAATGTCCGTCTCGCGCGCCAACTCGCTCAGCGTCGCGCCGGATTCCTTCTGTGCCAGTCGGGACAGCACGCGCAGCGCGCGGCCCACCACCTGCATTCCCGCGGGGATCTCCAGTTCATCCGAAGGGGCTCAGCGGACGTCGGCGGTCTGCCGTTCGTCCGGCCGGTCCGCCAATAGTTGCATGGCGCACCGATCCAGCGTGCCCACGATCCAGTCGTCGAGGCTGGAGCCCGTCTCCGCGGCCGCCTGCCGCCAGCGCGCCACGAGCGCGGCTTCGACGCTGACCCTGGGCAGCAGCACGGTCTTCGTGTCGGCGCCGCCCTGGCGTTCGGCGCGTACCGCCGTCCTGAGCTGATTGCGCGACCAGGCGTCCCGCTGCGCGCGGTCGAGCCAGCGGTCCTGCTCCTCGGGCGCGAGCGCGGCGACCTCGGCGTGGTGCTGGAAGCTCAGGCTCTCCCGCCGCCGCCCGATGTCGAAACGCCGGGCGACCCACGCGTAGTTGCGCAGCGTCTGGTAGTCGAGCCCGGCCGCTTCGACGGCCCGGCGATAGCGGTCGGCGTACATGTCCGACCCGTAGACCAGCCAGTCGCCCAGGCACCAGGACGAGGACTCGACGATGTCCGCCAGTTTCCTGCCCGCCCGCTCCCACCGGGCGAACGGCAGGATCTCGGGCAGTCGCAGTCCCACACGCGTGACGAGGACGCTGCCGGGCGGTCCCGTCCCGGGGTGGGACCGTGCGGGTGCCGCGGCACGCGGTGGTCGGGCAAGGGCGGGCCTGACCGATCGGGGCACTGCCTCACGACCTTTCCGCATCACCAGCGGGTTCACGGTCCCGGACCTGGGGTTCTGCCGTCGAAGCATGGCGCACCGGGGGTAGCTGGGCAATGAAGGCCCGGGGACTGCCCCGCGGGGCGGGGCGTGCGCGGGCTCCCGCCCCGCCGGGCGGAAACCTCCGGTCCGGGCGGCCGCGGACGGCACGCGCCGACGGAGGGGTTGACGCGGTTGGCTAATGGGTTTAGCTTTTAGGCAACAGGGATTAGCCAGCAAGGCTGGCGAACAGCCAATCGCTTCCGGGGACGGGCCATGACGGACTTTCTGAGCATCGAAGACGGACGGATCGCGTACGAGGTCACGGGCGAAGGCCCGCTGATCGTGCTCGCCCACGGCATGGGCGACAACCGGGCGGCCTACCGCGAGAGCGCCGCGCTCCTCGTCGCCGCCGGATACCGCGTCGCCGCCACCGACCTGCGCGGGCACGGCGAGTCGAGCACTGGCTGGGCCTCGTACAGCCGCACCGACGTGGCGGGCGACCTGCTCGCCCTGATCCGGCACCTGGGCGGGCCCGCCGTCATCGTCGGCCACTCCTTCGCCGGCGGCGCCGCCACCATCGCGGCCGCCCAGGAGCCCGAGCTGGTCGGCGCGATCGTCGAGATCAGCCCGTTCACCCGGGCGCAGAAGATCGAGTTCGGCGCCCTCGGGTCCAACGCCCGCTACCGCAAGGGCATGCTCCTCCTCATGGGCACCGGCATCCTGCGCAGCCGCGGACTGTGGACGCGCTACCTCGACCACGCCTACCCCGGCGCCCGCCCCGCCGGATACGCGGACCACCTCGCCGCCCTCGCCACCGACCTGGCCCGCCCCGGCCGGATGGCCGTCGTGGCCAAGATGGGCATGTCCGCCCCCACCGACGCGGGCACCCGCCTCGGCGACGTCAAGTGCCCCGTCCTGGTCCTCGAAGGCACCCTCGACTGCGACTGGGCCGACCCCCGCGCCGAGGGCGAAGGCATCGTGGCGGAGCTGCCGGCCGGGCTGGGCCGCGTCGAAATGATCGAGGGCGCCGGTCACTACGCCCACGCGCAGTTCCCCGCCGAGACCACCGCCGCCATCCTGTCCTTCCTGGGCGGCGACCGTGCCTAGGGCCGCGCTCTCCGCGGACGCGGTGGTCGACCTGGCGCTGCGCATCGTCGACGAAGAGACCCCCGCGGCCCTGACCCTGTCGGCGGTCGCAGGCCGGGCGGGCGTGGCCACCCCCTCGCTCTACAAGCACGTGCGCAACCTCGCGGAGCTACGCGACCTCCTCTCGGCCCGGATCCTCCACCAGATCGCCGACGAGGTCGGTGATGCCGTCCTCGGCCGCTCCGCCGACGACGCGATCCGCGCCTTCATGACGGCCTGGCGCAGCTACGCCCTACGCCATCCGCACCGCTACGCCGCGCTGATCCACAGCCCGGAACCCCGGACGGCCGAGGCCGGAGAACGCCTCGTCACCATCATGCTCGCCGCGCTGCGCGCGTACGGACTGCAGGACTCGGCGGCCATCCACGCCGCCCGCTGCCTGCGCGCCACGACCCACGGCTTCGTCTCCCTCGAGACCACGGGCGCCTTCGCCCTGCCCGAAGCCCTGGACGAGAGCTACGCCCTCCTGATCCGCATGTTCGTCACGGGGCTGCGGGCCGGCCCCGCGGCGGACTGACCGGAGCAGGCCGGAACCATTCGTCCGCCCCTTCGCCGAACTCCCAGGTCCCGCCCTCGGCGGTCGCGCCACGCAGTCCCCGTACGGCGTCCGCTCCCGCCAGCTCCCGCAGGCGGGGGTCGTGCAGGGCGGCGAACGCGAAGGTACGGGCCGGATCCCAGTCCGTGCTGTGCCGCAGCCGCCGGCTCATCTGCGCCCAGCCCGTCAGGGCCCCGGTGACCACCCAGGCCTGCGGGCCCTGCGCGGTCAGCCTGCGGGCCGGCCGGAGCCAGGACGCGGCGGTCTCGGGCCAGTCCACCGTCGCGAGGATCTGACCGCCCCGCGCCCGCCACTCCTGGGCGAAGGCGGCCGCGGCGGCCCGCGAGGCATCGTCGCGCCCGTGCCCGACGGCCACCGTCACGAGCTCGTCGCCCGGCCCGGTCCCGGTCAGGAGCCCGATCAGTGCGGAGAGCTCCGCCGCCGTGTGCGCGGGCGGGGCCTCGGGGAACTCCCCGGTTCCCCCGGCCGGAGCCGCACCGAGCAGCGGGGACACCTCGTGCCCCCGCGCGGCGGACCCGGGAAGGTCCGGAAGGGACGGCCTACGCGGCATCGTGGAACACCAGCCCCAGCGCATGGCGCCGGCCGCTGCGCACCGTGCTCACCCCGTGCCGCGCGGCCCCCGCGGACCAGCCCCGCTTCGAGCGCACCGGACGGTCCCGGGTGGTGAACACCAGCCCGTGGCCCTGGGCCAGCGCGGTCGTGGTGCCCCGCGACTGCGCGCGCGGCCGCTGTTCCACGAGGAGGAACTCCCCGCCCGTGTAGTCCGTGCCGTACGCGTTGAGCCCGATGACCACCTGCATCGGGAAGAGCATCTCGCCGAAGACGTCCCGGTGGAGGGCGTTCCAGTCGCCCGCCCCGTAGCGCAGCAGGATCTGGGCCGAGCGGTCCTGCCCGGCCCGGTGGCACATCTCCAGCCACTCGTCGAGCGAGTCGGGCCACGGCGCGGGCCTGCCGAGCCGTTCGGCCCAGTCGCGGGCGATGCCCACCAGGTGCGGGTAGAGCGCTGCCCGCAACGCGGCCACCGGCTCCGGGAGTTCGTGGGTGAAGTAGCGGTACTCGCCCGATCCGAAACGGTGGCGGGCCATGTCGACGGTGGTGCGGAACCGCCCGGCGTCCTCGTACAGGGCGATCAGGTCCTGGCATTCGGCCGGGGTGAGCAGCTGCGGGGTCGGCGCGCACCCGTAGGCGTCGAGCTCGGCGGCGAGGGCGGCCCAGTCGGCCGCCCCGGCCCGTTCGCCCGCCCACGACGGCGCCGGTGCCGAAGCCGGTGTCGGTACCGGTGTTTTCGTTCGGGTGGTCGTCATGTGGTGTCTCTCGTTCTCGGTCAGTTGAACAGCGGCAGCAGGGCGCCCTCGTGGGTGAGCAGCGCGACCTTGCGCTCGACCCCGCCCGCGTAGCCGCGCATGGCGCCGTCCGCCCCGATGACGCGGTGGCAGGGGCGCACGAGGAGCAGCGGGTTCGCGCCGATGGCCCCGCCCAGGGCCCGTACCTCGGCGCGGGGGACGCCGAGCCGCTCGGCCAGTTCGCCGTACGTGGTGGTCGTGCCGTACGGGATCTCGTCCAGGGCTTCCCAGACGAGGCGCTGGAAGGGGGTGCCGCCCGTGACGTACTCCAGGTCGAACCGGGTGAGCCGGCCGTCGAAGTACGCGCGCAGCTGCCCGAGCACCTCGGTGAAGGCCGCAGGCTCGCGCCGCCGGCCCGGGCGGGGGCCCGGCTCGCCGCGGCCGCCGGCCATGGACAGCGAGGCCAGGGCGGCCGTGCCGGGGGCGGTGGGTGATTCCCGGCCCACCAGCAGCAGTTCGCCCAAGGGGCTGGGGACTGTGGTGAAGAGCGTCGCCGGGGGTGACGAAAGGTCCATGAGGTGATGATTTCCCGATTGCTCCCTTCGCGCTGGCGGCTTTCCGACATCGCGTTCGGGGGCTACGCGGCTGCGTGCGCGGCCCGCCCGGCGACCTCGGCCCGCGGCTGCATGGTCACCGCCACGGTGAAGGCGGTGGCCCCGCTCTGGGTTCCGGTGATCAGGACCTGGGACCGTCCGAAGGGATCGGCCGACAGCCTCCTGGCCTCGATGCGGCAGGGTGCGTCGAGTTCCACGTACCGGATGAACTCCGACTCCAGGCTGAGCACGACGTCGTCCCCGCCGCCGCAGGCGGCGTGCGCGGCCTGGCGCGCGGCCTCCAGGAGGAGCATGCCGGGGGCGTGGTCGACCGGGTGGTCGAAGAGGATCGGGTGGGACGGGTCCACGCGCAGCAGCCACTGTCCGGGCCGTCCGGTGGGGGAGAGGACCACGTCCGAGGCGCGGTCCCGGCCCACGGCCGCCGGGACGGCGGGCGGCAGCTGGGGCATGTCCTTGGTGAGCAGGTCCGGATGGACGTCGGCGCGTCCGGCGCGCAGCCGCTTGTAGACCGCGGGGGTGTGGCAGGAGTAGCGGGCCTGGGCCGATCCGAGCAGGTCGCCGTCCCGGAAGAGCAGGATCGCCAGGGAGGTCGAGACGAGGCGGCTGCCCCGGAGCACGGTGTCGTGACACCGCACCCGCATCTCGATCTCCGGGGGCGTCGCCCCCGCCCTCATGGCGTCGGGGTCGAGGCCGACGGCGATCCGGTCCCAGCTCTGCATGTGGCCGAAGGGGACGTCGAAGACGGTGTGGGACAGGAGCGGGACGGTCTGGCGCACGGTCTCGCACGCGAGCATCGGGTCGAGCCGGCCGTCGCGCGATCCGTAGAGGCTGTGGCCGCGCGGCCACTGGGCGGTGACGAGGTACGAGTCCGCGCCGGCGGGGCCTATCCCGGTGAGGAACACCTCGGCCAGGGCGGCACGGTGGACGTACTGGCGGGGCACGGTGGTGCCCGGCCGGTGGTACCCGGTTTCGGGCAGAAGCGAACCCGCGAGTTCCGGGTGGGCTTCGAACAGAGAGCGGTCGGACAGGTCGTGGCCTGCCTGTCCTAAACCGGAGTCCAAGTTCCTCGAGTCTGTGGTGGCACGCATAAGGAAGATCTCCTTCGTCATCGAAGAGGTCGTGTCCTGCATGGCCGCCGCCCCTTTGGGGTAGGTCGGCGGCTACAAGATAGAGGACGCTCTTTTTGTTGTCGAGGGGGAAAATATGGCGTGTAACGACCGCGTATGGAGACGGGCGGCAGGTGTCCGATCAGGCATATTCCGGACCGGTAGAGGCCGCGGTGGCCTGTGGTGATGATGGCCGCAGGTGACGTTTCACCTGGACGACCGTCCCCCTCCGGACGGCGGGTTGTGGCCAGGAGGGTGCCGTTGAGCAGCCCGAACCTTCGACGCACCCATGAAACTGGAGGCGGGAGCAGATACCCTGCAGGCAGAATTTTTCCTTCAGTTGAACAGGCGGAACCTCTTGACAAAGCCCACCGCCCCATCGGCGAAGGCACTTTCGTTTTCCGTCCTTCACTGCGCGGCACCACAGTGGAACGCCCAGGCCAGAGGTTGCTGATCATGTCCAAGATGGAACGCGCGGCGCGAACGCGGCAGACGATCCTGCGTGCCGCGGCGGTGGTGTTCGAGGAGAACGGCTTCCACGGATCCCGCCTCACGGCTATTACCAAGCAGTCCGGTTTGACCATGGGGGCGATCTACTTCCACTTCGCCTCGAAGGAGGACCTGGCGCGCGCGGTGATGAATGAGCAGGCCGACGACCTCGAACTGCCCGGTGGGCCGGACGGGTTGCAGCGGCTGATCGACATCACGATGTACCTGGCCGACCAGCTTCGGGTCAACGAGCTGCTGCGCGCCGGAGTGCGGCTCGCGGTGGAGCAGAGGGCGTTCGGGATGCGCGACGAGACCCCGTACATGAACTGGGCCGGACTCTTCCGCGAGCAGCTCGTGGCGGCGCGCGCCTCGGGCGACGTCCTGCCCGAGGTGGACGAGGAAGACCTGTCGCTGCTCCTGGTGAGCGCGTACAGCGGCACGCAGCTGGTGTCCGAGCTCGTCAACGGCCGGGCGGACCTCCCCGACCGGATCCTCGTGATGTGGCGCTACCTGCTCCCCGGCATCGCCACCCCGCAGGCCAGGGCCCGGCTCCGGCTGGGCGGCACCGAGATCGCCGGCGCCGTCGGCTGACACGCCGGGGCGTGGCCGGGCGCCTGCGACAGCCGGTGCCAGCCGTACGCGGCGGAGACCAGGGTGGTGTGGCGGTGCCAGCCGGGGAAGGACCGGCCTTCGAAGTCCAGGAGGCCGAAGTCCTCCCGTAGGGACTGCATGGCCGCCCGGGTACCGGCCTGCGTCCCGACCAGCGGGAGCAGCTCGTCCAGGCCCGCGTGCACGAGGTTGGTCATCCAGATCCGGACGGGCCGGGTGCGGGCCGGATGCCATTTGGCCAGCAGCCGCAGCGTGTGGTGCGCGCCCGGCAGGTACACCGGCCCGGACAGGGTCCACAGGGCCCGGGGGGACCTGGGGGCGTGCATCCGGGCCGGGCCGGCGAGGCGGTGCGGATGGCGGCCGCCCGGATGCGGGCCGGCGTGCAGCGGCAGCTGGCCGGGCACCGAGACGAGGAACTTCAGGCACCGGGTGCTCAGCCCGTTGGCCAGGGCCACGGCGTCGGTGAGCTCGCGCCCGTCCGCGACCACCGGCGGGGGCGGGCCAGCGGACTGGGCGGCCAGGGCGTCGACCATCTCCAGGCCCAGTTCCCACAGCGGCCGCGGGTCGCCGGAGTCGGGTATCCGGGCGCGCTGGCGCAGCTCGGGATCGGCGCACCAGGTCTCCGGCAGGTGGAGCCGCCAGTCGACGGGCAGGTCCCCGCAGCAGGTGGACAGGTGCATGCCTATCCCCACCTGGCAGTTGATGACCCGGCCGGCCGCGGCGTCGTAGCGCCGGTGCACGCCGACCGAGTGCAGGCCCCGTTTGGGGGCGACGATCGGGGCCAGGGTCCAGGCCCGTACCGCCGCGCGCTGCCCGGCCCAGTGGGCCAGGGCCCGCCGGGCGGGATCCCAGGGCCAGGGGCTGGCGCTGATGAACTGGTGCAGGGACTGCGAGGCGGTCGGGGCGGCGGAGACGGCGGAGGCCATGCGGCGCACCGATTTCCGGCCCGGTGTGCCCAGGAGGCCCTTGAGGTAGGTCTCGGCCCAGCGGCGCTGGTCCTGGCGGGGCAGGTGCCCGAAGACCTCCTGGGCGAACGCGCTGAAGGCGTTGCCCGTGCTGCCCGTGCTGCCCGTACGGGCCGTGCTGATCGAGCTGATCGTGCTGGTCGAAGGTTCGTCCAACGGATTCCGCATGTGCATCGTGCTGCGGTACGCGGTCATGCCCGCTCCCCCTGCTGCTCATCCCAGGATTTCGGTCGGCGCAAGTAGCATAGCGAACGCTCTCTATGTTCTAGAGTGGAGTGACGGCCCTCCATGTGACGGCTTTGGCAAGTCGGCGTTGTGCCCCGCGCGACAGAGGTCGCAAGGTGCTCCAGCGGCCGACCGGCCGTCGCCCCCCGGCTCCCCGACTCGATCGGAGAACGTCCATGGCGCAACAGCAGAGAGCCATGCGGACCCGCTCACTCCTCGTCCACGCGGCATCGACCCAGTTCGACCGCTCCGGCTACGAGGGCACGACGCTCAACCAGATCAACCGGCTGGCCGGGATCTCCATGGGGGCGCTGACCTTCCACTTCCCCACCAAACAGGCGCTCGCCGAGGCCGTGCAGCAGCAGGGCCGCGCCCTCGTCCGGGAAGCGGTCGCCGGAGTCGTCGCCCGCCCGCGCCCCGCCCTGGCCACCGGGATCGCCCTGACCCTCGCGCTGGCCCGATTACTGGAGGACAACGTCGAAGTACGCGCCGCCGCACGGCTGGCCCGCGAATGCCCGCCGTCCGTAGCCCCCTGGTCAGCCGACTGGCTCCCCGTCGTACGCGAGCTCTTCCACCAGGCGCAGAACGAGTGCGGCCTGCGCCGCGACAGCGACCCCGACGCCCTCGCCGCACTGGCGGCCCACCTCGTGGCGGGCGCCGAAATACAGGTCCGGGGCGGTGGAGTGGCCCTGATGACCGGCAACCACTCCGGCCCGGGGGAGGAGCTCGCGCAGATCTGGCGCGTGGTCCTGCGCGGACTGATCGTCAAGAACATCGGCGAGTACGACGAGGACCTCGCATGAGCACCCCGTCCGGCATCCCCGCGGAAGCCCCCACCGAGGTCCCCGCCGAGGCCCCGGCCGTCGAGCCCTGGGTGCGGATCGGGGTGCTCGGGCCGCTCTCCCTCGTCGTCGACGGGGAGGACCGCACCCCCAGCGCCCCCAAACCCCGCCAGCTGCTCGCCCTGCTGATGCTCAACGCCAACCAGATGGTCCGGGCCGGGGAGTGCATCACGGAGCTGTGGGGCTCCCACCCGCCCAAGACCGCGCTGTCCACCCTGCAGACCTACGTGCTCTACATCCGCCAGATCCTGCGCGGCGGAGCCACGGACCGCAGCTGCAGCCTGATCACCCGCAACCAGAGCTACCAGCTCGGGGTGGCCCCGGAGGCCAGCGACCGGCTCCGCTTCGAGAACCTCGCCCGCCTCGGCCGCGAGGCCGTGGCCACCGGCGACCCGGTCCGGGCCTCGCGCCTGTTCGGCGAGGCCCTCGAACAGTGGCGCGGGCCCGCACTGGCCGACGTACCGGCCGGAGCGGTCGGATCCCCGCACGTCGTGGAGCTCGAAGAGGCCCGCAAGGGCGTACGGGAATGGCGGGTCGAAGTGGACCTCCAGCTCGGCCGCCACCGCGAACTGCTCACCGAACTCGCGGGCCTGTCCGCCCAGCACCCCACCCACGAGAACATCCACGCCCAGTACATGCTCGCCCTCCACCGGTCCGGTCTGCGGCCCGAGGCGCTCGGCGTGTTCCAGCGGCTCCGCTGCCGGCTGGGCGACCACTTCGGCATCGAACCGGTGCCACGGCTGAGACGCCTGTACGAGGCGATCGACGCCGATGATCCCGTGCTCCGCGCGCCGGCGGGTGCACTGCACGCCACATGAGCCGGCGGTCGGCGGAGCCGCCGCGCCCCGGCACTCCGCAGCAACCAGCAACCCTTTTCCCGGGGACGGTGTTTCGTTAGTGATGGACAAGGTGGCCGAGCAGTTAACGGACCTGCTGGCGACGGATCTCGACGACGGTTTCACGGAACTGGTCAGGGTCCACGCCAAGGGTGTGCACGCGTTCCTGCTGCGCGTGTCCGGATCAGCCGCGGAGGCGGACGATCTGGGTCAGGACACGTTCCTGCGCGCCTACACGGCGTTGCAGACGTACTCGCCGGCCCGGCGCCGGGAGCTGCGTCCGCGCGCCTGGCTGATGACGATCGCGGCGAACGTATGGCGCAATCATGTACGCAGCAGCATGCGGCGGCCGGTGTCGGCCCTGCGCATCGACGATGCGCAGGACAGCTGGGCCGACACCGGCCCCGGACCGGTCGAGCGCGCCGTCAACTCCGACGACCGCGGCCGACTGGTCGCGGCACTGTCGGAGCTGCCGGAGTACTACCGGATACCGGTCGTACTGCGGCACGTGGTCGGGATGAGCTACGCGGAGGTGGCCCAAGTGCAGGGATGCCCCGTGGGCACGGCCAAGGCACAGGTATCGCGCGGCATGGGGGACCTGCGCCGCCTGCTGGCGCCGGAGGAGGAGCTGAAGGAGGTGGCTACGTGAGCGGAAACGATCATGAGGGGTCATCCGCGCCACCCGTGGCGGGCGACCCCGGACAAGAGCTGGGCAGCCCGCCGGCTCCCGTGGACTTCGCGCTGCGGATCCTGCAGCGCGTGGGCATTCCCCGCGAGCGCTACGACACCTACGTCCGGCTGGAGACACCGGCGGGCGCACTGTTCGTGGCGTTCACCCCGGAGAGCGTCAGCGGATCCGCGCTGGGCGGCGCCGGGCTGACGGCCGAGCGGTTCGAGGAACTGCACCGGGCCCGGACCGGCCGGTCCGCGATCCCCACCCCCAAACCCTTCCCCGGCCTGGTGGGAGCCCTGCGCACCGGCCGGGCCCGGAGCCTGCCCCTGGACCTGGCCGCCGTGGACCCGGTGGACGCCGCCGTGCTCGAGGCCGTACGGGCCGTCCCGCACGGCCAGCTGCGACCGCTCTCCTGGATCCTCCGGGAAGCCGGACTGCCGTCCCCGGACGCCCTCGACGGCATTGCGGGCTCCCTCGCCCGCAACCCGTTCACGGTGCTCGTCCCCTGCCACCGGGTCACCTACGAGAACGGCTCCCCCTGCGACTGCGGGTACCTCCCGGCCACCGGCGACGCCCTGCGCGACGCCGAGGGCATCGACCGGGCCGAGGTGGACCAGTGGTCGCGCAGCGGCTCGGTGTTCCTCGGCAGCGACACCACCCGCATCTACTGCCACCCCACCTGCGCCCACGCCCGGCGCATCACCCCGCCCCACCGGGTGCCGTTCGCCACCGCACGGGACGCCCGGCAGGCGGGATACCGAGCCTGCAAGAGCTGCCGGCCGCTGCCGGTCTGAGCACGATCGCGCCCAAGGAGTCCCCACATGCCCAGTACCGCCCGTGCCAGTGCCGCCGCCCCCGAGAGCGTCGGCGCCGCCTCACCGGGCGTCGCGCGGACCAGCCACGCGACGGCCATCGGAGAGCTGAGACTCGCCGCCACCGACCACGCGCTGGTGTACTGCGGATTCCAGGACCCCGACACCGTGGACCTGCGGATCGCGCGGGCCGGACTGACCCGGACGCCGCAGGCCCGGTGGACACCGCGCCAGAGCGAACTGCTCGCGGACGCCCGGACCCAGATCGACGAGTACCTCGCCGGCACGCGGCGCTCCTTCACGCTGCCGGTCGACCTGGTCCTGGCGACGCCGTTCAGCCGCCAGACCGTCCTGGCCCTGGACGCGTTCGTGCCCTACGGCCGCACCGCGACCTACGCCGAGCTGGCCGGGGCGCTCTCCCGCCCCCGGGCGGCGCGGGCGGTCGGCACGGCCCTGGGCGCGAACCCCCTGTGCGTGGTCCTGCCCTGCCACCGCATCGTCGCGTCCGCCGGAGGCCTCGCCGGATACGCCGGCGGGGTCGAGGCCAAGAAGTACCTCCTCGACCTGGAGGAATCCGCCTGACCCCGCTGCCCCCGGAGGCTCCGGAGGCCGCACCGAAGACCGGGGCGCCAGGTTCCGTTCCCCCGCGATCTGGCGCCCCATTCCCCTACTTCTCCGGGTCCACGTCGAGGTTCCGGTGGATCTCCAGGGTCGCGGTGGACTTGTTGAGGGTGATGTAGTGCAGGCCCGGCGCGCCTTCGGCGAGCAGCCGCTCGGCCATCGTCGTCGCGTACGCGACGCCGATCCGGTGCCCCTCGGCCGGATCGTCCTTGGCCGCTTCGAGCCTGTGCCCGAGCGCGTCGGGGAAACGGGCGTCGCTGAGCTCGGCGAAGCGCCGGATCTGACGGAAATCGGTCGCCGGCATGATCTCCGGGATGATCGGAGTCGCACAGCCGATGGCGGCGAGCCGGTCGCGCAGCCGCAGGTAGTCCTCCACGTGGAAGAACATCTGCGTGATGGCGTAGTCGGCGCCGGCCCGGCACTTGGCGGCGAAGTGGTGGATGTCCTCGCTCCAGGAGGGGGACCGGGGGTGCCGCTCGGGGAAGGCGGCGACGCCTACCGTGAAATCTCCCAACTGGCGTATGAGCCGTACGAGTTCATCGGCGTGGCGGAGGCCTTCGGGGTGCGGGGTCCACCGGCCCTTGGGGTCGCCGGGCGGGTCGCCGCGCAGGGCGAGGACGTCGCGGATTCCGGCGTCGGCGTACTGGCCGATGATGTGGCGCAGCTCGGCGACCGAATGCCCGACCGCGGTGAGGTGGGCCACGGGGCGCAGCGTGGTCTCGGCTGCGATGCGCTTGGTCACCTCGATGGTGCGGTCGCGGGAGGAGCCGCCGGCTCCGTAGGTCACGGACACGAAGGAAGGCGCGAGGGCCTCGATCCGGCGGATGGCCGCCCAGAGCGTCCGCTCGCCGGCATCGGTCTTCGGCGGGAAGAACTCGAACGAGAAGCTCTTGCGGCCCTGGGCGAGGAGTTCACGCACGCCGGGGGCGACGGCTGGGGCAAAGGCCATGGTCAAACTCCGTGTCAGCGTGCGTTGAAGTACTTGGCTTCGGGGTGGTGGATGACGATGGCGTCGGTGGACTGCTCGGGGTGGAGCTGGAATTCCTCGGAGAGGTGGACGCCGATCCGCTCGGGCTTGAGGAGGTCGGCGATCTTCGCGCGGTCTTCGAGGTCGGGGCAGGCGCCGTAGCCGAGGGAGAAGCGGGCTCCGCGGTACTTGAGGTCGAACATGTCTTCGACCTGGGTGGGGTCCTCGCCGCCGAATCCGAGCTCTGCGCGGACGCGGGCGTGCCAGTACTCGGCCATGGCTTCGGCGAGCTGGACGGACAGTCCGTGGAGTTCGAGGTAGTCGCGGTAGGAGTCGGCTTCGAAGAGCTTGGCGGTGGCCTCGCCGATCTTCGAGCCGACGGTGACCACCTGGAGGCCGACGACGTCGATTTCGCCGGATTCTTCGGGGCGGAAGAAGTCCGCGAGGCACAGGCGGCGGCCGCGGCGCTGGCGGGGGAAGGTGAAGCGGGTCCGCTCGTTGCCGGCCTCGTCGAGGATGATCAGGTCCTCGCCCTTGGAGACGCACGGGAAGTAGCCGTAGACGACGGCTGCTTCGAGGAGGTTCTCGGTGTGCAGCTTGTCGAGGAGCCCGCGCAGACGGGGTCGGCCCTCGGACTCGACCAGTTCCTCGTACGTGGCTCCGCCCGCACGGGCCTGCTTCAGGCCCCACTGGCCCTTGAACAGGGCGCCTTCGTCGAGCCAGGAGGCGTAGTCCTTGAGCGGGATGCCCTTGACGACGCGGGTGCCCCAGAACGGCGGGGTGGGGACCGGGTTGTCGATGGCGGTGTCCGAGCGGCCGCCGGGCTGCTCCACTTCCTCGATGTCGACAATCGGCGCGGCGCGCTTGGAGACGCGGCGCTGCTTGAGTTCGGGAAGGACGACTCCGGGGACCCCGCGTTTCACACCCATCAGGGCGTCCATGAGGCGCAGGCCTTCGAAGGCGTCGCGGGCGTAGCGGACTTCGCCCTCGTAGATCTCGTGGAGGTCCTGCTCTACGTAGGCGCGGGTCAGGGCGGCGCCGCCGAGGATGACCGGGTAGTCGGCTGCCAGCTTGCGCTGGTTGAGCTCCTCCAGGTTCTCCTTCATGATCACCGTGGACTTCACCAGGAGACCCGACATGCCGATGACGTCGGCCTTGTGCTCCTGGGCGGCTTCGAGGATTGCGGAGACCGGCTGCTTGATGCCGATGTTGACGACGTTGTAGCCGTTGTTCGTCAGGATGATGTCGACGAGGTTCTTGCCGATGTCATGGACGTCGCCACGGACCGTGGCCAGCACGATCGTGCCCTTGCCGTCCGCATCCGACTTCTCCATGTGCGGCTCGAGGTACGCCACGGCGTTCTTCATGACCTCCGCCGACTGGAGGACGAACGGCAGCTGCATCTGGCCGGAGCCGAAGAGCTCGCCGACCACCTTCATGCCCTCCAGCAGGGTGTCATTGACGATCGCCAGGGCCGGACGCGTTGCGAGGGCCTCGTCCAGGTCCGTTTCGAGGCCGTTCTTCTCGCCGTCGATGATGCGGCGCTGCAACCGCTCGTCCAGCGGCAGTGCGAGGAGTTCCTCCGCGCGGCCTGCCTGCATCGACTTCGTGTTCACACCCTCGAAGAGGGCCATGAGCTTTTGCAGCGGGTCGTAGCCCTCGCTGCGTCGGTCATAGATCAGGTCGAGGGCGGTGCCGACCTGATCGTCGTCGAAGCGGGCGATCGGGAGGATCTTCGAGGCGTGCACGATCGCCGAGTCCAGGCCGGCCTTGACGCACTCGTCGAGGAAGACGGAGTTCAGCAGCACGCGGGCGGCCGGGTTCAGGCCGAAGGAGATGTTCGACAGACCGAGCGTGGTCTGGACGTCGGGGTGGCGGCGCTTGAGTTCGCGGATCGACTCGATCGTCGCGATGCCGTCCTTGCGGGACTCCTCCTGACCGGTGCAGATCGTGAACGTGAGGGTGTCGATGAGGATGTCCGACTCCCGGATCCCCCAACGGGTGGTGAGATCGGTGATCAGGCGCTCGGCGATGGCGACCTTGTGTTCGACCGACCGTGCCTGGCCTTCCTCGTCGATGGTCAGGGCGATCAGTGCGGCGCCGTGTTCCCGGGCCAGGGCGGTGACCTTCGCGAAGCGGGATTCGGGGCCGTCGCCGTCCTCGTAGTTCACCGAGTTGATGACGGCGCGGCCGCCGATCTTCTCCAGACCCGCCCGCAGGACGGGAACCTCCGTGGAGTCCAGGACGATCGGCAGGGTGGAGGCGGTCGCGAAGCGGCCGGCGAGTTCCTGCATGTCGGCGACACCGTCGCGGCCGACGTAGTCCACGCACAGGTCGAGCATGTGCGCGCCCTCGCGGATCTGGTCGCGGACCATCTCCACGCAGTCGTCCCAGCGGGCTTCGAGCATCGCGTCGCGGAACTTCTTCGACCCGTTCGCGTTCGTCCGCTCACCGATCGCCATGAACGAGATGTCCTGACGGAACGGCACCGTCTGGTACAGCGAGGACGCACCCGGCTCGGGCTGGGGCGTGCGCTCGGTGGCAGCCGCGCCCCGCACCCGTTCCACGACCTGGCGCAGGTGCTCGGGGGTGGTGCCGCAGCAGCCGCCGACCAGGGAGAGCCCGTAGTCACGGACGAAGGTCTCCTGGGCGTCGGCGAGCTCGGAGGCCGTCAGGGGGTAGTGGGCGCCGTTCTTGCCGAGGACGGGCAGGCCGGCGTTGGGCATGCAGGAGAGCGGGATACGGGAGTTCCGTGCGAGGTAGCGCAGGTGCTCGCTCATCTCGGCGGGGCCGGTGGCGCAGTTCAGGCCGATCATGTCGATGCCCAGCGGCTCCAGAGCCGTCAGCGCCGCACCGATCTCCGAACCCAGCAGCATCGTGCCGGTCGTCTCCACCGTCACCGAACAGATCAGCGGGACGGAAAGACCCAGCGCCTCCATCGCACGCCGGGCGCCCACGATCGCGGACTTCGTCTGGAGCAGGTCCTGGGTGGTCTCCACGAGGAGTGCGTCGGCGCCGCCGGACAGCAAGCCCTCCGCGTTGACCTGGTAGGCGTCGCGGATGGTCCCGTAGCCGATGTGGCCGAGCGTCGGGAGCTTGGTGCCCGGGCCCATGGAGCCCAGGACCCAGCGCTGCTGACCCGTAGAAGCAGTGAACTCGTCGGCGACCTCACGGGCGATCCGGGCACCGGCCTCGGAGAGCTCGTAATTCCGCTCCGAGATCTCGTACTCCGCCAGGGCCGCGTAGTTCGTGCCGAACGTATTCGTCTCTACGCAGTCGACACCGGCCCCGAAGTACTCCCGGTGCACGTTCGCCACGATGTCGGGGCGGGTGACGTTCAGGATCTCGTTGCAGCCCTCCAGCTGCTCGAAGTCCTCCATCGACGGATCCTGCGCCTGGAGCATCGTCCCCATCGCGCCGTCCGCGACGACCACCCGCGTCGCCAGTGCCTGCCGCAGTGCTTCGATCCGGACGGTGCTCATGTCGTGGACCCCTGGAGCCGGTGCTCCACGTCCCGGGCCGCGTCCGGGCCGTAGGCGTTCTCGATGCGTAGCGTGAGGTCGGCTGCGGAGAGCTTGTACTCCTGGGTGCCCACCGATTCCAGGACGACCGTGGCGATCGCGCAGCCCAGTTGCGCAGCCCGTTCGGGGGTCCACCCCCAGGAGACGCCCGCCAGGAACCCCGAGCGGAAGGCGTCGCCGGCCCCGGTCGGGTCGGCGATGGACGTGGTCGGGACGGAGGGGATCAGCTGCGGGGGTTCGCCGGAGCGGGCGATCCTCGCGCCCTCCGGGCCGAGGGTGGTGATCCAGCTGCCGACCCGGCCGAGGACGTCCTCCTCGCTCCAGCCCGTGAGCTGCTGGAGCAGGGCGGCCTCGTACTCGTTGGTGAACAGGAACCGGGCCCCGTCCACGAGCTGCCGTGCCTCCTCGCCCGTGAGGCGGGCGAGTTGCTGGGAGGGGTCGGCGGCGAAGGGGATGCCCAGCGTGCGGCACTCCTCGGTGTGCCGGAGCATCGCCGCGGGGTCGTTGGGGGCGACGACCACGAGGTCCAGCGGGCCGTCCGCCGACGCCGGGGCCAGGGAGATCTCCCTGGCCGCGGACATCGCTCCGGCGTAGAACGTGGCGATCTGGTTCTGGTCGGAGTCCGTGGTGCACACGAACCGCGCCGTGTGGAGGGTCGCGCTGACCAGGACGAGGGTGGTGTCCACGTCGTGTGCGTGCAGCCATTCGCGGTACTCGGCGAAGTCCGCGCCCACGGCCCCGGCCAGCAGCGGCCGTACGCCGAGCCGGCCGAGGCCCAAGGCGATGTTGGCGGCGACGCCACCGCGCCGGATCTCCAGTTCGTCGGCGAGGAAGGACAGTGACACCCGGTCCAGTTGGCCGGGGATCAGCTGGTCGGCGAATCGCCCGGGGTAGACCATCAGGTGGTCGACGGCGATGGAACCAGTGACGGCGATGCGCACGGATTTCTCCTTGGGGCCTTCGGCGGTCGCGGGTCGCGAGTGGGGGGAGACGGGGGCGGTTTACAGGCCCGCGGCGATGCGGAGCCGGTCGGCGCGGTCGGTGCGCTCCCAGGTGAAGTCCGGCAGCTCGCGGCCGAAGTGGCCGTACGCGGCGGTCCGGGCGTAGACCGGGCGCAGCAGGTCGAGGTCCCGGATGATCGCGGCGGGGCGGAGGTCGAAGACCTCGCCGATCGCGTCCTCGATCTTCTCCACGTCCACCTTGTGCGTGCCGAAGGTCTCGACGAAGAGGCCTACGGGCTCGGCCTTGCCGATGGCGTAGGCGACCTGGACCTCGCACCGCGAGGCGAGACCGGCGGCGACCACGTTCTTGGCGACCCAGCGCATGGCATAGGCGGCGGAACGGTCCACCTTGGACGGGTCCTTGCCGGAGAAGGCGCCGCCGCCGTGGCGGGCCATGCCGCCGTAGGTGTCGATGATGATCTTGCGGCCGGTGAGGCCCGCGTCGCCCATCGGGCCGCCGATCTCGAAGCGCCCGGTCGGGTTCACCAGGAGGCGGTAGCCCTCGGTCTCCAGCTTGATGCCTTCCGCGGCGAGCTGCGCCAGTACGTGTTCGACCACGCTGCGCCGGACGTCGGGGATGAGCAGTCCGTCCAGGCTGACATCGGTGGCGTGCTGGGTGGAGACGACCACGGTGTCGAGGCGGACCGGCTTGTCCCCGTCGTACTCGATGGTGACCTGGGTCTTCCCGTCGGGACGCAGGTAGGGGATCGTCCCGTCCTTGCGGACCTCCGACAGGCGGTGCGAGAGCCGGTGCGCGAGGTGGATCGGGAGCGGCATCAGCTCGGGGGTCTCGTCGCAGGCGTAACCGAACATCAGGCCCTGGTCGCCCGCGCCCTGCCGGTCCAGCTCGTCCTCCTGGCCAGTGGCCGAGCCCTGGACCCGCTGCTCGTACGCGGTGTCCACGCCCTGCGCGATGTCCGGGGACTGGGCCCCGATCGACACCGACACACCGCACGAGGCGCCGTCGAAGCCCTTGACGGAGGAGTCGTAGCCGATCTCCAGGATCTTCTGGCGCACCAGCTGCGCGATGGGCACGTAGGCCTTCGTCGTCACCTCGCCCGCGATGTGCACGAGGCCGGTGGTGATGAGGGTTTCCACGGCCACGCGGGAGGTCGGGTCGGCGGCGAGGAGCGCGTCCAGGATCGTGTCGCTGATCTGGTCGGCGATCTTGTCGGGGTGGCCTTCGGTCACGGACTCGGAGGTGAACAGACGGCGGGACATGTCACTCCTGGGGAAGGGTGCGGGCGTGCGGACGGGCGTGCGGACGGAGGTGTGGGCTGGTGTGCGGGCCGGCGTCCGGGCCGAGGGCCCGGTCGACGAGGAGTCCGGCGGCTCCGGTGTACGCGGCCGGGTCGAGCAGCGCGGCCAGTTCGGCGTCGCCGAGGTGGGCGCGGACCTCCGGGAGGGCGGCGAGTACGGAGTGGAGCGGGCTGCCCTCCCGGTCGGCGGTCAGCGAGGCCTCGGTGAGCAGCTCCTTGGCCCGGATCCGGCCCAGCCGCGGGGCCAGCACCACCGCAACCCGCTCGGAGACGACCTGGCTGCCGGTGAGCCCGAGGTTGTTCCGCATCCGGTCCGGGGCGACGACCAGCCCTTCGGAGAGTTCCACGGCGGTGTGCGCGGCGCCGCCGGCCAGTCGCAGGCATTCGCGGAGCAGCGACCACTCGGCGTGCCAGACCCCGGCGGAGCGCTCGTCCTCGGTGACCAGGCACTGGGTCAGCGCGCCCGCGAGGGCCGGGACCTGGAGGGCGGCGGCGCGGATCAGGGTGGAGAGCACCGGGTTGCGCTTGTGCGGCATGGCGGAGGAGCCGCCGCGCCCGGCCACTGCCGGTTCGGTGACCTCCCCGACCTCGGTGCGGGTCAGCGACTGGACGTCGACCGCGATCTTGCCGAGGGCTCCGGTGGTGAAGGCGAGGGCCGCGGCGAGGTCGGCGAGCGGGATGCGCAGGGCGTGCCAGGGCAGGACGGGGCGTGCCAGTCCGGTCTCTTCGGCGAAGGCGTCGATCAGCCGGTCGGGATAGGTGACGGGGTCGGCGCCGGCCAGGGCCGCGTACTCCGCGTACCCGGCGAGGGTTCCGGCGGCCCCGCCGAGGGAGACCGGCAGGGTGTCCTCCAGCGCGGCCAGCCGCCGGTCGGCCTGGAGGACCAGCTCGCGCCACCCGGCGGCCTTGAGCCCGAAGGTGGTGGGTACGGCGTGCAGGGCCAGGGTGCGCCCGGCCATGGCGGTGTCGCGGTGGAGCGCGGCCAGCGCGGCCAGGGCCTCGGCCGACCGGCGCAGGTCGGCCCGGATCAGGCGCAGGGCCCGCAGGGCGACCAGCATGGCTCCGGTGTCGAAGACGTCCTGGCTGGTGGACCCGCGGTGCACGTACTCGGCGGCTGCCGGGTCGCTGCGCGCCACCCGCAGCCCGAGTTCCCGTACGAGCCCCACCACGGGGTTCGCCGTTTCCCGGGAGGCGAGTGCCAGGGCCCGTACGTCGAAGGCCGAGGCGTCGGCGGCCGCGGTGATGGCCTCGGCCGCGGAGCGGGGCAGCGTGCCGAGGGCCGCCTGGGCGCGGGCCAGGGCCGCCTCCGCGTCGAGCATGGCCTGGAGCCAGGCCTCGTCGGCGACGGCGGCTTCGACGGGGGTGCCCGCGCGGACGGGGGACAGCAGCCCGGTGTCGGCTCCCGCTGCGGGTGCGACTCCGGGTGCGGCTGTCATATCGCCACCTCCGAGAAGTCGGCCCCGTCGAGGTCGATCTCGTCGAACCCGCCGTCGGCCTCGTCGGCCTCGCCCGGGTCCGGACCCGAGGCCGGGAGCAGGGACAGCACCGCCCGGGCGATCGCGTCGGAGTCGCCCAGGGTCACCGAGTTGACCCCGGGCCTGATGCCCGCGGCCGTCACCCAGTGCACGGCCTCGGTGGGCACCCCGTAGGCGAACCGGCGCGGATGGGCGCGGCCGTCCGCGTCCAGCACCCGGTACGGGCGCTCGGTGACGGACAGCCCGCCCGTCTCGTAACTCGACCCGCAGGTACCGGCGATGCGGTACGGGGTGATCTGCCCGGTCGCCAGCAGGTGCGCCAGCAGCGGATCGGCGGTGCGCCGTACGTCCGGCTCCGGCAGCCGGGCCTCGATCAGGACGCGGGCGCGCACCGGCTCCCCGCCCACCCGGTCGGAGGTGGCCTCGAACTCGGGGCCCTCCCCGCCCTCGGCGGCGATCCGCACCCGCATGCCCGGACCGACGAGGGAGACGACCCCGGCTTCCACCAGAGCGATGAGCTCCTCGATGCGCGAGGCGGGCGGGCCGATCGAGAGGAACGCGTTGAGCGGGGTGTACCAGCCCTGCAGTTCGTCCCGGTAGGAGTTCCCCTCGAGCCTGCCGTGGTCCACCACCAGCCTGATTTCGTTGCGCAGGTCCCGCAGGACGTCCAGGGCCGATTTCAGCGGGCCGCTGACGTTGCCGGCGCGGGCCTCGCGCACGTCCGAGGCCAGGTGTTCCAGCAGCCAGGCGTGGAAATCGTCCCGGTCGGCGAACACCCGCCGCCCGTAGGGCAGGGAGAGCTCCTCCCAGTCCCAGCGGTCGGCCGCGGTGATCCCGTACTCGTCCAGGAGCTTGTGCTCGTCCTCGCCCGCCGGGACGGACAGGTAGCGGTCGACGAGGGCGGCGCGCTCCGGGTCCCGCCCGGCGGCGGTCAGCAGCGTCCCGTAGTAGACGCTCTCCACCTCCTTGGCGATCAGCGGCCACACGTCGGTGCCGAAGTGCACCCGCTCGCCGTCCACGGCCCGGCCCGCCAGCTCCGCGATCAGCTCCGGGGTCAGCAGCCGGGGCAGGTAGCGCCCGTGGGCGCCCTTCTCGTTCTCGCCGCGCGCGTGGTACGGGATCCCGCGCCGGGAACCCGCGTAGAGCTTCGGCTCGCGCCCCGAGGGGACGTAGCGCAGCCGGTCCCCGGTGGACCCGGTGCGTTCGAAGCGGCCGCCGCGGCCGACGGTGAGCAGAGCCATGTGGTCGAAGAAGTTGAGCCCCAGCCCGCGCAGCAGCACGGGCTCGCCCGGGGCCGGGTACCGCAGTTCCACGTCGGCGGGATTGGCCGGCAGCACGTGCGTCAGCTCCAGGGACCGCGCCTCCTCGAAGGTCCGGGCCTCCTCCGCGGTGGGCTCGGCCGGTACGTGGCCCAGGGCGAGCACCACCGCGTCGAGCCCGGTGAGCACGGTCCCGTCGGACAGCCGCAGGGTCTGGGGCCGGCCGGGCGCACCACCGGGCGGGCCGTCGTCGAGGGAGGTGGCCCGGGCCCGGTGCACGTGGATGGCGACGTGCCGGGGCGCGCCCCGGACCACCCGGTCGAAGCTCTCCTCCAGGTAGCGGCCGTAGAGGGCGCGGCTGGGGTACGAGTCGGGACCCAGCCGGCGCGCCTCGGCGAGGAAGGCGGTGCTCTCGGAGCCGGCGCTCCCGGAGCCCGCGTCCCCGGTCCGGGAGAGCTCCGAGGACCACTCGTAGAGGCTCGGCCCGTCCTCGACGGGTCCGTTCATCTCCACGCTGTGGTCGGTGTAGACCGTGACCTGGGAGGCCACGGTGTTCATGAGCAGCTGCCGCGACTGCGCGGTGCGCCAGACCCTTCCCGGTCCGGCCCGGAAGGGGTCGACCACGTGGACCGTCAGCGCGGAACGGGAAGGGGACCTGCGCTCGTTGGCGCAGATCCGCTCCAGCACCGACAGGCCGCGGGGCCCGGCACCGACTATGCAGACCGTGAGTTCCCCGCGGCTCATCCGGCTCCTCCGATACGGGTGGTGGTGGGCGGGGCGGGGACGCGCGTACTCACGCGACGGCCGCGACCAGCAGGCTGGTCTCAAGGGAGAGGGCGTGCACGGACTCCAGGCGCAGCCCGGCCGATGCGAGGACGGCGCGGTACCCGGCGAGGTCGCGCTCGCGCCCGCCCGCGGCCATGAGCAGGTGCAGGTCGTACAGGAGCGGCAGCAGCGTCTCCCCGTCGTCCGGGACGACCCGTTCGAGGATCAGCAGCCGGCCCGACTCGGGCAGGGCGGCGCGGATGTGGGAGAGCAGGGCCGTGCACCGCGGGTCGTCCCAGTCCTGGAGGACCCGGGAGAGCAGGTAGACGTCCGCGCCCGGCGGCACGCCCTCGAAGAGGTCGCCCGCCAGGGCCTCGTAGCGGCCCCGGCCGACGGCCTCGTCGAGGTGCGTCCGGGCCACGGGCAGCATGTGGGGCTGGTCGAAGAGGATGCCGCGCAGGTGCGGATGGGCCCGCAGGACGGTGCCGAGCAGCATGCCGCTGCCGCCCGCCACGTCGACGACCGTGCGGCAGTGCGTGAAGTCGAACGCGTCGAGCACGTCGGGGAAGAAGACGTTCCCCGCGTTCATCGCCCGCTGGAACTTCGCACCGGCCTGCGGGTCGCGCAGGTACTCGTGCAGGGTCTTGCCGAAGGCGTGCTGGAATCCCGAGGTACCGGTCCGCACGGCCGGTTCGACCGCGCCCCAGGCCCGGTGGAACTCCTCGCCGTAGATGCGGATCATGTCCCGCATGGACTGGGGGGAGTCCGCGCGCAGCAGCTCCCCGGCGGGGGTCAGCCGGTAGCCGCCGCTGCGTGGGGCGCCGGGGGTGTCGCCGTCGGCGTCGCTGCCTGCGGCCTCGCCGGTCCGTTCGCCGGGGGTCCGCTCGAAGACGTCCATCGCGGTCAGCAGGCGCATCAGGCGGCGGATGCCGTCGGGGCTGGCCTGCGTACGGGCGGCGAGGGCCTCGTCGGTGACGTCTCCGGCCGCCACGTGGTCGGCGAGGCCGAAGGCGACCGCCGCGTAGAGGGCCTGCGCCTGCCACGTTCCGGTGATGATGTCGACGACCCGGCGGACTGCTTTCTGGTCGGGCATGATCGGTCCTTTGTCGGTCAGCTGGCTGACGAGGGATCAGGCGGCGGACGGGCGGGCGGACGGGTCGGCGGCCGGGCTGGCCGCCGGGCCGGCGGACCGCACGGCCTGGCGCTCGCCCGGCCGTTCCCCGGAGGAGGGGCCCGCCGCGGCGGCCTTGGCGACGGTCTTGGTGGACGGTCCGCTCAGCACGTCGCGGTGGCGCTCGCGCAGGACGCGCTTGAGGACCTTGCCGGTCACTCCGACCGGGAGGTCCTCGCGCGCGGAGACGAGGACCAGGGCGTTGAGCCGGGCCAGGCCGGCGCCCTCCAGGGCCGTGTTGCAGACGGACAGCAGGTCGGCGGCGCTGCGCTGGACCCCGTCGGCGTAGTACACGACCGCGGCCGGGCAGGACGAGCCGGGCAGCTGCGGATCGGCCACTGCCACCACCGCCGCGTCCAGGGCCCGGGTGGAGTTCAGCACGACCTCTTCGAGGGGCAGGCTGTGGACGTCCCCGGCCGCCGCCTTGATGACGTCGGGGGTGCGGTCCAGGTGGTACCAGTTGCCCTCGGTGTCCTTGCGGACGATGTCGCCGGTGAGGAAGTAGCCGCTGAGCAGCGACTCCTTGTTCAGCGCCGGGTCGTCCCAGTAGCCGGGGGTGACGCTCGGGGTCCGGACGCCGAGCAATCCGGCCTGCCCGGGCGGCAGTTCGCGGCCGTCGGCGCCGAGCACGGCGGCCTTGCGCACCACCTTCGCGGGGGTGCCGATGAACCGTCCGTAGTGCGTGCTCCGCGCGGTGTGGGCGGCCTTGAAGAGGACCATGCCCATCTCGGAGGAGCCGAGCCCGTCGAGGTAGACGGAGCCGCCGTCGGCGGTCCCCGTACCGCTGTCGCCGAGGGCCACGAGCGGCCGGATGTGCCGTTCGTGGGAGGCGTCGCCCATGCCGTTCCAGGTGCGGACGCTCCGTGCGGCCTCCGGACGGATGGCGGTGGGGTCGATCTCGGCGAGGGTGAGGGGGAACCCCAGAACGATCGTGGGCCGGAACCCGTTGATCGCGCGGGTCACCCGGTCGCCGTCGGCGCCGTCCAGGACCAGGGTGGGGATGCCCAGCAGCAGGGCCATGGACAGGTAGCTGATGCCGGCCGAGTGGCTGTGCGGCAGCGCCGTGAGCAGCCGGTCGCTGCGCAACGAGGGGAAGGTCCACAGCCGTTCGCGCTTGCCGATGAAGAAGGACCGGTGGTGGAAGACCGGGGCCTTGGGCCGGCCCGTGGTCCCCGAGGAGTGGGAGATCATCACGAGGTCGTCGGCGGCGTGCCGGTAGGGGTACGAGGCCGGCGGCGCGGGCGGTCGCACGGCGTCCGCGTCGAGGGCGTGGACGTCCTGGAGTTCGGGGGCGTTCGCGCCGGCGGCCTGCCAGGCCGAGGTGAGGTCCCCCAGCAGATCCCCGTCGCCGACGACGAGCGTGGTTCCGGTGCGCAGGAAGTACTCGGAGGCGGTGCGGGGTTCCATGCGCGGATTGCAGTGGACGGCCGCCGCGCCCAGGCTGGTGACGGCGATGTGGTGCAGCAGGCCGAACAGCCCGTGGCGGGTGTACAGGCCGACGTGGGAGGAGGGGGTCACACCCTGCTCGCGGTACCAGTGCGCGTACCGGATGACGGTGCGGCGGATGTCGTTGAGGGACAGCCCGCGCAGCTCCCGGTCCTCCCAGCCCGGCTGTTCGGTGTCGGGGTGGAAGAGCAGCGGCCGGTCCCGGTCACGGGATATCTCCCAGGCGTGCCAGAAGAAGTTCCCGGCGCCGAGTTCACGGTCCGCGGTGAGGCGCAGGCGTTGCACAACGGATCGGTGCGTGCCAAAAAGAAACATGGAATACCTCACACTCCGCTGAGGGCTTCGGGAAGTCGGGCCCGGTCCGGCACCGAGTGTCCAGGTGGCATCTAAAGATCCTCTGGAGAGGAAATCCGCGTAATTCCCCAACAGGCCTTCCATTAATCCTTCAGAAGGGTTTGCGAGGATGCGGCGCGTCCCGTATTCGAAAGTGACTCAGGCTGGAGGCCGGTTCGATGGACCGTCCCGCGCGTACGCAGGTCGCCATCGTGGGGGGCGGTCCCGTCGGGCTGCTCCTCGCGCTCTTCCTCGACCGCCACGGAGTGGAGTCGGTCGTCTTCAACACCGGGCAATCGGTACCGGCCGAGCCCCGGGGCAGCACCCACGGAGCCCGCACGATGGAGCACTACCGGCGGCTCGGGCTCGCCTCCCGGGTGCGATCGCTCGGTCTGCCCGGCGGGCACAGCGCCGGGATCTCCTTCTTCACCCGCTACGACGGCCACCTGCTCGCCGACCTCCGCTGGCCCGGCGCCGACGAGGTCCGCGCCGGTGTGGCGGCCTCGGAGCGCACCGACCAGCTGCCCGAACCGATGCACCGGGCCAACCAGATGTACGTGGAGCGGCTGCTCTGGGACCGGGCCCGGACCCGGCCGAACATCACCCTGCGCTACGGACACCGGGTCACCGCGATCGCCGAGTCCGCCGTACCCGGGGGAGCTTCCGAGGCCGCCGGGTCCGCCGGTTCCGCCGCCGAATCCGGCCACATCACCCTCACCGAGCAGGGCCCCGACGGCGTGTCCCGCACCTGGCGGGCTGCCTTCGCGGTCGGCTGCGACGGCGGCCACGGCCTTGTACGGCGCTCGCTGGGCATCGCGTACACCGGTGAGGGCACCCTCGACCAGGACGTCCTGGGCCGCCGCGCCACGGCCGCGCACCTGCGCGTCCCGGGGCTGCGCGGCGGCTTCCTGCGCGAGCGGGCCGGCTGGAGCAACTGGGTCTTCAACCGCGATCTGGCCCTCAACCTGATCGCCCTCGACGGCGCCGACGAGTACTTCCTGCTGACCAGCTCCGCAGACCCCGACGACACGGACGACGAGGCGATCGCGGCCCTGGTCAGGCAGGCGGCCGGGGTCCCGCTGGAGGTCGAGGTCCTCAGCCGCCGCGCCTGGACCCCCGGCGCGGCCCTGGTGGCCGAGCGCTTCGGGGCGGGCCGGACCTGGCTGGCCGGGGACGCCGCGCACCTGTTCACGCCCAACGGCGGCTTCGGCATGAACACCGGAGTGGACGACGCGGCCAACCTCGCCTGGAAGCTGGCCGCCGCGGTCCAGGGCTGGGCGGGCCCCGGGCTGCTGCCCTCCTACGAGTCGGAACGGCGCCCCGTGGCACTGCGCAACACGGCCGCCGCGCGCGAACTGAACGTGGGGCTCGGGGCCATCGACCGGCCGGCGGCCTTGGAGGCGGACACCGCCGAGGGGGCCGCCGCCCGGGAGAAGACCGGCGCGCGGCTCGCCGAGTACGGGCTGCTCACCCTGGCCACCACCGGAGTCCAGCTGGGCGCCCGTTACGACGCGTCACCGATCGTGGACGCGGCCGGGGACGTCCCGCCGCCGGACGACTTCACCTCGTACACCCCCTCCGGGGTCCCGGGCGGCCGCGCCCCGCACCTGTGGCTGGGCGAGGGCCGGGGCGAGGGCGACTCCCTCTTCGACCGTTTCGGCACCGGGTTCACGTTGCTGAGCCTGTGCGTGCTGCACCAGGACACCTCCGGCTTCGAGGACGCGGCCCGCGCCGCCGGGATCCCGCTCACCGTGGTCCGGGTCGAGGACCCCGCCGCGCGCGAGCTCTACGAGCGCGACCTGGTCCTCGTACGGCCGGACCAGCACGTGGCCTGGCGGGGCAACCGGCCGCCCCGGGACCCGGCGGAGCTGCTGGCGCGCGTCACCGGGCATTGACCGGGCGTTCCCTTTCCCTCCACTTCGCGGTCGGCAGCGGAGCCCCGTATTCCGATTATCCGGAATGGGCGGGGCTCCGTACCGGATTTCCAAGTTGCCAAAGTGGTTCCCGAGTTCGCCGCCCGGTGGCGGATTATCGCTACGGTCGAAGGGTTCCTGGCCGGGTGAATATCCGTGGAGGGGTAATGCGTTTCTCTGTACTCGGGCCCATGTGCGTCACTGAAAACGGGGAGGACAGAACACCCAGCGCGCCCAAGCACCGCCAGATGCTCGCCCTCCTGCTGATGAACGCCAACCATGTGGTCTCGATGGCCCAATTCGTCGAAGAGCTCTGGGAGTACAGCCCACCGCCCAGCGCCGTCGCCGCCGTCCACACCTACGTCATGCAGCTGCGCCGGATCCTCCAGGGCTCCGGCCCCGCGACCGGCGCCGGCGCCTGCCGGCTCGTCACCCGCGACCAGGGCTACGTGCTCCACGTCCAGGACGGCGAACTCGACCTGCACGCCTACGAGCGCCAGGTCCGCGCCGGCCGCGCCGCCCTCGACGCGGGCCACCTCGAGGCGGGCGCCCGCCAGATCCGCACCGCCCACGCCCTGTGGAGCGGCCAGGGCCCCGTGGACGCACCCGCCGGCCCGCTGCTGCGGGCCGCCCTCGCGGCCATGGAACGGGACCGGCTGGAGGCCATGGTCCTGCGGGTCCGCGCCGAGCTGCGGCTGGGCCGCCACCACCAGCTCCTCGCCGAGCTCTGCGCCCTGGTCCACCAGGACCCCGCCAACGAGCAGCTCACCGGCCAGCTGATGCTGGCCCTGTACCGCTCGGGCCGCCAAGCCGACGCCCTGGCCGCGTTCCACCGGCTGCGCCGCACCCTGCGCGAGGAGCTCGGCACCTCCCCCGGCCAGGGCATCCACCGGCTCATCACCGACATCCTGTGCGGCCACCCCCGGCTGGAGCCGCCCACCGAGGGCGAGCTGCGGCTGTCGCTGGACGCCGTGGTGCCCAGGCCCCGCCGCGCCACCGCTCAGCCGCGCACCGGGACGGGCGGCTGGTCGGAGGCCAGGCCGGTGCTGCTGGGCGCGTAGCCGCCGGGCACGACGGAGGTGGGCACGGCAGCGGCGGCCGCAGTGGCGCCGGGCACAGCAGCGGCGGCCACAGCGGCGCCGGGCACGGCCGCAGCCGGTGCGGCGGTGGCGGCCACGGCCGTCTCCCGCCGTACGGGGCCCAGCCCGAACCGGGCCGTGAGCGCGGCGCACGCCATCAGCGCGGCGCACACCCAGAACGCCCGCGCCACTCCCGAGGTCAGCGCCACCGGATCCACCGGGCCGCCGCCCGCGTGAGCAGCCGCTCCGTAAGCGCTCACGGCGAGCGCGAGCCCGAGGGCGGCGCCTATCTGGCCGGCGCACTGCACCACACCGGCGGCCGCCCCCACGGCGCACCGGCTCACCCCGGCCACGGCGGCCGTCTCGCAGGCCATCCAGAGGAACGGCAGCCCCGCGCCGACCAGGGTCAGCCCCGGCAGCAGCCCCGTGGCGTACGAGGACGCGTACGAGACCTGCGTCAGCAGCAACAGGCCCGACCCGCTCAGGGCGCAGCCGGTCAGACAGGGGATCCGGGGGCCGAAGCGGCCCAGCAGGCGGCTGCACAGCCGCCCGACCAGGATCACCCCGCCGACCACCGGCAGCAGCGCGCAGCCCGCGGTCCAGGCGGCGTACCCGTGCACCTCCTGCATGTACACGCTGCCCAGGAACACCACGGGACCGGTGGCCGCCGCGACGAACACGATGCCCAGCGCGCCCGCGGCCAGCGAGCGGTCCCGCAGCAGCACGGCCGGCAGCAGCGGGTCGGCGGCCCGTGCCTGTCTGCGCAGGAACAGCGCGGCCAGCACCCCCGAGACGGCGAACATCCCCCAGGTGCCGGCCCCCAGTCCCCGGTCCGCGGTGCCCACCAGCCCGTACACCAGGGCCAGCAGCGCGCCCACGAGGCTCAGGGCCCCCGGGACGTCGGGGGAGGAGGCGCGCGGGCGGGCCCCGTCGGGGGGACAGAGACGGCGGGCCGCGACCAGCGCGGCGAGCGCGACGGGCACGTTGAGCAGGAAGGCCCAGCGCCAGCCGAGCTGACTGACCACCAGCCCGCCCGCCATCACCCCGGCGACCGAGCCGATCCCCCCGCACGCCGCCCACAGGGCCAGGGCCCGGCGCCGCTCGGGCCCGCCCGCGACCGAGGTGAGCAGGATGCACATGGCCGCCGGCACCATCGCGGCGGCGGCCACCGCCTGCCCGGCGCGCGCCAGCAGCAGCACCGGCCCGTTGGGCGCGGCCCCGCACACCGCCGAGGCGGCCGCGAAGGCGGCCAGCGAGACGAGGAACAGCCGCCGGGATCCAGCCCGGTCGCAGAGCCGGCCGCCCAGCAGCTGGAGCCCGCCGATCAGTAGGACGTACAGGTTGGTCACCCAGTGGGCGCCGGTCAGGCTCATGCCGAGGCCGTGCCGGATGTCGGGCAGGGCCAGGACGACGAGTCCGGCGTCGGCGTTCGCCAGCAAGGGGGCGAGGGACACCAGGATCACCACCGACCTGCGCGAAGCGAGCTGCTCGGTCGAGGGCATGGGGGCTCCTGGGAAGCGTGAAGCGGGGGAGGGGTGTGTGGGTCAGAACCCCGCCGCCCGGTCCGCGGTTGCACCGGGGAGCCGGTGCGACCCGTGTCGCGCGACCCGTGCAACCCGATGGAAACCACCGGTGTTCAAAGGGTGAGAGCGCACGGCAGAGCTCTCCCCCTCCCTCCTGGGTGCGGGCCCGATACACAGAGAAGGAAAACCATGGATCTCCAGCTTTCCGGCCGCGTCGCAGTGGTCACCGGTGCCTCCAAGGGCATCGGCCTGGCCGTCACCCGCTCGCTGCTCGAAGAGGGCGCGAAGGTCGTGGCGGTTTCCCGCAAGAACACCCCCGAGCTCGAGCAGCTCGCGGGTCCGGACCTGCTGCACGTCTCCGCGGACCTGATGGACCCGCAGGCTCCCGCCGAGGTCGTCGCCCGCGCCGTCGAGCACTTCGGCGGCCTCGACATCCTGGTGAACAACGCGGGCGGCCCGCCCCCCGGCGTCTCGATGCCCCGTACGGGCTTCTTCGACAGCAGCGACGAGCAGTGGGCCGCGATCTTCGAGTTCAACCTGTACTCGGCGGTCCGCGCGATCCGCGCCGCCATCCCCAAGATGCTCGAGCGCGGCGGCGGCTCCATCATCAACGTCTCCACCGGCATGGCCCGCCAGCCCGCCCCCGTCAACGTCGAGTACAGCGCGGCCAAGGCCGGTCTGTCGAACCTCACCCAGTCGCTGTCCGAGGAGTTCGGCGGCCAGGGCATCCGCGTCAACACGGTCTCCCCGGGCGCGGTGCTCACCGCCTGGTGGACCGAGGAGGGCGGCGCGGCCGACATCATCGCCGGCATGGCGGGCGCCGACCGCGACAGCATCATGGAGTCCATCGCCCCGCAGATGATGGGCCAGGTCACCGGCCGCCTCGTCGCCCCGCAGGAGGTCGCGGACGCGATCCTGCTGCTGGCCTCGCCGCGCTCGGCGAGCACCACGGGCGCCGACTTCGCCGTCGACGCCGGCTTCGTCAAGACCTTCTGACCCGACCTTTCGGTACGCACTCCCCACCCAGGAACCGCTCACCGAGCGAAAAGGACCCCGGCGGCCGTGAGGCCACCGGGGTCCTTCGTTCGTACGGGGTCCCGCGCGGGCCGGGAGCGGCCCGCGCGGATCGCGCCGGCCGGGTCAGCCGCGCCCGCTCGGCGCGCCCAGCCGGGCGGCGACCACGTCGGGCAGCTCCTCCGGCTCGGCCACCTCCAGCGGGCGCCGGTTCATGTAGTCGGGGTTGCAGGCCTGGTAGCCGAGCATCCGGGCCAGCGGCGCCAGGGCGCCGTTCACCAGGCGCTGGACGGGCCAGGGGCGGTCCGTGAACCGCAGTACGTCGGAGAACTCGCGCATCGTCACCGCGTGCTGGAGCAGGCTCGGCCGGCCCTCGGCGTCGGTCTTGCCGTCCTGGGCGAGACCGAAGAGCTGGCGCAGGATCAGCTGCTCGAAACGGTCGGCCCGGTTGACCAGTTCCACCACCGCGAAGGAGGTCTCCTCCTCGGTGTTGCCGAACCACCGGTGCTCCGTGCCGGCCGGGACCGTGACGGTCTGGCCGAGCTCGTCGAGGATGATGTCGCGCCCGTCGATGTGCACCCGCAGACTGCCGCGGACCAGGGTGAAGATCTCCTCGCTGAACGGGTGCACGTGGTAGCCGGCGGCGAAGCCGCCGGGCTCCACGTAGAGGTCCATGACCGCTCGCTCGCCGCCGGTGTGTGCCGCGGGAGTCCGTATGACGATCTTCTCCCGGCACCGCGGGTTGTAGTAGACCTCGCCCGGGTGGACAGCCATGTCTCCTCCAGAGGGGAACGCTCGACCGGCCATCCGGTGAGCCGCGTTGTCCCCCCAGGCTGGCCCCGGCGGGCCGCCGTTCACACCACCGATTTTTGCTCCGGCCTTCGGTCCGGTTTTGAGTCCGGCTTTGGGTCCGGCCTACGGGAGGAACGGCGTACGGGCGCTGCCGCGACCACCGCGACGGCGCAGGCGGCCAGCGCCGCCCCGACGCCCAGGCTCGCCGGGATCCCGTACCCGTCGACCACCACGCCGCCCAACAGCGAGCCCGTGGCCAGCGACACCTGGACGACGGTCACGAAGACCGCGAGGCCGCGCTCCGGCGCCGCGGGCACGGCCCGCAGCATCGTGGTCTGCAGGCTCAGCGGCAGCGCGCCGAACGCCGCGCCCCAGACGAGCACGAGGAACGCCACCAGCACCGCGGAGTCCGCGGCCACGGGGAGCAGGGCCGCCACGGCGGCCAGCGCGGCCGCGCTCGCCATGACGGTCGCCCGTACGGAGCGGGCGAGCGAGGCGGCGGCCAGGAAGTTGCCGGCGATCCCGGCGAGCCCGTACCCGAGCAGCAGCGCGGCCGCCGCCCCGGCGCCGAAGCGGGCGTGCCGCTCCAGGTAGGGGGCGATGTAGGTGTACGAGGCGAACTGGCCCAGGAAGACGAAGACGGTGGCCAGCAGCCCGGCACGGGCCGCGGGGATCCGTACCACCCCCGCCAGGTCCCGCCAGCCGACGGCCGAATCGGCGGGCAGTCGCGGCAGACAGCGGATCTGCGCGGCCAGGGCGGCCAGCCCGAGCAGGCCGGCCGCCCAGAACGCCGTCCACCAGCCCGCGCTCCGCGCGGCCAGCGCGCCCAGCGGCAGGGCGGCCACCGTACCGACGGAGATGCCGGCGGTGACCAGCGAGGAGGCCCGGTGGACGGACTCCGGGCGCACCAACCGGGGTGCGATCGCGGCGCCGACGGCCCAGAAGCCGCCGAGCGCGAGGCCCAGCAGCAGCCGGCCGGCCAGCATCGTGGTGAGATCGCGGGACAGGGCGCAGACCAGGTCGGCCAGGGCCGTCAGGGCGGCGAGCGCCCACAGCACCGTCCGCCGGTCGAGGCCCCGCGAGGCCACCGTCAGCACGGGAGCGGACACGGCCGCCGCGAGACCCGGCATCACGACGAGGAGCCCGGTCGTCCCCGTCGAGACGGACAGGTCCTCGCCGATGTCGGTCAAGGCGCCGACCGGCAGCAGCTCGGAGAGCACCAGGGTGAAGGACCCGAGCGCCACCGAGGCCACCGCCGGCCAGCCGCCGCGCCGGGGTGTGCGCGGCGCGCGCGGCGGCTGCCCGGTCACGGCTTCGGGAGCTCGACGGACTGGCTGTGGTGGAAGACGTTGCGCGGGTCGTACTTCTTCTTGACCTGCTGGAGCCGGGGGTAGTTGTCCTTGTAGTAGAGCGTGGACCAGGGCACGCCCGAGGTGTTGTAGGCCGGGTCGTGCAGGTCGATGTCCGGGTAGTTGACGTAGCAGCCGTCGGTCACCGCGTTGATGACCGGGACGCCGCCGGTGTCCGCGTAGGCCCCGTGGAAGAACTCCCGGATCCACTGGAGGGACTTGGCCTCGTCCGCCGGATCGGTCCACCAGATCATCCAGGCCGCCTTGTACGCGGCCTCGCGGTGCGGGGCCGCGGTGTCCCCGGGGGCCACCGCGTTGACCTTCCCGCCGAAGGAGCTGAGCAGCACCGAGGCGGTGGGGTTGACCAGGTCCTCGCGGGTGAGGTGGGTGTAGAAGGCGTCGATGTGCGAGTCCGGCATGGCCGTGCGGTAGTACGAGGACTTGAAGTCGCCCTTGAGGCTGGGGTCGTTCAGCGTGGGGTTGGTCGTCCCCATGTACCGGGTGGCCTGGAGCCACGGCATCCGGCGCGGCTTGGCGAGCTCCGGCATGGCGGACAGCTCGCCCATGTGGGTGGTCAGCGGCTGGTGGGCCAGGTCCAGGCCCGCCGTCATCTCCGCGAGGAACCGGTCCATCACCCCTTCCGCGTCGGGGATGGTCGCGTCGAGCTGGGTGACGAGCCCGATGTACCCGTTGGACTTGTGGTTCAGCGCCAGCATGGTGACGAGGTTGTCGTTCACGGTGCCGGGCTTGAGGTTCCGGGCGTGCCAGTCCCCGTAGTTCTTCACCAGCCGCGCGAAGCGCTCCTTGGTCATCTCGGCCCACGGCCAGGAGACGGCGCTGAGCAGCACCTCGGCCGGCGGCTGCGGGAGCAGGGCGGCCGGGTTGGTGCCGGTGGCGCCGGGGGAGCGGAACCAGAAACGGGTGATGACGCCGAAGTTGCCGCCGCCGCCACCGGTGTGGGCCCACCACAGCTCGCGGTTCGGGTCGTCGGCCTCGCGCGTCGCCACGCGCACCCGGGCGGTGCCGTCGGCGTCGACCGTCACGACCTCCACGGCGTACAGGTGGTCGACGACCAGCCCGAGCTGGCGGCAGAGCAGCCCCCAGCCGCCACCGCTGATGTGGCCGCCCGCGCCGACCTGGAAGCACATGCCGGCCGGGACGATGACGCCCCAGGTCCGGTACATCCGCTCGTAGACGTTCAGCAGCTGGGCCCCGGCCTCCACGGCGATGGCATTGCGCGCGGGGTCGTAGTAGACCTTGCTCATCTTGGTCATGTCGAGGATGACGCGGACGTCCGCGTTGAAGACCCAGTCCTCCCAGCAGTGCCCGCCGCCGCGGACGGTGAGCCGCTTGCCGGCCGTCACCGCCTTCTGCACCACCTGCTGCACCTGCGCGGTGGTCTCGGCCAGGTAGACGGTCTCGGGCGAGGCGACCCAGCGCTGGTTCCAGCCCCGTACGAGGTCCTTGTACCGCTTGTCGACGGGCGTGACCGCCGTGAGGGGCTCGGCCAGGGCCCCGTCCTCGACCGCCGCCGCGGGGCTCGCGGCGACCGTGCCCGCGAGCAGCGCGGCCCCGCTCGCCGCGGCACTGCCCGCGAGGAACTTGCGCCGTCCTATACCGCCCCTGTCCTGCACCATCGCCCCAACCCCTCCGCCGATCACTCCTTGACCGGAGCCACGCTATGGATCGCAAGGGCTGCGGGCGCCCCAAGAGTTGCGCTCGTTCTCGGGACGCGGGCCGCGGCCACGCGCGGCGGGCCGGGCCCGGAGGATCCGGACCCGGCCCGTGGGGCGGTGGGTGGCGCGTCAGGCGGCGGGCAACCGCACCGACTGGCTGTGGCGGAAGAAGTTCTTCGGGTCGTACTTCTTCTTCGCCTGCTGGAGCCGCGGGTAGTTCCCCTTGTAGTACAGGTCGTGCCACGGCACCGCGGACCGGTTGCGCAGCGGGTCGTTCAGGTCGGCGTCCGGGTAGTTGATGTAGCACCCGTCCGTGACCGTGTTGGGTACGGGCACGCCGCCCGTGTCGGCGTACGTCTCCTCGTAGCTCTCCCGGGTCCAGGCGATGTGCTTGGCGTCCTCGGAGGCGTCGTTCCACAGCACGGACCACAGGATCTTGAAGGCGGAGCCACGGTGGGACACGGCGGTGTCGGTGTCGCCGAGCGCGGTGACCCGGCCGCCGTACGGGGTCAGCTGGATGTTGACCTTCGGGTTGTCGATGGCCGTGCTGGTGAGGTACTTGTACATCGTCTCCGCGTGGGCCCGCGGGAAGTTGGCCTTCATGTACGCCGACTTGTACTCGGCCCGCAGCGTCGGGTCGTTGAGCAGCGGGTTCGTGGTGCCGGCGAAGCGGGTCGCCTGGAGCCACGGCATCCGGCGGGGTGAGGCGAAGTGCGGCAGGGCCGACATCTCGCCCATCGGCTCGGTCAGGGCGCCCTGGACCACGTTGACGCCCTGGTTCATGTGGGCGAGGTAGTCGTCCAGCATCTGCTGCGCGTTCGGCGCGTTCGCGTCCACCTGGGTGACCAGGCCGATCTGGCCGTTGGACTTGTGGTTGAGCAGCAGGAAGCTGGTCAGGAAGCGGGTCGGGCTGTCCGCGCCGATGTTGGCCACGTGCCAGGACGCGTAGTTCTGCGCGAGCTGGACGAACTCGTCCTTGGTGAGGTCGCTCCACGCCCAGGAGACGGCGCTGAAGAGCACCTCGGCCGGGGGCTTGGGCAGCAACTGGCGCGGGTCGGTGCCGGTGGCCCCGGGGGAGCGGAAGAAGTAGCGCGTCACCACGCCGAAGTTGCCGCCGCCGCCACCGGTGTGGGCCCACCACAGCTCGCGGTTCGGGTCGGCGGCCTCGCGGGTGGCCACGATGGTCTTCACGGTGCCGTCGGCGGCCACGGTGACCACCTCGACGGCGTACAGGTGGTCGACGACCAGCCCGTTGCGGCGCACGAGCATGCCCCAGCCGCCGCCGGCGACGTGCCCGCCCATGCCGACGGAGTAGCAGATGCCGCCGGGTATGGTCACGCCCCAGGCCGAGTACAGCTTCTCGTACACGTCCAGCAGCGTGGCGCCGGACTCGACGGCGATCGCGTTCGTCCCGGAGTGGTAGTACACGCCGTTCATCTTCGAGACGTCGAGCACGATCTGCGTCTCGGAGTTGTAGACGAAGTCCTCCAGGCAGTGGCCGCCGCTGCGGATGGTGAGCCGCTTGCCGGCCCGCACCGCCTCGGTGACGATCGGGGCCACCTGGGCGGGGGCGTCCACGACCCGGACGGACTCCGGTGCGGCTGTGTACCGGGCGTTCAGCGCCCGGACCATGTCCGGGTACTGCTGGTCGGCCTGGGTGACGGAGATCGCGCCGATCGAGTTCGTCGTCAGGCCCGCCGTGCTCGCCGTGCTCTCCGCGGGAATGATGGGGTCGTCCGCGAAGGCCTTCCCTTCCATGCCGAGGGCTGCGGCTCCGCCCGCGGCGGCCGCTCCGATGAGGAAGCGTCGTCTGTGCATCCCGGCTGGGTACTGCGCCATGGTCATACCTTCTTGAGAGCTCGGACCTCGCAGGCCTGAGGCCTGAGGCGGTTGGACGGTGCGGGGGGCGGGCGGCCCCGGGGGTAGGGGGTGTCTGGTGGATCGGGCCCGGCCCCGATCCGCCAGACACCCTCTAGCGCTTGAGGGCGAAGGTCAGGCCGTCGGCGAAGGGCAGGACGCTCAGCTCGACCCGCTCGTCGTCGCGCACCTTGGCGTTGAACGCGCGCAGCGCGGTGGTCTCGGAGTCCTGCTTCGTCTCGTCGAGCACGGCGCCGTGCCACAGCACGTTGTCCACCACGACCAGGCCGCCGGGGCGCAGCAGCGTCAGGGCGGCCTCGTAGTAGGCCCAGTAGTTCTCCTTGTCGGCGTCGATGAAGACGAAGTCGAAGGAGCCGGCCGCGCCCTCCTCGCCGAGCAGCGCCTCGAGGGACTCGCGCGCGTCGCCGATGCGCAGGTCGATCTTGTCGGAGACCCCGGCGCGGTCCGCGTACTCACGGGCGATCGCGGTCCATTCCTCGCTGATGTCCAGCGCGACGACACTGCCGTCCTCGGGCAGCGCCAGCGCCGTGGCGAGCAGGCTGTAGCCGGTGAACACGCCGACCTCCAGGGCGCGCTTGGCCCCGATCGCCTTCACGAGCAGCGAGATGAACTGGCCCTGTTCGGGGGAAATCTGCATGAGCGAAAGGGGCAGCTCCGAGGTCTTCACCCGGAGGTCCCCCAGTACCTCGGGCTCGCGAAGAGAAATGGAGGCCACATAGTCCTGAAGGGCTTCATTGACATCGACCTGGATACGCATGGGGATACTCCTGGGTCAGTACGGGCGACAGCGGATTCGGTGCGGATCGGTTCACACACCCTGACGACCTGCGGCGACGCGCAGGAAACAGCAGAAAGCTAGAGCGGGCGCGAGAATTCGTCAAGCGTCTTGAAGAGGTCCTATATCCCTGGACCGGTTCTTCAGTGACTACTGGAACAATGCCCGCGTGGCGGCGGTGATCCGCCCTGGCCTATATCGCCGGTCCGCCCGTTCTATCAAATTCAAAAGGAATGCTGTTTCCCGGTTCTTGCGCCCGTATCAATCGAGATCGATCGAGACCAATCGAGTTCGCCGAGGAGAACCCGTGAGCCTTGACCAGCGCGCGCTGAGGAACTGCCTGGGCCAGTTCGCCTCGGGCGTCACCGTGGTCACCACCGCGCAGGACGACGCCGTCTACGGCGCCACCGTCTCCTCCTTCACCTCGGTGTCGCTCGATCCGCCGCTGGTCCTGGTGTCGCTGGACCGCCGCAGCCGCACCTGCGAACGGCTCGTCGGCGCCCCCTTCGGCATCAACGTCCTCGGGGCCCACCAGCAGGACCTGGCCTGGCTGTTCGCGGGCCGCGGCGACCGGGCGGCGGCGCCGGACCTCAGCTGGGGCCAGGACACGGCGGCCCCGCGCATCGAGGGCGCCGTCGCCCACTTCTCCTGCGTGCCCTGGGCCTCGTACGACGGCGGGGACCACGTGCTCCACATCGGGCAGGTCGTCGCCTTCGACGCCCCCGGCGGTCCACCCCTCGTCTTCCACTCCGGGGTGCTCGGCGATTTCCGCCGGCCGTCCGAGGGGGCGGCCTGGACCGGGTCGCTCGACGGGCCCGCCCACGGCTGGACGGCGGCCTTCGGCATCCGCGAGGACGACCACCCATCACTCACAGGCTCATTGACCGGACAAGGACGAACCACATGACGCTCACGAACGGCGAAGCGGCCCCGACCGCGGCTCCGACGGCGGCCCCGACCGGCGCTCCCGAGGCCCCCGTGACCCGGCCCATGACCGGCGACGAGTACCTGGAGAGCCTGCGCGACGACCGGGAGATCTACCTCTACGGCGAACGCGTCAAGGACGTCACCGCCCACCCCGCCTTCCGCAATTCGGCGCTGATGACCGCGCGGCTGTACAACGCGCTGCACGACCCGGCCAAGCAGGACGTGCTCACCACCCGCACGGACACCGGCAGCAACGGTTTCACCCACAAGTTCTTCCGGACCCCGCACACCGTCCAGGACATGGTGGAGGACCGCGAGGCCATCGCCGAGTGGGCCAGGATGACCTACGGCTGGATGGGCCGCAGCCCCGACTACAAGGCCGCCTTCCTCGGCACCCTGGGCGCCAACAGCGAGTACTACGCGCCGTTCCAGGACAACGCGCGCCGCTGGTACAAGGAGTCCCAGGAGAAGGTCCTCTTCTGGAACCACGCGATCATCCACCCGCCGGTCGACCGCCACCTGCCGACGGAGGAGGTCCAGGACGTCTTCGTGCACGTGGAGAAGGAGACGGACGCCGGTCTGATCGTCTCCGGCGCGAAGGTGGTCGCCACCGGCTCGGCCATCACCAACTACAACTTCATCTCGCACTACGGGCTGCCCCTGCGCGACAAGAAGTTCGCGCTCGTCGCGACCATCCCGATGGGCTCGCCGGGCCTGAAGCTGATCTGCCGCCCCTCCTACGCGGCGGCCGCCTCCGTCATGGGCAGCCCCTTCGACTACCCGCTCTCCAGCCGGCTCGACGAGAACGACACGATCTTCGTGATGGACAAGGTCCTCATCCCCTGGGAGAACGTCTTCCTCTACGGGGACGTCGACAAGGTCAACGGCTTCGCCCCCCAGTCCGGCTTCCTGGAGCGGCTGACCTTCCACGGGGCCATCCGCCTGGCGGTGAAGATCGACTTCATCGCGGGCCTCCTCCTCAAGGCTGTGGACATGACCGGCTCCAAGGACTTCCGCGGCATCCAGGCCCGCGTCGGCGAGGTCCTGGCCTGGCGGAACATGTTCTGGGCGCTGAGCGACGCGGCGGCCCGCAACCCGCAGGAGTGGAAGAACGGCGCGCTGCTGCCGCGGCTCGACTACGGCATGGCCTACCGCTGGTTCATGACCATCGGCTACCCGCGCATCAAGGAGATCATCCAGCAGGACGTGGCCAGCGGCCTGATCTACGTCAACTCCAGCGCCGAGGACTTCAACAACCCCGAGATCCGCCCCTACCTCGACAAGTACGTCCGCGGCTCGAACGGCTACGACTCCGTCAGCCGGGTCAAGCTGATGAAGATGCTGTGGGACGCGGTCGGCACCGAGTTCGGCGGCCGCCACGAGCTCTACGAGCGCAACTACTCCGGCAACCACGAGCAGGTCCGCACCGACATCTTCCACGCCCAGTCCGCCAGCGGCCAGCTCGACGGCTACCGCGGCTTCGCGGAAAAGGCCCTGGAGGAGTACGACCTGGACGGCTGGACCGTCCCGGACCTCGACTCCTTCAAGGAACTGCGCGAACAGCGCAAGAACCTCTGGAGCTGACGGGGCACGACGAGGGCCGGTGTCGGCTGACAGCACAACGCTCCCTCTCGACCATGGGCGGGAGGGAGCGCGTGCGTGCGGATCAGTCCAGAGGGAGCGCCTGGTGCGCAGCCACGATCGCGTCGATGCGGTGCGCGAGGTCGAAGTCCGCGAGCGTCAGCCGGTGGCCGGCGTCGTGTGTGGTGATCGATGCGCGCAGACTGTCGATCCGGAGGTCGAGGTCGGCATGGTGCTGGATACGGCGGGACCGGTCCGCGATCGTGACGATCGCGGCGACCGCCGCGTGGTAGCGGATCTCGTACGTACGGGTGATCTCTTCGCCCTCACGCTCCCACCCCGGCAGCTTGGCCAAGCCACGCACGATCTCCTCGTCGGACAGCGGCGTCGGTACGCCCATGTCAGCTCCCCTCGTTCATGGGGGCCAGGATCTCGGTGAGGTCCCGGCCTACCGGGGCATCGTGCCACGGCCGCATGGCCCGCTCCAGGCCGCGCAGTTCACGCAGCATGCGTGCGGACCGGGTCTCTGCCGCGATCTCTGCTGCGGCGCGTGCGATCTCTACTGCCTGTTCCGGCTCCCGGGCCCCGGCGGCCGCCGTGGCGTGCCGGGCCAGGTACACGCCGCGGTCCCGGCGAGCGGTCGCGGGCACAGCGTCGAGGATTTGCGACCACAGCGCCTCCGCCTCTTGGCCGAGCCCGAGACGGCCGTAGCAAGTGGCCCGCTGCACCTCCAGGTAGCCCGGAGTGCGTCGGCAGGCGTTGCCCCACGGCAGGTCATCGTCCACGCGTGAGATGAGCCCACCGGCGGTGTCGATAAGCCGGTCGACGGCGGTCCGGTCGCCGGTCAGGCTGGCACCGTGGGCTTGCTGCTGCATGGCCATGACCTGCACCTTGGGGATGACCCGGTCATCGTGGAGGGCGGCCTCGCACAGGTCGATGACGCCGTGACCGTCGCCGAGGTCGGTCCGGACCTGCGCGAGGTTCACGAGGGAGTAGCCGACGAGGTGAGGGTCTCGGGAGCGGGCCGCGATCTCCTGCGTGACCCCCCGCCAGAAGCTGGCCGCGCCAAGGTCGCCGGCGTCCTGGTAAAGCCAGCCGACGAGCGCGGCGTAGGCGGCACCAACGCGGAGGAGGCCGCGGCGGGTCTCGCCTGCGGCACTGCGGACCAGCTTGTCGATCAGCTGATACTGCGCGGACACGGTGCCGATCAGGTCGTGGGGGCCGAGGAACATGTCGGCGCGGTAGTGGCCCTCCAACTGCTCCTGGAAGTACGTGATGAGCGCGGGGTCGACGTGCTGTTTGGCGACGGGGCCGGGCAGGAGTGCGGCGGCCGTGACGTTGACGAAGGTGCGGCGCTTCATGTCTTCCTCTGGGTGGGCTTCAGGCCGGATCCAGCCGGCGGGCGCCCGGAAGCCGAGGTCTTCGGGCCATCGGCCGAGCGCGTCGTGCAGCACGGTCGCGGTCTCCTCCGACGGCCATCCCGGCTGGGTACCCTCCCAGCGCCGCCATGTCCGTGCGGACACCTCGTACGACCGGTCGCCGAGGAACCGCTGTCCGTGGGTGCTGAGCGCTGCGGCCGCAGCATCCATGCTGCGCCATCCGATCCGGAGTCGGGCGGCCCTCAGCGCGTCGTTTCGGTGGCCCATGGCCCCAGTGTGAGGTGTCATGGCGTCGGTCCCCGGCCATGGCCGCCACATGGCCACCGATGGCCGCGCAATGGCCTTTCTGCCCCTCTGCATGTCAGCCCACCATCCTCTTATGACGACGAGTAGCGCAGACGAACAGAGCCGGGAGCGAGGTAGGTTGCCCGCCCTGCCGGAGGCGCCGAGCCCCGAGCTGATGGCTCGCGCCGAGTCCGGGCTGGAGCGGTTCGTTTCCTCTCTTGAGGACGTGTCCGATGTCTGACCCGTTCGAGCACTTGGACCACCCGCTGTTGCATCAACAGGTTCGCGACATCGCCTCGGGCACGCACGGCAAGCTGATGGCCGTCGTCCGCGAAGAGGTCCGCCGCGTCTGCGGAGACCCCGAGTACGCACGGATCGCCTACATCCGGATGCCGTCCGGCCGAGAGCTGACGACGGCCATACGCAACATCGAGGCCAGCGGATGAACGAGTACGCACGGCAGGCCCTGTACGTCTTGATCGTGCTCGGCACCTTCGCCGCCATCGTCGTCGGCACGCCGCGCTGAATCGCACCTTCCTGCACACGATCTAGGGAGAAGCATGTCCAGTCCCGTACCCAATCCGGTCCCGCCCCCGTGCATCACCCGGCCCGACGCTCCGGCACCGTCCGCGCTGCCTGGAGGTAGCCTCACGACCTCCGTATCCGTGAACCCGCGCGCCCTGCTCAGCGACGCCGAGTTCAACGGCGTCATGCACACGGTCCTCGACAACAATCCGGGCATGGCCCCGGAGCTGGCCGGACGGATCGTCGTCGACGCCCTGGCATTCCTTGCCACGGCAGTCCGGCGCCCGCAAGGTCTCGTGCCTTCCCGGGTGGTCGATGAAGGCTGGCACGCGCTCGTCTTGCACACCCGCCTCTACCAGGCCCTGTGCGCCCGGCTCGGCGGCTTCATCCACCACGTGCCGGAGCGGCCCGATCCCGACAACCGGCCGCACAGCTCCGTCGAACGGACGGTGGCCGCTATCGGAGCGGCGGGTTACACCGTGGACGCGGACCTGTGGCGCGGCCCGGAGGACTCCGCCGTTTCCGTCGCCGCGTCCTGCCGGCACTCGGATGACGGCGGCCCCATCGTCATCATCCCGAAGCCGAAGGGCTGAGTAGGCTGCCGCCATGATGGAGTGGATCGCCCCCGAGTACGCCGATGTCATCGAGGTCATGCGTCAGGCTCAGAGCGTGCAGGCCCCGGACCGGAACGGCCCCGTGCCCGTGCGCGGGTTCATCGTGGCGGAGCCTGACGAGGGCTGACTGGCGCACTGAGCGGCAGCAAGTCCCCTCCCGAGTCGGGGCCCGGGAGTTCAGTGGTCGCCTTCTTCGGTCCTGAAGGTGCGGAATCCGCGGCGGTGGTAGTTGGGGAGCGCGTTGGGGTTGTCCGCCGACGACGTGTGCAGCCATACCCGGCGCACGCCCGGCACCAGGGTCCAGCCCTGCCGGACCGCGAGCGTCAGCGCGTGACCGCCGAGCCCCTTGCCGGTGAACTCCGGCAGGAGCCCGAAGGTCCTGATCTCGACGTCGGCGCCCGGGTGGAGGTCGTAACAGACCATGCCGGCCGGCTCGTCCGCCAGCGTCAGCAGCCAACAGGTCCTGTCCGGATGCGCGGCGAACCACGCCTGCCACTCCTGTGGGTCACGCCGGGCGCTGCGCCACTGGTACGGCGCGCCGATCCTGGCCATCAGGCCGGGAACCGGCGACAGGTCCCCATCGAGGGAGACGAGTGCCAGCCCGGGGACCGGAGCACCGGGGACGAGCCGGCTCGGGTCGGTCATCTCGACGTACGTCGTCACGGTCTTCGTCACCCGAGGAAGGCTACGTTCGTCCGGACCCGGGTTCCACACCGGAATGGGGTGGCCCGCAGCGGGGTGAGCTCCTGGCGGATCCGCTCCCGAAGGCAGACGAGCAGGGCGGTGGGAGGCAGTAACTTCCCTCCGGTGAGTGGGAGTTCAGCGCGCAGCAGTGCCCGCGCGACGAGAGTGTCGAAGGCCGGATCGGCCTCGTGGTGGTCGGCGTGCGGGAAGAGTTCCGTCAGCCGGGCGTGCAGCCGCGCACCGTCGGTGCCGTCCGCGGCGTCCCCGGCGTCCGGCGGGTCCTCCGCCTCCGCGAGGACCGCGCACACGCCCTTGGCCGTTGCCGCTACCAGGACCGGGCCCAGGGTGGTGGTGCCCGTCGCCGAGTGGATGTGGACGCCGGCGCCGCCCGCGCGGAATTCCTGGGGGGTCATGCCGAGGATGGCGGAGGAGGCGGCGTAGAACTGGCCGTTGGAATTGAAACCGGCCTGGTAGATGGCGTCGGAGACGGTCCGGGCCCGGATCAGTTCGCCGCGCACCCGGTGGGCGCGCACCGCCGTCCAGTACGCGTACGGGGTCACGCCCGTCAGGGACTTGAACATGCGGTGGAAGTGGAAGCGGCTGTAGCCGGCCGACCGGGCCACGAGGTCCAGGTTGGGGGGTGCCAGCGCCTCGTCCATCAGGAGGCAGGCGCGGGCCACCGTGTCGGCGTAGTAGCGGTTCAGTACCGGCTCGTCGGGGTGGCAGCGGCGGCACGGGCGGTAGCCGCGGGCGCGGACCTCCTCCAGGGTGGAGTGGAACTCGACGTTCTCCCGGTTCGCGAGGCGCGCCACGCAGGAGGGGCGGCTGTAGATGCCGGTCGTGCGGACGACGTAGTAGAACTTCCCGTCCGCGGCCCCGTCCCCGTCCCGGACCGCCCGCCAGCGTTCCTCGTCGCTCGCGTAGGCGGGGGACGGGGCGGGGGACGGCGGCGCGGCCGTCAGTACGGGCATCACCGTCTCCGTCCCGCGGGCCCCGGCGGCGGGGCCCAGCCCCGGGCGTGCAGCCGGGCCCGGTCACGCAGCACCTTGCCGCTGGCGGAGCGGGCCAGCTCGGGGACCACGTGGAAGCGGCGCGGGGAGGAGTGTTCGCCGAGGAAGCGGCGGCACCAGTCGGACAGTTCCGCCGGGCGCAGGTCTTCGGTGCCCGCCACGTGGGCCTCCACCGGATCCGCTCCGCCCAGTACCACCGCGTCCGTGACGTGCCGGTGGGCGCGCAGCACCGCTTCGATGTCCAGCAGGTCCGCGCCCGAGGTGGTCCGACCGGCCCGGCCGCGCAGCCGCAGCGCGCCCGTCGCCGGATCGCGTGCCACCAGGTCATGGGTGGAGAGCCAGCCCTCGTCATGGAGCGGCGAGGCCTCGTAGGGGTAGGGGGAGCGGGGGATCTCGACCTGGAGGATTCCGCCGGAGACCCGGGTGCGGACGCCCGGGACCGGTACGCCGATCGACCCCGGGCCGTGCGTGCCCGCCAGGTCGGTGGCCACGATGCCGGTCTCGGTGGTGCCGTAGGCCTGGCCGACGAGGACCCCGTAGCGCCGGGCGAAGGCTCCGGCCGTCTCACCGGGCAGGGCGTCGCCGCCCGACACGGCCAGCCGCAGGCGCGGCAGCCGGAACCCGGCCGGGGCGCCTGTGAGCTGCGCGAAATGGTTCGGGCGGCCCAGGAGCACCTCGCAGCGCCGGGCCGCGGAGACGACCGATGTACGGTCGGCGGCGGCCGGGAACACCACAGCCGCCCCCACCGCCAGGGCGTGGAGCACCCCGCCGATCAGCGCGAACGAGTGGGCCACCGGTTCCAGTACGGCCACCCGTTCGCCCGCCCGGGGCATCAGCGGGAGGCGTCCGAGGCGGCGCACCTCGGTCAGCAGTGAGTCCGCGGTGCGGCCGGCCGCCTTGGGGCGGCCCGTGGTGCCGGAGGAGAACTGCACCAGGCAGTGGTCCGTGCGCGGGGCCCGGGCGTTCGGCCGCGGCCGCACCAGGACCTCGCACTCCGGGACGAAGGTCTTCTCGTCGCGGCGCAGTTCGCCGAGGGTCACCACGTACTGGGGGTCGCTCAGCTCGAGCAGTGCCTCCCGTTCCGCGCGGCCCAGGGCCGGTTCCAGCAGGATGACCTGCGCGCCGATCGACCACAGGGCGAACACCGCCCACAGGTGGGTGAAGCTGGGGGAGCCGTGGAGGGCCACGGAGGCCCCCGGACGGATTCCGTGGAAGGTCAGGGTGCGGGCCAGGCGCGCGGTCCGTACGCGCAGGGTCTCGAAGGAGACGGCAGCGGACGGGTCGGGTCCGTCCACCTCCGCCCAGACCGCTCGCGGGTCGGCACAGGCGAGGAGTTCGGCGCCCCACCAGCCATCGTCGCTCATCGTTTCTCCGGGGCCGGTACGTCCCCGCCGGCCGGCGCCGTGCCCCTGAGGAGGCGGCACGGCACCGGACCGGCGTATGCGGGCTGCGGGGTTACTTCTCGACGCAGAACTCGCCCACGGGCCAGCCGACGTGGCGCTTGTCGGTGGCGACGTGGCCGAGGACCTGGTCGCCCTGCTTGAGCTCCGTCACGTTCAGGACGCTCGCGCCGGGGCCGAGGACCCGTACGTGCCAGTCGTCCTGGACGATCAGGTTGACCTCGACGCCCTCGGGAGACGTGGCCTTGATGCTCAGCAGCGGACGCGATTCGAGCTTGATGCGGCCCACGACGATGCGGCGGGTGCGGCCGTCGGCGCCCACGGCGAGGACCGGGCTGCCGGCCTTGAGCTCGCTCAGGTAGTTCGTCCGGTTGTCCTGCCCGAACACGTAGCTGTGCAGGGCGCCCGCGTTGATGCGGAACGGACGGGTGGGCATGTACGGCAGCGGGTGCGTCTCGCTGACGCACAGGATGAACCCGTGCGCGTAGCTGCCGATGAGCATCCCCTCGTCCTTCTCGAAGTGCGAGGTGGTGTCGATGCAGACCCGGTCGCCCAGGCCCAGGTGCTCGATGGAGTCGACCGTCAGCGTGGTCAGGTTCAGGTCGGGCGTCTTGACGCGCAGCGCCTCGACGAGCTCGAAGACGTCGTTGGCGCTGCGCGGGGAGAGCAGTACGCCCTCCGAGCCCTTCTCCAGGACGTCGATGATGACCTTGGCCTCTTCGAGGTCGTCGGCCTGGCAGATCAGCTGGCCCGGGGCGCGGTCCGCCGCGGCGATCACGATCTCCAGCGGGATCTTGGTCGGGTCCTTGAACTGGACCACCGTGTACGGCAGGGCGATCGCCGTCTCGCAGGCCAGCGTCAGGGTCGGGTCGTCGGTCACGTTGACCAGCGCGGCGATGTCCTTCTCGCCGTTCTGGTGACGGGCGCGCAACTCGTTGAGGTGGTCGTTGCCGGCGACCTCGCGCAGCACGATCAGATCGTCGAGGCCCTGGTTCTCGGGGCGTTCGGCGCCGATCAGGATGCGCTTGACCGTGGCGGGCAGCGTGGCCAGCACCTCGGGGTCGCTGCCGACGATGCCGTCGACACGGGCGTGGACGGCAGCGTCGATGACCGCTTCGAGGTGGGCGGCGGGGACGGAGCGAAGGTCGATCCAGGCGAATTTCACAGGGCACCTGCCAGTTCGGGGTGAGGCTCGGGCTGGTCAGCGAGCCCATGGCCGTGGACGATCGCGGCCAGTTTCTGGACCGCTTGCTTGGGGGAGGAGCTGGTGAAGACGCGACGGCCGACTGCCAGACCGGCACAGCCGTTGGCCATCGCCGACACGGCGAAGGCGGTGAGGCTCTCGTCGGACCCGCCACCGCCGCCGGCGACGATGATCGGCAGCGGGGAACTGTCGACCACCTCCGCCATCCGCTCCGGCGGGGCCGCGAGGACCGTCTTGACGATGTCGACGCCGAGGTCGGCCGCGATGGCCACCACGTTGGCGATGAGCTCCGGTCGGAAGGGGTTGTCCACCCGGGGCCCGCGCGGATAGATCATGGCGACCAGGGGCATGCCCCAGCGTTCGCAGGCGGCCGCCACGGTCCCGAGGTCGCTCAGCTGGTCGGCCTCGGTGTCGGAGCCGATGTTGACGTGGACGCTCACGGCGTCCGCGCCCAGACGCACGCACTCCTCCACGTCGCCGACGAGGACCTTGGCGTCGACATCGGGTGCGTGGTTCGTACTGGCACTGAGGTGCACCACGAGTCCGGTGCGGGTCAGCAGGGTCGGCGGGATCATCCGCGCCCTGCCCTTGTGGACGACGACGGCGTCCGCGCCGCCCTCCACGATGTCCGCCACGAGGCCCGCGAATCCCGCTGCCGGCACGATCGGCCCGTCGGCGACAGAGTGATCGAGCGGGATGAACAGATACCGGCCGTCACCTCCCCGGGACAACCGCGCCAGCCGTAATGCCTTCCCGGTCAGCGGCATGCTCGTCATGACACACCCCTTCGTTCGCGACAGCTCTGTCTCATGGCTGCACTGTGGCAAGGGCCGCTGAAGGATCGGGCCAAGCGGCCGCGCGGCCGCTCCCCCGCCGAGCACGGCAACTCCCCTGCCCCGGGCGGTGTTAGTTCCCTGAGAGCAGCGCCGACGAAGGAGGCCCCATGGATGCCGGACAGGACACCGCGAACGCCGGCGCGGGCGCGCAGGCGCTGGGCGTCGACACCGAGGTGGCCGTGGTCGGCGGCGGACCGGTCGGCACCCTGCTCGCCCGCGAACTGGCCCTGCTCGGCATCGACGTGACCGTGCTGGAACGGCTGGCGGAGCCGGACGGGATCTCCAAGGCGAGCACCCTGCACGCCCGCACGGCGCAGACCCTGGACCGCCGCGGCCTGCTGGAGGCCGTACAGCCGGGCCACCGCACGGCCGCGCGCTCGATCCGGGGCCCGGTGGGCTTCCACTTCGGCGCCCTCTTCGACCTGGACCTGTCACAAGTGGTCGAGGAGGGCCCGGTGATCGTCGGCAGCCCGCAGGCCTGGGCACAGGAGGTCTTCGCACGGGACGCCGCCCGGCTCGGCGCGCGCGTCGTCCCGGGCGCGGAACTGGTCGGCCTCGACGAGTACGCCGACCACGTGCGGCTGCGCCTGCGCGCCCCCGGCGGCAGCGAGCGCACCCTCACCGCCCGCTGGGTCGTCGGAGCGGACGGGGCACGCAGCGCCGTACGCAAACTGAGCGGCATCCGGTTCCTGGGCGCCGGGCCGACCGTCGCCGCGCTCATGGGCGAAGTGCGGCTGCTGGACCCGGCCGGGGCCCCCGGCGGCTGGCAGCGCACCCCGCGCGGCTGGACGCTGCTGTGGACCAACCCGTACGGGCTGAGCCGGGTGTGCACCTACGACTTCCGCGGCCCGCACCAGGACCGGCACGCCCCCGTCACCCTCGCCGAGCTGCGCACCGAGGTGGAGCGGATCGCGGGCCGGCCCGTCCCGATGGACAGCCCCGCCTGGATCTCCCGGTTCAGCGACGCCTCGCTCCAGGCGGAGCTCTACCGCAAGGGCCGGGTCCTGCTGGCGGGCGACGCCGCGCACGTGCACTTCCCGGCCGGCGGCCAGGGCGTGAACCTGGGCCTGCAGGACGCGGTCAACCTCGGCTGGAAGCTCGCCGCGGAGCTGCGCGGCTGGGCGCCGCCCGGACTGCTCGACACCTACCAGAGCGAGCGGCACCCCGTCGCGGCCGCCGTCCTGCACAACGTACGGGCCCAGGTCGCGCTCATGGATCCCGATCCGCGCACCGACGCGCTGCGCGAGCTCTTCTCGGAGCTCATGCACTTCGACGAGGTCAACGCCTACCTCAGCGCCATGATCACCGGCACCGCGGTGACGTACCCGGTGGGCGCGCGCCCCGCCGACCCGCTGGCCGGCCGGCTCGTTCCCAGCCTGCCCCTGAAGACCGCGGACGGGCCCACCAGCCTGGCCGAACTCCTGCACCGTGGCCGCCCGTTGCTCCTGGACCTGGCCGGCCACCTCGGCCTGCGCACCCTCGCCGCGCCCTGGGCCGACCGTGTGGACGTGGTGACGGCCACCGCCGCGAGCGACGGGTGGGGCACCGGCGCGCTGCTGGTGCGCCCCGACGGCTACGCGGTCTGGTCGGCCCTGGGCGAGGCCCGGGACGCGGAGGAGCTGCGACTGGCCCTGACCCGCTGGTTCGGGGACCCCGGGCTGCCGCTGCCGCGGGCGGTGTGACGACGGCCGCTACGGGCACGGCCGCTGCGGGGGTGACAGCAGCGGGGGCGACGGCAGCGGGGACGACGGCAGCGGGGGCGACCGCCGCCGGGCCCGTCAGTACCGGTGCAGCGGTACGGTCGCCACGGTCGCGGAGAAGACGGGGCGGCCCTCCTGCGTCGCGGTGACCCGTACCCGGTCGCGGCCCGCGCTGTCGGGGGCGACGGGCTCCGCCGTCACCAGGCAGCGCCGGTCGAACTCGACGTACCGGTGGAACTCGGTCTCAAAGGCCGTGGCCACCACCGGCCGGTCCGCGCACGCCTGCGCCGCCTGGACCGCGGCCTCCAGCAGCACCATGCCCGGCACGTGGTCGTGCGGGTGGTCGAACAGGACGCCGTGGCCCACGTCGACGCGCAGCTGCCAGGTGCGTTCCGCGGCGGTGGGGGAGAGGACCACGTCCCGCTCGTACGGGCGGCCCACCAGGGCGGCCGGCACCGCCGGGGTGAGCGGCAGGGCCCGTCCGAAGGCCTGCGAGGCCTGCGCGTAGGTGCCCCGCAGCCGGTTGTAGAGGGCGGGCGGATGGGCGCTGTAGCGCAGTTCGGCGGCGCCGATGGGCCGCTCGCCGCGCCGCGCTTCGACGGCCGAGGTGAGGTGGACCGAGCCGAGGCGGCGGCGCTTCACCGAGAGGTGGCTGATGAGCAGGGTGACCGTTTCGAGCCCGGGTTCCGGCGTGATGGCGAGCGCCTCGGGGTCGACGCAGGAGGCGAAGTACTCCCAGCCGGTCCGGTGGGTGAGGGGGACCTCGTGGACGCTGTGGGTGAGCAGGGCCAGCGCCTGGCGCAGGCTCTCGGTGAAGAGCAGCGGGCTGTAGCGCCCGTTCGCGGTGTAGAAGGAGTGGTCGCGCGGCCATCGCACGGTGACCCGCTGGAGGGTGTCGGACACCATGCTCCAGTCGGTGACCAGGGTCTCGTCCGGTCTGGACTTGCCGACCAGGGACTCGAAGGCGGGACGGGACGACGGCGCGGAGGCGGCTAACGCAGCGGGCCCGGATAACGCCGCGGGTGCGGATGACACCGCGGGGCCGCCTTCGGCTGCGGCGGCGTGGTGGGTGATGCTGGTCGCGGTTGATGTCATGACGACGTGCCCCCTGGAATGCTTGCGGAACCGGGCGGTGCGGTGTGTGGGTCCACCATCCACCCCTCGCGTATAAAATAGAAAATATTTTTCTTTTAGTGAAGCCAGTCGGATGAAGAGTGGGTGAAGCACGTGGCCGTGCGGGCAGTGAAACAGGAGCGGGCCGAGCGGACGCGCGCCGCGCTGATCGAGGCCGCGGCCGAGGAGTTCGCGGAGCAGGGCTTCGCCGGAACCAGCGTGATGAAGATCGCCGACCGGGCGGGCGTGACCCTGGGCGCGGTGTACTTCCACTTCAGGAACAAGGGCGAACTGGCTCGGCACATCGTGGCCGGCCAGCCCGAGCTCGTGGTCCCGCCGCACCCCTCGCGCGGGCTCCAGCACGCCGTGGACGTGACGCTCACCTGGGCCTGCCAGCTGCCCTCCAGCCCGGTCCTGCGGGCGGGCGCGCGACTGGTGTGGGAACAGGAGCAGTTCACCCCGGCGGCGGACAACTCCCACCGGCAGTGGACCGAGATCATCCTGGAGGACCTGCTCGTCGCGCAGGGCATGCGGGAGCTGCGGGCGGGCACCGACGTCGCCGCGCTGGCCCGGGTGGTGGTCAACGCCTGTACCGGCGCGCAGATGCACTCCTTCGTCGAGAGCGCGCACGAGGACCTGCCGCAGCGGATCGGGGAGATCTGGGAGTGCCTGCTCCAGGCCGTGGCCGTGCCGAGCGCCCTCAAGAGGATCGAGTACGGCGAGGCCCGCGGGCGCGCGGCGTAGGAACACGCGGGGCGTAGGAACACGCGGGGCGTAGGAACACGCGGGGCGTAGGAACACGCGCGGCGTAGGAACACGCGGGGCGGCCCGGTACGGGCGGCCCGGTGACACCGGCCGGGGCCGAGACGGCCCAGGTGGGCGGCGTACCAGTGTCGGGGTGAGGGGAGAGGGCGCGGGATGGAACAGGTCCAGGGAATGCTGCGGGGCAAGCGGATCATGGTCACGGGGGCTTCGAGCGGCATCGGCGCGTCGGCCGCGCGGCTGTTCGCTGCCGAGGGTGCGGCGGTGGTGCTGATGGCCCGCCGCGAGGACCGGCTGGCGGAACTCGCCGCCGGGATACGGGCCGCGGGCGGCCGCGCCGAGGCGGTGGCCGGAGACGTGACGGCCACCGCGGACGTGGAACGCGCGGTCACCCGTGCGGTCGAGGCCTTCGGGGGACTGGACGGGGCCTTCAACAACGCCGGCTGGGGCTCGATCGGGCCCCGCCTGCACGAGACGGACGACGCGGTCTTCGACCAGATCATGGACGTCAACGTCCGCGGCGTCTGGAACTGCCTCAAGCAGCAGCTCCCGGTCCTGATCCGGCAGGAGACGGGCGGCGCCATCGTGAACACCTCCAGCACCGCGGGCCAGTTCGCCACCGGGGCGATCTCCCCGTACGTGGCGGCCAAGCACGCCGTGCTGGGCCTGACCAGGGCCGCGGCGGCCGAGTACGGGCAGCACGGCATCAGGATCAACGCCCTGATGGTGGGAGCCACCCGCACCGACCTGATGGAGGACGCCATCCGCGCCTTCCCGCAACTGGAACAGGCCGCTGCCGCCAGAGCCGTCCAGCAGCGCCTGGCCGAACCGGTGGAGGTGGCCCGCGCGGCCGCCTGGCTCCTCAGCGACCAGGCCTCCTTCATCACCGGCGGAGCGGTCCCGGTGGACGGCGGCACCAGCGCGGTCTGATCCCCCGGGGCGCGGGCCGGGGCCGGGGCCCGCACGCTCCGTCAGCCGGCGCCCCAGGAGCGGAAGTCGCCGAGGACGAGGTCCCAGATCCGGGCGAGCTGCGCGGCGGTCCGCCCCGCGGGATCCTCCTCGTGGTCGGCCCGCCGCCGCAGGTCGGCCTCCGCACCGGCAACGAGGTGGGTGGCCAGCACGGTGAGCGCCGCCGGATCGGCGACGGGACCCGACCGGCCCGGGCCGCCGCGCCCCAGGCACTCGCCGATCAACGGGACCCACGCCGAGGTCCAGTCGGGGGCGCACCCGGGCAGTTCCCTGGTCAGCCGGGCCGCCGCGCGGACGCAGTGGTCCGCCTCCAGCAGTCCGGCGAGTGCCAGGGTCAGGGTCACGACCGATTCCACCGGCGGTTCCTGACGGTCCCGCACCTGGTCCACGACGGCCACGGTGGCGTCGTGGCCCTTGGCCCGGACCACCTCCGCCAGCTCCTCCTTGTTGGAGAAGTGGAAGGTCAGCGCCCCCAAGGAGATCCCGGCGGACCGTGCGATCCGGACCAGGGACGCCCCCGCGTAGCCACTGCGGTCGAACTCGCAGGCGGCGGCGGAGACCAGGGTCCGTCGCGTCCGGGCGGCCCTCTCTTGCATCCCTGCGCTCCTTCCGTGGCAGCACGGGGCGGCCGGTCGTCGAGTGAGATTGCTCATCCGGGGCTGGATGGGCCTTAAAAAAAAGTGCACACTATTATTTAATCGAGTCCGGACCTGCTGTCGACCGGGCTCGATCGCCAAAAAACAAAAAACGTACTATTATTTTCCTCGGACAGAGGGGGAGGCATGACTCTGGGGGGACACCTCGCGTGGCTTGGCCGGCGGGACGCGGCGGACACCGCGGGCCCGTATCCCAGCAAGGTCACCGAGGCACTGAAGATCCGCGTACTGGTCGTCGAGGGCGACGAGGCCATGGCCGAGGCGCGGGTCGGCTACCTGCGCAGGCAGGGGTACTCGGCGACCAGCGTGGAAACCGGGGAGGAGGCGTTACGTGCGCACCGCAACGCGGACCTGGTCGTGCTCGACCTCGACCTCCCCGACATCGCCGGCCTGGAGGTCTGCCGGTCGATACGGGAGGCGGGGGACAAGCCGGTCATCGCCGTCACCAGCCGCGACACCGAGCTGGACCGGGTCCTCGCCCTGCAGGCCGGGGCGGACGACTGCGTACTCGCCTCCTGCGGAGTGCACGAGATGACGGCGCGCATCGAGGCCGTGCTGCGCCGGGCCCACGCCCGGCCGGAGCCGACCCGCAACATCTCCATCGGGCCGCTCCACCTCGACGGCAAGACCCGTGAGGTCCACCTGCGCGGCGGGCCGGTCAGCCTGACGGCCAAGGAGTTCGAGCTGCTGCACATCCTGGCCTCGGCCCCCGAGAACGTCATCTCCCGCAAGGAGCTGATGGACCGGGTCTGGGACACCAGCTGGGCCGACTCCAGCCGCACCATAGACACCCATGTGAGCAGCCTGCGGGCGAAGCTCGGCGCCGGTACGTGGGTCATCACCATCCGCGGCGTCGGCTACCGCATGGGCCACGGATGAGCCCGCCTTCAGGGCCGGGCGGACGGTGCGGGCGCCGCCCCGATGCCCCCGATGTCCCGCCCGAGCCCCTCGATGAGCCGGGCGATGCCCTCCTCGTCGCGCCGGTAGTGGGTCCACTTCCCGACGCGTGCGGAGCGTACGAGCCCCGCGCGTTCGAGTACGGCCATGTACGCCGAGACGGTGGACTGCGCGAGCCCCGTCCTGGCCTGGATGTGGCTGACGCAGACCCCGACCTCGTGGACGGGGAAGTGCTCCTCGGGGGTGCGCAGCCACTGGAGCACCTGGAGCCGTACGGGGTGGGCGAGCGCCTTCAGGGGCTCGATCAGCGCCGTGAGCTCAGCCGCGGAGTCATCTGTCATGGGCATGTCGTTCACGGCCATGCCTCGCGTGTCTTGTGTCGTCATCGAGCCTTCTCGGGTGGGCGCAGGACGGTCCTCTACGCATCGAGGATAGGCGATACGTTACGCCACCGGCGGCCGCGGGCCGTGGCGCAGCGACCGACTTGACATCTCGCATCGAAATACTGCGATACTTCGATGCGTCCATTCACTGGTCAGGCACGGCACGGTCCCGCACCGCATGCCACGCAACAACGAAGGGTTTTCACATGCCTATCGGGCTCATTGCCCTGGCACTCGGAGGCTTCGGTATCGGCCTCACCGAGTTCGGGATCGTAGGTCTGCTGCCCGAGGTGGCGGACGATTTCAACGTCTCCGAAGCGGTCGCCGGCTACCTGGTCTCCGGCTACGCGCTGAGCGTCGCGATCGGCGCCATCGCGCTGACCGCGGCCGTCGCCCGCTTCGACCGCAAGAAGGTCCTCTCGGGCCTCATGCTGCTCTTCATCGTCGGCAACCTGATGTCCGCCGTCGCCCCGACCTACGCGCTGCTCATGACCGGCCGGATCGTCGCGGCCCTGTGCCACGGCGCGTTCTTCGGTGTCGGCGCCGTCGTCGCCTCCGACATGGTCGCCGACAACAAGAAGGCCAGCGCCATCGCGCTCATGTTCGGCGGACTGACCGCCGCCAACGTGCTCGGCGTACCGCTCGGCACCTTCGTGGGCCAGCAGTTCGGCTGGCGCTCCACCTTCTGGGCCATCACCGTCATCGGCGTCGTCGCGCTGATCGGCATCCAGCTCCTGGTGCCGCAGACCCCCTCGTCCGGGCAGAGCCTGCGCGGCGAGCTCGCCGTCTTCCGGCGCGGCCAGGTCTGGATCTCGCTCGCGCTCAGCGTGCTCGCCTTCGGCGCCGTGATCGGTGCGTACACCTACATCGCCTTCACGCTCACCGACGTCACCGGCTTCGCCACCGGCACCGTGCCGTGGCTGCTCGTGGTCTTCGGCGTGGGCACGTTCATCGGCAACTTCGTCGGCGGCAAGGTCGCCGACAAGTCCCTGAACGCTTCGCTGGCCGGCATCATGGCGGTCCTCATCGCCGTGCTCGTCTTCTTCGCCCTCACGGCGGAGAACAAGACCGCCACCATCATCTCGCTGCTGCTGATGGGCACCGTCGGCCTCTCCGCGGCCCCCGGCCTGATGGTCCGGATCATGAAGTACGCCCAGGACGCGCCGACCATGGCCTCCGGCGCCAACGTGGCCGCCTTCAACGTCGGCAACGCGCTCGGCGCCTGGATCGGCGGACTGACCATCGCCGCCGGGTACGGGTTCGTCTCCCCGCTGTGGGTCGGCGCCGGCCTCGCCCTCGCGGCCCTCGTCGTCGCGGTCGGCGGCGGCTCGATGGCCGTCCGTTCCAAGGCCGCCCAGGTGATTTCGGCCGGCTCCGCACCGCAGCCCGGAAAGGTCGGGGCGGGCGTCCAGTAGGAATTGTAAAAGCTTCGATAAATCAGGACCGCGGGGCCTCGGGGCTCCCGCGGTCCTGCTTTTTTGCCGTTCTCCAAAAAGGCAGGGGAAGCCTGGAAGTCGTCACTGCTGCACGACTGACCTGCACAGTTGTCAATCATCTGACATGCCTTGACCTTCCCGGAAAACTCCCTTGCCCGCCCTGTAAAGACCTGAACAAGCCTGAATTGGAATGCATTGAACCGGCCCGGTCGGCTGGACAAGACTTTCTCTCGTCATCCGATGGAAAGCGTCGGGGAATTCCCTTCCTCCGCCGCGCAGCCCAACGCGAGAAGGCGATGCACGTGTCCAGCTCCAGCACCCCCGCCCAGCCCGCCCGGCCGTTCCCGGCCACCCCCTACCGGCCCGCGCTCCTCGAGGACATCCTCAGCACGAAGGACCGCGTACGCGTGGCCGGGTTCTTCCCCGGCCTGGGCAGCCGGGCGTCCTACCAGGACCTCGGCCGCGCACTCCTCGACTCAGGCATCCCGGAGGTCACCGGCATCTACCAGGACGCCGCCCGCGCCCTCGGCTTCCCCACCCGGCCCGACCTGGTGCTCACCGCGTCCGAGAACCTCCCCCAAGGCAAGCTGGAGCGCCAGGGATTCATCGGGGCCGCCCTGCTGGTGCACAGCCTGGCCCTGGACGCCTACCTGCGGGACCGGGCCGAGAAGAACGGGACTCCGCTCAGCTTCATCGCCTACACGGGCGAGAGCTTCGGCATCCTGACGGCCGCGGTGGCCAGCGGTTCCCTGTCCGTCGCCGACGGCGTGAAGATCGCCACGGCCTTCACCCCGCTGATGCTGCTCGCGGCCGGCGGCCGGAGCACCGACGAGCCCTTCGCCCGCAACATGGCCTGCTACCTGCCGCCTTCCGTCCGCCAGACGCCCCTGGTGCCCGAGCCCTCCCACGTGGTCGCGGTCAAGGCCCCCGGGCCCGAGGCCCTCACGGAGGTCCTGGCCGCGCTGCACGCCACATACCCGCTCGTGGACGTGGAACTGCACAAGGCCTACTCGCCGACGCAGGCGAACGTCTACGTGAGCCCCGGCGCCAAGGCGGACTTCGACCGGTTCGTCGCCGGGTTCCCGGGCGTGGCCACCGAGGAGCTGAAGGACCCGACCTTCTTCCTGGCCCACTCCGCGCGGATGCGGCCCGCCCGCCAGGCCCTGGAGAAGTTCCTCGACATCCAGTCGGTCCGCTTCGCCGACCCCCGTGTCCCGGTGGTGTCCAACCACGACCGGTCGCTGCTCACCACGGCGGCCGGCATCCGCCAGGGGATCCTGGCGATGACCGACCGGGTGATGGCCTCCCGGGACACCTGCGAGGTCCTCGACGGCCTCGACGCGGACCTCGTGCTGGAGCTGGGCCTCGGCAACAAGTCGGCCCGGCTGCTGAAGGACAACGCCACCGACGCCCCCGTCATGGCCTACACCGGAACCCCGGCGGACACCGACCGGTTCCTGCACGCCCTCGGCGTGGTGGACGCCCTGATGACCGACCTGGAGGCCCTGTACGCCGCCGGGGGCCGGCCGGACCACGGGCACCACGAGACGCTCCGTGAACTGTTCCGCCTCGCCGAGGGCAGCGAGGCCTGGGACGAGTACTTCTCCCGCACCCTCGGCCGCGTCATCACGGCGGAGATGCTCTGCACGGACCGGGAAGGGGCCGACGCGTTCTACGAGTTGCTCGAGGTCTTCCAGCACACGCGCAACCACCGGGACCACATCGACGTGGGCCGCGGCGAGCTGGTCACCAAGGCCCGGCTGAAGAAGCGGGTCACCTCCGAGAGCCCCGCGCCCGCCGAGGACCCCGCAGCCGAGGACCCCGCCGCCGAGCTCCTCGGCAAGGCCTACCTGGAGCTGCGCGTGGTCGACGCCGCGGGCACCGCACGCACCCGGACGGTCGAGACCGGCCGTCCGGAGGTGCTCGTCTTCCACTTCGACGCGCTCGCCGACCTCGACGACGCGGAGCTGAAGCGCCGCACCGAGCTGCTCGTCAACACCCAGCCGGTGGCGCTCCAGGCGTACAACCAGATGTTCAAGGGCCTGCGGGGCGGCGGCGAGCGACTCCCCCCGGTGGACCACCGCATCGTCTACCCGTACCTGCTCTTCCACACCCTCGCCCGGCACCGGCCCGCGCTGTTCACCCAGAGCGACTACTACCTGGAGGGCAGCGACGCGCTCGGCTGGCTGGTGGCCCTGGCGGTGTCGGGCGCGATCTCCCTGGCCGACGCCGTCGCCCTGTCCGCGGCGCGGCTGCGCGACGATGCCGTCGAGCTGGTGCTGAGCAGCCTCACCAGTGCCGTGATCGCCGTCATATCGCCCGAAGGCGTACCGGTGCAGTCCAGGAAGGACCTGGAGGACGCCACCCGCGCGGTGCTCCGGGGCGCCACCCTGAACACCGAGGTGCGCCGGATCCACCTCAACGGCAACTGCCAGGTCGTCGCGCTGGGTTCGGAGCTCGACGCGGCCTCCCTGGACGTGGGCCCGTACCACGGGCACGTCCTGCGGATCACGGACCCGGCGCAGGCGTGGAAGAAGCGGCTGAGCCCGGAGCTGGACGCGTTCGAGTACGCCTGCGTCCTCGCGATGACCGGGGAGAACGAGCGCGTCCTGGACAACGCCCAGAGCCGCAAGGTCCTCTCCAGCACGGTCTACTCCTACGTCGAGCCCGGCGAGCGGATCGTCGGTTTCGGCAAGGGCGGCAGCGAGTCCATGACGATCTTCATCAGGAAGGAGGACGAGGAGCAGGTCACCGTGCGCAAGATCCTGAGCGAGGCCCTGACCACCGCGCACTGGAACCCGGACGGGGACGGCGTGATGCTGCCGCCGTTCGCGAAGGCCGCGAAGCAGGCCGAGTTCCTGCAGTCCCTGCCGCTGCCGGTGCGCGACCACTTCCCCGAGGCCTTCGCCACCCTGGAACGGGAGGTCCCCGTACCGGCCCACCTGCGCGGACAGGACGGCCGCACCGGGTACCGGGAGGTCATCTACGAGATGAGCTACGTGGCGGGCGACGAGGTCAGCCGGTTCGTCGAGAAGCACACCCCGCCGCCCGCGGTGGTCGCGCGGCTCTACGAGCAGATCATCCGGGTGCTGAACGAGAACGTGCACAGCGTGGGCCGCCACCTGGCGCCCGGCGAGACCCTGAACACCTCGTACTTCAAGAAGATCGAGGACCGCCTCGCCCTGTGCCGCCGCACCGCGCCCCGGACCTTCGGCGAGGACCTCCTCGACTCGGAGCGCATCGTGATCAACGGGGTGTCCTACCTCAACTCGGGGGCCCTGCTGGAGCGGTTCCGGGCGGCTCCCGAGTTCCTGGAGATCCTGGAGCCGGCCTTCCACTCGCTGGTCATGGGCGACACGAACACCGAGAACATCAAGATCACCGACAGCGGCCCGCTGCTGCGCGCGCAGCGGCTCATCGAGGAGGGGGCGGCGCGCGAGGAGCTCGACGCGGCGCTGGCGGCCATCACCGCGGACTCGCTCGGCATCAAGTTCCTCGATCCGCGGGCCATCGGCTACAAGAGCGACGGCAAGGACACCCGCGACGACGCGATGTACGACAACAAGCCGTGGCACAACTCCATCGGCCACTACGACGAGATCCACTTCGAGCAGTTCACGCTGGGCGTCGACGTGGGCCCGGGGAAGACCCCCGCCGTCGACATCGCCTTCCTGGAGGACAACCCGTACCAGCGGGCGTACCGGGTACGGGACGTGGTCCAGGGCGGAGGCACGGTCGACCACGCGGAGCCCCGGGGAATGGAGGACTGGTTCGCCCCCGTGATGACGGCCGCGCTCGGTCTCGACGACCCGGACTCGGCCTACCTCCGGGACGACCCGTACTGGCTGGTGCGGTTCGTGTTCGTGATGGGGCAGCACTTCACCGCGATGCCGCCCTTCCACTTCCAGAAGGAGCTGGACGGGACGCTCATGGACACCTACCAGACGCAGCGCAGGCCCGTGGCGATCTACTGCGAGGGCATCAAGTGGCTGAACTGGGCCCTGGAGATGCTGGAGGGCACCAGGACCGAGTTCCTGGGCCTCGAAGTACCGCCGCGCCGCAGGCCGGGCAACTAGCCGACCCCGTCCCATCCCGCCCTACGGAAGGCACTCCCATGACCTCCCTTCCCTCCCCGTCCCCCTCCCCTTTCCCCGTTCCGGTGGACGGCCTGCGCCACCTGTCGAACGAGACCCGCATGATCGCCACGCCGTGGAGCCGCATGGTGCGCGGGATCGGCCTGGGCCAGTACCCCGTGGCCTACGATCCCGCCGCCGCCGAGCGGATCCGCCGGACCTTCGCCCTGCTCGACGCGAAGGGGGTCACGGCAAGCGGCTACACCCGGTTCTCGCGGCTCATGGCCGAATTCGTCCTGGGCGTCCTCGATCCCGCCCGCCCGCTGCGCGGCTCCGACCTGGAGGAGGCCCTCGGCCCGGTCCTGGAGGCGGTGCGCGCGCAGGAGAACCCGTACTTCCGGCTGATGGCCGGCTGCATCGTGATGGACTCCTTCGCCAAGCTCGGCCTGGACCGGAGTCCGCTGCTGAACGCGGACACCGACTTCCCCGCGGAGATCCTGGCCGTGGCCGACGCGATCGAACCGGACCGGATCAAGGACGAGAACGCCGGGCGCCACGGCCAGTACGAAAAGCTGTCCGCCTACTCCGCGGTCTTCCTCGCCCTGGGCCAGCTCGGGCTCGGCGAGCGGCTGGTCGCCGGGCGGCGCAACTACGTACGGGAGGCGCTGGGCCTGCTGGAGCAGATCCCGGCGCCGTTCTTCCGGGGGCGCGGCGGCGCGGTGCTGCTGTCGGTCATCTCCCTGCTCGGGTACGGGCACTTCATCTCCGGCGAGGGCCGCGATCACATCAAGGAGGTCCTGGACCACCTCGACCGCGCGGACGAGCTGAACAGTCCGCCGGTGTTCCCGCAGCCCATGTCGGAAGCCTTCCCCCAGGTCTATCCGCTGCTGACGATGCTGAACGCCATCGCCATGACCGGCCGCCCCGAGGAGTACCTCACCCACGGCCGCGACCGGCTGGCGCAGGCGAAGGAGCTGATGGGGCGGATCACCTCCGTCGAGCGCACCCACATGGGGCTGTACCACGTCATGGCCCTGCACAACCTGGGCCGCCTCGACGAGCAGGTGCCGGACCTGGACGCCCTCGTCGAGGAGATCGTGGGGGAGTGGGTGCACATCGATCCCGGGGCGAACTACTTCCTGAACGGGATCGCCTACGCCTACGTCATCCAGACCGCGATGCTCACCGGCCGCATGGACCTGATCGGGGACAAGGCGCTCGACCGGCTCGTGGACGGTTTCCCCGATCTGAACCGCACGGACGACGACCGGGTCAACCGCCCCTATCCGTTCGCCTACACGCTCAACGTGCTGGGGGAGATCGGCCGCGCCGACCTCCTCTTCGAGCCCAGGGAGGCCTACGGCGGCGCCTCGCCCATGACCTGGGTCATCGACCAGCTCTCGGAGGGCGGCCGCGAGGAGCCCCGGCTGTACATGCTCGACCACGCCCTGATCAGTTACGCGCTGCGCATGCGCGGCCCGGCGCTCAAGGAGACGCCCCTGTCCGGGCGGTTCCGCTTCCCGGGGGCCGCGGTCACCACCCCGGTCAGCGGAGTTTGACGCCGGGGGAGTCGTGGGTGGGCAGGGGCTGGCCGGGGCAGGTGTTCAGGACCCGCCCCATGGCGGCCTTCTCGGCGGCGGTCACCCACAGGGCGTAGTGCTTCTTGACCGCGATCTGCCGGGCCACGTAAGCGCAGCGGAAGGCCTTGTGGGGCGGCAGCCAGCTCGCTGCGTCGGAGTCGGACTTCTGCTGGTTGGCGGGCCCGTCGGCGGCGAGCAGGTTCAGCGGGTCGTTCGCGAGGGCTTCGCGCCGGCTCTGGGAGATCTGCTGAGCGCCCTTCTGCCAGGCATCGGACAGGGCGACCACATGGTCGATCTGGACGGCGGCGGAGCTGTCGGGCCCGCGCACGAAGTCGATCCGCTTGCCGGTGTACGGGTCCTCGGGGAGGGTTCCGGTGCCCACCACGCACCGGGACCCGTCCTTGCCGACGACCCCGGTGAGGTCGCGCCGCAGTATGTCGTTGCGGGTGTCGCAGCGCCCGCCGGTCCCGGACCCGCCGGTGGACCCCGACCAGGCGGGCCCGAACTTCCCGACGCGGTCGTAACCGGTCTTCGGCGCCCGGCCCTTGACCGCCAGCCCGTCGAGGGCGGCCCGGGCTCCCACGACCGCCGGGCCGCCCTGCGCGGGCGGTGTCTTCCCGGCCGCGCGATCGTCGGGGTACTCGCACCCCGAAACGCCCACCACGACGAGGGCCAGTACGCCTGCGGTCAGGGCGCGCCGCATCCGGGAGGAACGGGAGGCACGGGATGCGCGGGAGGAGCGGGGGTGGGGCACGGGCACAACCTCGGTGGTCAATCGACGATAGGACCAAACCACCATAATTCGATCACCGGGGTCGCCGTCACGGTGACATGCGCTCACCCTCGATCTGCTGGATGAGCCGCTTGAGCTGGGTGACCTCCTCCTGGAGGGCGCGGTCGCCCGCCGGGGTGAGAGAGAGCCAGGTGCGGGCGCGCTTGCCCTCGTAGCCCTTCTCGATGTGGACCAGGCCGGCCTGTTCCAGGACGGCCAGGTGCCGGCTGAGGTTTCCGGCGGTGAGGCCGAGCGCCGTGCGCAGGAAGCCGAACTCGACACGGCGCGCCTGGTGGGCGACGGTCAGGATGCCGAGGCGGACGCGCTGGTGGACCACGTCGTCGAGGCCGTTGACGGGGTGCTGATCGGGCCCGTCGGTCATGACGCGCCGCGCTGACGGGGCCGCTGGGCCAGGGCGAAGCCGAGGGAGCCGAGCAGGAGGAACGCGGCCGGGACGGCCAGTCGGGGCAGGTCGGACCAGGGCGAGCCGGTGGAGACCGGCGCCAGCTCGATGGCCAGGTAGGCCAGGGTGAACAGGAGCAGGGCGCGGCTGCGTTCCACCCAGGACAGCACCAGCAGCGGCAGCCCGATGGTCGCGGGCTCCGCGACGAACCGTTCGAGGATCTGCGTCGGCCTCGCGGCGGGGTCCAGGCGCAGGCCCCAGAAGTCGAGCGGGGCGCCGGGCAGCGGCATCCCGTGCCGGACGACCCAGAACGAGGTGGCCGCCACCAGGGCCACGAGGGCGATCCCCGCGAGGACGTAGGGCCGGACCGGGGTTCCGACGCCGCGGTTGCGGGAGCGGCGGACGTAGAAGAACGCGGTCAGGGCGTAGGCCAGGGTGATCCCGAGGATCCAGTAGAGCGGTGACCCCTGCCTGGTCACGGTGCAGCTCTCGGGGACGGTTCCCGTCGAGCCGGGCATGGGCGGGCAGGTGGTGACGGTCAAGACGGTGGAAGTGAGGCGGTCGACGAGGATCCCGCCGAGGGTGAGCACGCCGAACAGCAGGAGGGGGAACCAGGTGCCCCGCTGGGCGGTGCGGACCTTGCGCGTCAACTCACCCAGATCGGCGAGGACTTGATGAGGAGTGCCCGGCGACGGCACCGATGCGTCTGTCATGCAGTCAGCTTTGCATCACAAACCAGTTGGGGCAAGAGACTGCGCACATCCGCGCTCGGTGGTGGAGGCCCCGGCCCGAGACGTCCCGGTCCTGGTCGACGGAGGGATCCGCACCGGTACGGACGTACTGACGGCTCTGGCGCTGGGCGCCGACGCGGTCCTGAGCGGGCGCCCGGTCCTGTGGGCGCCGGCCGGAATCGGCTTCGACCTGCTGGCCCGCTGACCCGCCGCTGGCCCGTGGCCCCGCATTTCCCGCCCGGCCTCCTGCAGGGGCCGGGCGGGAACGGTTGAGCACGCCCTCTGTAATTCTCGGCACGAGGGCGGGCAGCTTCCGGATGGAAGGCCGACACCAAGGGTGTCCTGCCCCATTGACGGGCGTGGACGCCGGGATTGCAAGGAAAACCGGGAACTTCACCGGGACAGGCGACCTTGTGCCCTCGACCAGCACCGGAACGGTCATCCGTGTTCATTCCCACGACACTCCGTGACCGGCATTGTTCCGCGAATCCATGATCACGTGGCATTTCGGCGGGACGGCAGTCCATGCTGAGCCCTCCCCAACAACCGGTCGGCACCCGGGTGTTGGGGGAATCCCGCCGCAGGTCCCCGGATGGCCGGACGGGCAATCGGCCGACTCCCAATGATGTCGAGGACGACCAATGCCAAAGAAGTACATCGTGTTCATCGTCGCGCTGCTGATGGTGCTGGGGTGGAGCGTGGCGATGACCGCAATGGGCCAGACCGCCGCGATCGCCACCCTCGCACCGGCCCTGGGACTGACCGTCCAGCAGATCGTCCAGGCCGCGCGCTCGCGAACCGCCGCCGCCTCCGGGCACCGCGTGGCATCGGTGCCCGACGGGGAGGACAAAGCCCCGTGACCATGCCCTTCGAATCGCAGGTCCCGGCCCCTCAGCCGGCTCCTGTCCGCCCCGGCCGCAAGCTCGGCCCGATCGCGGACACCGTCGGCAGCTCCCACCGGGCCTGGCTGGAGCAGACCCGCGACAGCTACCTGGCCAGCGGCCTCACCCTCAACGAGCTCGGTTCCCGTGTCCTGATGGCCAAGTCCAAGCTGTCCGAGCTGCTCAGGGGCCTGGGCCTGTACCCGCGGTGGGAGATCGTCCACCGCCTGGCCATCGAGCTGAACATGCCCGCCTCGCCCCTGTACCGGTTGTGGCGGCAGGCGGCCCTGGACGCGCGCAAGACCGGTGAGTGGGTCGAGCGCTCCAGCGCCAAGTCCGTCCTGGCCACTCCGCATCCGCGTCCCCCCGTGGAACACGAACCCTTCCGCCGGACCGTCGAGGGCGACTACCGCCTCTACGCGCAGGCGTTCCTCGACGACGGTGCGCGCGACGCGGCCGTGGAGGACACCTTCGACATCCTGTGGCTCTCCTGGAACAGCGCGCTGGCCAGCCCCGACATACGCCGCTACGCGTGGAACATCCTGCGCGCCACCGTCATGGCCAAGACCCCGCACCTGGACGGCCGGCCCGAGCTGGGATCCGCCGTCTTCGACACCGTCGTGATGCAGAGCCTGAAGAGCCCGGCCGAGCTCACCGAGCAGATGGCCGAAAGCCTGGAGCTGTTCCGGGCCATCAGCCGGCTGCCCGACAACCTCCTGGACGTCATGGTGCTGCGCCACCTGTGCGGCAACACCGAGGAGGAAGCCGCCGCCCTGCTCGGTGTTCCGCCGCCCACGGTCCGATCCGACGAACGCCATGCCGTCCGCGTCATCTTCCCGCCGCCCGAGAGCGAAGGCCCCATCGAATGACAGCCGTCGAAGCGATCCTGGCACGGGCGTTGCTGGTCCGCGACCGTGCCGTGCCCAGGGACGTCGTCCTGCCCCGCACCGTCCCGGCGCCCGAGTGCGAGCCCTCCGAGTCCACGTCCGAGCCCGCGCCCGGATCCACGTCCGGGCCCGCGTCCGAGAACATGTCCGCCCTCCCGCGCGAGGCCCGGCTCCGGCAGGCCTCGCGGACCGCGCAGACCCGGCAGAACGCACGGACCTCGGCCGGCGCCGCGGCCGAGAACCTCCGGGCCCTGTGCGAGACGCTGGTCACCCACACCCCGGCCGTCATCGTCACCGGGTTCGTCACCGAACAGGTCCCCGAGCCCCGCAGCGCGCTCGTACTGGCCTGCGTGCTGCAGCTGACCCAGGCCGAGGACGGTGCCCGCTTCTGGTGGCAGTACGCCGCCGGCGCGGGCCAGGCCACGGCCGCCTACTGCCTCTACCTCCACCACCTGTCCCTCGGGGAGGAAGAGGCCGCCCGGTGGTGGCACCGCCAGACCGATGACGTCCAGCGGGAACCCGAGGACCGGCCGGAAGCCGACACGGCGGCCGCCGAGCGGATCACCAGCGCTTCCACCACCATGATCCTGCGCGTCCTGCACCGGCTCGCCCGGCAGATGCCCCGGCCCAGATCGGCCGCGGTGATGGAGCTGATGGACTTCATGCCCTCGGCGGTCGCCACCGGCTATCTGCGCGATCCCGACATGGACCTGCCCATGCCCGGACAGGACTTCGCGGAACGCATCCAGATGCTGCTGAACCCCGTGGGGGGAGAGGAGCACGGGTTCGCCCCGGCCCCCGTCATGGAGGTGAGAGGGATCCACCGGTGCCTGGGAGGGACGGCCACGCGCTGAGCCGCGGGACCGGGCCGCCGGCCTCTCCGGGGCGTGCGCCCGCCGGTCAGACGGAGTACCGCTGCCACACCTTCACGGTCGTCTTCGGGTTCGACGCGGAATTCGACTTGTGCGCCACCAGGCAGCGGTACTGCTTTCCCTGATAGGAGACCCGGTCATTCGCCGAATACTCCCGGTTGACTTTCCATTCCGAAAACCCTGCTGCCATGTCGCGGCACCTTTCATCGGGCCGGCTCACTGCCGATCCCACCCGAATCCTCGCACGTCGGAGCCCTGGGGCCCGCTCCGAGTCCGTGGTATCCCTTTGTCCTGGAGATCGATCGAGGTAGCTTCATACCTCGGCTGCAACGGGGGAGGGTGCTGTGATCGAGATCGGTGTGCTGCTGGGTGTGATGGTGCTGGCGGCGGCCTGGATGGTGAAGGTCGTCCTGCGCCGGGGGAAACGGCGTACGGAGAACGTGGAGGGCCTGCTGATCGAGTCGGCCCATACGGCGCAGGCGCGCGAGGACCGCAGCACCTACAACGCGGCCTCGATGCACGGCTCCACGCCGCAGCAGCAGCGGTTCCGGCCGTAGCGGACAGCGGTCAGGTCCGGAGGGCCGGTCCGACAGGCGACACGGACCGCCAATCAGTCGGACCACGCGAGGCGTGGCGTACGACACCCTCATGGACAAGACGCAGGCCAGCCCTTTCCGCTCGCTCGCCGTACGCAACTTCCGGCTGTTCGCGGCCGGGCAGGTGGTGTCCGTGGCGGGGACCTGGATGATGGTCGTGTCCCAGGACTGGCTGGTCCTGGACATGACCGGGGACTCCGCCACCGCCCTCGGCACGCTGACCGCGCTGCAGTTCACGCCGGTGCTGCTGCTCACCCTCTACGGCGGCCGGCTCGCGGACCGCTACGACAAGAGACTGCTGCTCACCGTCGCCAACCTGGCCTCCGGGGCCCTGGCCCTGGGCCTGGCCGTACTGGTCCTGGCGGGGGACGTGCGGCTGTGGCACCTGTACCTGTTCGCGGTCGGCCTGGGCACCGTCAACGCCTTCGAAGTGCCCGCCCGGATGGCCTTCGTGGCCGAACTGGTGGGACCGGACCTGCTGCCCAACGCCTCGGCGCTGAGCGCGGCCTACTTCAGCGCCGCGCGCGTGGCGGGCCCGGCCGTGTCCGGCCTGCTCATTTCCGCCGCCGGCACCGGACCGGTCATGCTCCTCAACGCCGCGAGCTACCTCGCCGCCGTGGCGGGCCTGCGGATGATGCGCCCGGGTGACATGGTCCGCGCCGAGCCCGCCGGCCGCGCCTCCGGGGTCCTGGACGGACTGCGGTACGTACGCACCCGGCCCGACCTGGTGGTCCCGCTGGCCCTGCTGGCGGTGATCGGGCTGCTCGGATTCAACTTCCAGCTGACGCTGCCGCTGCTCGCCAAAACCGTCTTCCACACGGACGCGACCGCCTTCGGCCTGCTCACCACCGCCTTCGCGGCCGGCTCGCTGTTCGCCGCGTTCGCCACCACCGCCCGGCGCGGCCGGCCCGCCGCCCGGACCGTCACCGGCTCGGCGCTGGCGTTCGGGGTGCTGGAGACCGCCGTGGGGTTCGCTCCCGGCTACCTCTCGGCGGCCGTCCTGCTCTGCCTGACCGGCTTCGCCACCATGTACTTCGCCCAAGCCGTCAACCACCGGATCCAGCTCGGCTCGGACCCCCGGTTCCGGGGCCGGGTGATGGCGCTCTACGCCCTGATCCTGCAAGGCCTCACTCCGCTGGGCGCCCTGCTCGTCGGCTGGCTGATGGCCCGCCACGGAGCCCGCTCGGGCCTGTGGGCGGGCGGGACGGCGTCGCTGACCGCGGCCCTCGTGGTCCTGCTGGCGCCGCGGCTGCGGCGAGGTTCCCGTTCCACGGCCCCGGACACCGCGGCCCCGGCACCTGTCAGTGGCCGACGGTAGGCCCGCCCGCGCCGTCGAACTCCTGCCGCGCACGCTCCACCCGGGGCAGGTTGTCCGCCGACCAGTCCGCGAGGTGGGCGAAGAGCGGAGCCAGGCTGCGCCCGAGCTCGCTGATCTCGTACTCCACCCGGGGAGGAATCTCGGGGTGGTACGTGCGCACCACCAGACCGTCGCGCTCCAGCTGCCGCAGACGCTGCGTCAGCACCTTCGCGGTGATCGTGCCGACATTGCGGTGCAGCTGCACGAAGCGCTGGACCCCGTACTCGTTCAGCGTCCACAGGATCGGCGTCGTCCACCGGCTGAAGACGATGTCGAGCACCGGGGCGATGGGGCAGGCCTGTTCGGACGTCACACGGGCGGTACTGCTGTTCATGCCGACCCTCCGGGAAGTCACTTTCCTCTAGGTACCTACTGTCTTGAGGATGTTAGCTTCGCCGACATCGCGGCCGAGGGCGCCGTCGGAACCGAGGAGCTTTCCCATGATCGTCGTCACCGGAGCCACCGGGAACATCGGCCGCCCGCTGGTCGCCGCACTCGCGGAAGCGGGCGAGGACGTGGTGGCCGTTTCACGGCGTCCCCAGGCCTCCGGGCTTGCGGACGGCGTCCGCCGCGCCCAGGCGGACCTCGCCGATTTCGCGAGCATGGCGCCGGTTCTCGAGGGCGCCGACGCCTTCTTCATCCTGCTGGCGGGCGAACTCAACGGACCCGGCGAGAGCGCGAACGTGCTGCTGGACGCGGCCGTGGCGGCCGGCGTCGGACGGGTCGTCCTGGTCTCCTCCCAGCTCGCGGGTACCCGCCCCGCCGGCAACGCCTCCCACAGCCGCCTCCGGGAGTTCGAGGCGGCCGTGCGCGGGTCGGGACTGGACCACACGATCCTGCGCCCGGGCGGATTCGCCTCCAACGCCTTCGCCTGGGCCGAGTCGGTCCGCTCGGACCGCACCGTCCTCGCCCCCTTCGGCGATGTCGCTCTCCCCGTCGTCGACCCGGCGGACATCGCGGCCGTCGCCGCCGTCGCGCTCCGCGAGGAGGGCCACTTTGGGCAGACCTACGAACTGACCGGCCCGGCCGCGATCACCCCGCGCGAGCAGGCCGCGGCCCTCGCCGGGGTCCTCGGCGAGGAGGTCGCCTTCATCGAACTGACCCGGGAGGCCGCCGCCGCGCACCTGTCGCAGTTCATGCCGCAGGACGTGGTCCACGGCACCCTGGACGTCCTGGGCCTGCCGCTCCCGGCCGAGCAGCGGGTCGGCCCGGACGTGGAGAAGGTCCTCGGCCGCCCGGCCGCCCCCTTCGCCGCCTGGGCCCGGCGCAACCTCCCCGCCTTCACGTAGGGGGCGGGGCAGGGGGCGGGGCCCTCAGATGGCTTTGTAGACACCAAGTGACTCCAGTCGGAAGGCGAGTTCTGACGCCACCTTGCCGTGTCGGGGAGCGCGGAGCGGGAGGGTGCATGATCGCTCGGTCGGTGAGTTCTTGACTACTGGCAGTCCCGAACCGGGTCACTGGGGATCAGGTCCGCTACCCCGTCAAGGATGCGTTCCAGGCCGAAGTCCAACGGATCCCCGCCTTGCGGGGCGAAGCCGCCTGCCGCGACCACCGCCGTCAGCGCGGGAAAGCGCTCTTTGTCTCGCTCCAGGACCTTGGCCGTCAGGTGGGCCCACTCCTCGTTCGCCGCCTCGTCGTCATCGACGTACTGATGGGCGACATTGCGAACATGGCCGACGAGCAGCAGGAACGTGTCGTGTTGCTGGGCGGCCGACAGCCCCGTCGCGGCCAGCGCGGCCAAGGCTGCGTCCAGCCAGCCGAGTTGATGAGGGCCCATGATCTGACGACGCATGCCGGTCGCTGCCAGGATCCACGGGTGGCGGTGGTACGTCGCCAGGCACTGCCGGGCCCACTCGGTCAGCTGCGGGCGCCAGCCGCCGGGGAGGCCGGCGACCGGGGTCGGGGGGCCGATCGCAAGGTCGACCATCAGGTCGAGGAGCTCCGTCTTACCGGGAACGTACCGGTAGAGCGCCATCGCGGTGACGTCGAATTCCTTGGCCACCCGCGCAAGCGAGACCGCCTTCAGGCCCTCCGCGTCGGCGATCTCGATGGCCGCCTCTGCGATCTGGCCCGCGGTGAGCGAGGGCTTCGGGCCCCGGCTCGGCGGCTCCTGCTCACCCCACAGCAGCGCGAAGCTCTCCTTCACGCCGGCCTGCTTCCCGACCTTCTTCATGGCCACCTTCGCCTCCTCTGCTGCCCCCGTTGACACCTCACTCTAACTGTTTATATCGTATAGCCAACCGCTTACGGCATATACAGTTCTGCCTCAGGGAGTCATCGTGATCGCCACCATCGCCGCCACGTCCGCAGCTGTCCTCCTCGCCGCACCCGCGGTCGGCGCCCTTGGCCACCGCGCCATCAAGCGTTCCCGTAACGCCTCGCTGATGAAGATCGACACTCCGAACGGCATCGACGAGCAGGGCTTCGTCAGCATCGGCGGCATCGACCAGTGGATTTCGGTCCGTGGCGAGGATCTGGCCAACCCGGTGGTTCTGGAACTGCACGGCGGCCCCGGAGCCTCGACCGCGATCTTCGGACCACGCACGAGATCCTGGGAGAAGCACTTCACGATCGTCCGCTGGGACATGCGCGGCGCCCTCAAGACCCTCGGCCGCAGCGGTCCGCAAGGCCAGGGGGAAATGACCTTCGACCGGATCTACGCGGACGCGATCGAGGTCACCGACCACATACGCGTGCGCCTGGGCGCCGAAAAGATCGTCCTGCTCGGACACTCCTACGGAAGCGCCTTCGGCCTGCGGCTCGCCCGAGAGTTCCCCGAACGCTACTGCGCATACATCGGCACCGACCAGAACATCCACGACGCCGGCCGTGACGACTCCACGCGCCAGGCCCTGCTCACCCGGCTGCGTGCGACCGGAAAGCGCAAGGAACTGGCGGCAGTCGAGGCGCTCGACCCCGACGAACGGCAGTGGACCGCCCGCCAGCGCGCCATGCACGCCAAGCTGTTGGCCACCAGCGACCCGCTGACGCTGGACACGATGAAGAAGGTCGTCATGGGGTCCCTGTGGTTCTCGCCGCTGCACTCGCTGCGCGAGCTGGGGCGGTTCGTCAAGGGCATGACCATCTCGGAGCAGATCACTGAGGCCACCACCGGGTTCGACGACTGGGCCGAGGGCACGAAGTTCGAGCTTCCCTTCTTCATCTTCCAGGGAGACAAGGACGTCCTCGCGCCGCCGGAGCTCGCCCGCCGCTTCTTCGACGACGTCCAGGCGCCGGTCAAGGACTTCGCGCTGATCGAGGACTGCAGCCACTTCGCGGCGTTCCGGCGGCCGGAGCGGTTCCTGGAACTCCTGCTGACCCGCGTCCGGCCCGTGGTCGCCGGAGAGCCGACAGGTACAGCGGGCATCTGACCCCGTGCGTGGCCGGCCGATGCCTCGCCGTCCGACTGGACACCCCCAGCGGAGTCAGAGCTGGGCCCACCACTGGAGCCGGTTGTCACTGACGCAGCCACTCAGGACGCCGGCAGCTCCCCGAGGGCCCACCGCGCCCACTCCTGCTTCATCGCGCTGCCGCGCAGTCCGTACTCCAGCACCAGCCGCCCGGAGACCGACAGCGGATCCCCCGTCCAGTCGCGCGAGGCGAGCAGGGCCTCCAGCTCCACGATCTGCCGCGCCTCCGCCTCGGCCATCCCCTCCAGCTGCTCGCGCGCCTGCTCCGCGGGCAGGAACCCGAGGAAGAACACCCGCAGCATCCACTCGCTGCGCAGCGGCTGGGGCTGTGCGGGCGTGGTCAGCCAGCGCTGCAACTCGGCCCGGCCGTCGGGGAGGAGGGCGTACTCCTTGCGCCCCCGGGGGCCCTCGGCGGCGACCTCGACCAGCCCGGCGTCGGTCATCCGCGTGAGTTCCCCGTAGACCTGGCTCTGTGTCGCCTTCCAGACGCTGGCGAGCGTGGTGTCGAAAAGCTTCATCAGGTCGTAGCCGCTGGACGGGCGGTCGGCCAGCAGGCCGAGGAGTGCGTGGCGAAGGCTCATGACACCCACCCTACCTTCCACTCTTGACAGGTCACAATGGGAGCTTCTACATTCGACCTGTCAACATAGGAATGTGAAGCGAGGCCGGAAACGGCCCGCCCGCCGAGAAGAGACGGACCACGACCATGAAGTCGAACCCCCTCCTGAGCCTGGCTCCCTGGATCGTCTTCACCCTGGCCGCCGGCAACGGTGTCGCCGCCCAGTGGTCGGCCGCACTCGCCGCCCTGGTGGCCCTGGCCGCCGCGGTCCCCTCGCTCCTCGCCCGCCGCCCCAAGCTGCTGGACGCCATGGGCATCGCGACCTTCGCCGCGCTCTCCGCCCTCGCCTTCACGGGCGGCCCGGGGGCGCAGGCCTTCGTCACGGACCACGGCCGGACCGTCGCCACCGGCGCCCTGGCCGCGCTGATCTTCCTGACCCTCCCCTTCCTGCCCTTCACGGAGCAGTACGCCCGTGAGGAGGCCCCCCGCATCGTCTGGTCCTCGCCGGCCTTCAAGAAGACCAACCGCCTCTTCTCCGCGGCCTGGGGCGGGGTCTTCGCCCTGATGACCCTCGCCCACCTCCTCGCGTCGCTCGCCCCGCACAACACGGCCCTGGACGTGGTCTGCAACTGGATCGTCCCGATCGTGGCCGTCCAGCGGATGTTCGTCTTCATGAAGGGCTACCGGGCCCGGCAGACCCCCAGCGCCCTCCAGTCCGTGTGACGCCGCGGCCCGTACGGGCCCGACGCGCGAGGAGGCCGGCGCCCCGTCAGGGCGCCGGCCTCCTCGTGGTGTCCGGGGGTCAGATGAGCGGGTGGTGGGTGGAGGGGCGGTCGAGGCCGGGGAGGACCCAGCACAACGGGAACCACTCGGGGCGCAGGCCGAGGTCGTCGGCCTGGGCCGGCTTCGGCTGGGAGGAGGTGCCGGGGAGGCCGTACAGGAGCGAGGCGGGCTGGTGGGTCTCAGACATGGACCGAATCCTTCGAGTGCGGTGGCGAGTTGGCACACAGGACCTGTCGGGGCGGGTTTGTCTCCGGCCGAGCCGGAAGAGGGTCACGGCTCGGCCGGGAGCACTGGGGTGCGGCCGGGTCAGGCGGTGGCCGCGACGGGCTTGGCGGCGGAACGGATCAGGGTGCGGGCCGTGGTCAGGAGCGCGATGGCGATCAGGCCCCCGGCGGCGAGGAACCCGTAGCGCGGTTCGAAGGCGCTGACGAGCAGGCCGCCGAGGAGGAAGCCCAGGCCCGGACCGGTGTTGGAGACGGCGCCCAGGGCGGCGAAGGCGCGGCCGCGGTGGCTCTGCGGGGCGCGGAGGTTGAAGACGATGTGGGTGACGGTGGCCTGGGCTCCGTTGCCGATGCCGCCCAGGAGGTAGAAGGGGGCGATCCACCAGACGCCCGGGGCGAGGCCGGCACCGAGGATGGCGATCGCGATGCACACGAAGGAGCCGATCAGGATGGCCTCGTGGCTGAGGTTCTTGACCTTGCGGGCCAGCAGTGCGCCGGGGACCATGCCCGCGGCCCAGGTGGTCATGATGATGCCGTAGACCTGCTCGGAGGCGCCGAAGGTGCTGCGGACGTAGAAGACGATCAGCACGTTGATGATGCAGGCGCAGGCCATCACGATGCCGCTGAGGACCAGGACCGAGCGCAGGAACGGGTCGGACCAGACGCGGTAGGGAGCGGCCTCGGGCTGCGCGGGCGCGGCCGGGGAAGCGGGGGAGGCGGGCGCCGCCTTCTTGTGCAGGCGGGTGGAGATGGCCAGCCCGCCGAGGGCCACGAGGACGAAGGAGAACGCGTCCAGCACCAGCGGCAGCGTGGTGCCGGAGCGGCTGCTGAGGAAGCCCGCCGCGGCCGGCGCGAAGAGCATGCCGGCCATGGTCGTGGTCTGGGAGATCGCGGACGCCCGCGGCACCTCCTCGGGAGAGACCATCGCGCTGGGCAGCCCGCCGAAGACGGGGTGGGTGAAGGAGACGCCCGCGGCCAGCAGCCCGCACAGGGCGACGAGCAGCGGGATCGAGGTGGTCGTCAGCATCGCCAGGCAGACCAGGGCCTGCAGGGAGGCCACGACCACGATGATCTTCTTGCTGTCGACGCGGTCCGCGAACTTCCCGGTGATGGGCGCGAGGAAGACGGGCGGCAGCGTGGCCGCCAGGAGCAGGGCCATCACGCCCCAGCCGCCGGCGCCGTTCTTCTGCGCCAGGAGCGTCAGGGCGGTGGCGGCCATGATGTCGCCGGCGACCGACAGCGACCGCATTCCGGCAAGGAGACGGACCTCCCGCCACGCGGAGGCGCGGGCGGGGGTCGCGTCCGCCTGCAGGGGTGGGGAGACGCTGACGGCCATGCGGACCAGCTCCTGATGTAGGGCGGCTGCGATGCCACCGAACCGAAAAAGCCCCGCACGGTGTGCGGGGCGGGAGTTCGACATCCCGCTCCCGGTCCGGCCGGTGCGCCGGTGGGGAAAGGGTGTCCGGCCGGCCCGCGTACGGGCCGGCCGGACGGGCCTCAGGCCGCGACTTCCAGGACGCCCAGACGGGCGAATCCCTGGGCGTTCTTGACGGACCGTTCGACCGGCAGGTCGGGGAAGAGGGTGGCGGCGTCGACCGACGCGCCCTCCTCCAGGCCGGCGAGGACCTCGGCGACCGCGGACGGCACCGCGATGGTGCGGCCCTTGCAGACGAGCTGGGTACGGCCGTTGTCGCTGGCACCGAACTCCAGCGGTATCCCGGTGCGGCGCAGCTTCGCCTCGGGCCCCAGCACATCGAGCGAGGCCGAGTGGGCGAAGGTGTCCTCGGGGCGGTGGCGCGGCGGGCGGCCGGGCTCGAGCCGGCGGCCGGAGTCCAGCAGCCGGTCGAGTTCCGTGGACGCGTCCAGGTTGCCGAGCTTGGTGGCGAGAGCGGCCAGCTTGACCTGGAACTCCTCTTCGACCGAGGCCCCGCGTGAGTCCCCGATGTAGGGGAAGGCAGCGAATTCGGGCCCCTCGGTCAGCGACTCCACCGTCTTGTGGAGGAGTTCCTCCCACTTGCGCGGTCGCATCATGATGGACAGGTGCACGGAGGTGCGGTCGCGGGCGGCCGCCGCGTGCGGGGTGTGGTACGGCAGGTAGAGCACGTCGCCGGGCTCCATCAGCACGTCGATGGCCGGCTCGCCGAGCTGCTCCTCGGTGTACGTGCCGATCTGCGAGGACCGCTCGCCCTGCGGGTTCCACAGCCGCCAGTGCTTGGTCCCCTCGGTCTGCACGATGAACAGGTCCACGGGGTCGTGGTGCGGGTTGAAGCCCTGGTGGCCGGCGGGCGTGAGGAAGGCGACGCAGTCGGTGCGCGCCCCCAGCTTGTCGCTGATCAGCCCGCAGAAGGAACGGAGCCTGGGCTCGATGTGGTTGAGGGAGCTCCACACGATGGTCGCGCCGGAACGGTAGAGATCGTAGAGACGCTCCGGGATCACGGAGTCGGGGATCTCGGTGCCCTGGACGGTGACCGTCTGGGTGAAGGCCTTCTCGGGGATGCCGTTCCCGTTCAGGTTGACCCGTACGTACGGAGGCCGGATGACCTCCATGTTGACCATCTCGTCCAGCCGTGCGACCGAGAGGATCTCGCTGGGGTTGCCCTTCAGAGCGTTCTTCCGGAGCATGGGCTTCTTGTCCCAGTACTCGGCGAAGAACAATTCCTCGTCGCCGACGAGGTCCGCAAACGTATAGCTTTCCATAACTTCTCCATTTACTGGCCCACGGGCGACGCAGAATGTCGTGCGGACGGCGGAGAAGTGGCCCTTCGGGGCTGTTTGTCCTGACAGCCGCAGGGCGGTTTTTGCAACCGCCGTTCGTTCATTCTTTTGTACGGGTACCGGCCGCGGCGGAGGGGGCTGTAGCAGCTCCCTCCGCCGCATGCGGGATTCTTACTGAATGCCGAGGTAGTACGAGGCAACCAGGTCAGCGGCGGTGTCGACGAACTCGATGTCAGACATGTGATTCTCCTTTTTGTTTTTCCCGAGCGACTCGCTCGGTGTGATGTGAATACTTCCCTGTGGAGCGGTCTTCGTCAACGAATGTGCGACCGCTTGAACAACGTTGAATTCGTCCGCCCTATTCATCTGCAGAAATGGCGTCCGGGAAATGTCCAACCGGGTGGAACAGTCGCTTGGACGAGCTCTGCGAGAGGGCCGGGAGGTCGGCTCCGGGCGCAGGAATGCCGTCGGCCCCCCGGAGTTCCGGGGGGCCGACGGCATTCGACAGGGAGAAGGACGGAGGAGGGTCAGAAGCCGACCGTTCCGTCGATGGCCTCGCGGAGCAGGTCCGCGTGGCCGTTGTGGCGTGCGTACTCGTCGATCAGGTGGACCATGGCCCGGCGCAGCGAGACCTGGCTGTCCGCCTTGGCCAGATAGGCGGTGACGTCCAGGGACTTGGCCTCCCGCTCGATGGCGCGGGACCGTTCGATCTCGGCCTCCCAGGCGGCGAACGCCTCGCTCCCGGAGGCCTCACTGACCTCGTAGGCCACCTGGAAGTCGCCCTGGTCCGACCAGACCAGCGGAATGTCCTCGCCGCCGATGATCCGGCGGAACCAGGCCCGTTCGACCTCGGCCATGTGCCGGACCAGCCCCAGGAGGGACAGCGTGGACGGCGGAACCGACTGCCGGCGCAGGTCCTCGTCGGCGAGCCCCTCGCACTTGATGGCGAGGGTGGCGCGCTGGTAGTCGAGATAGGCGCGCAGCATCTCGCGTTCGTCGGCGATCAGGGGCGGGAAGTCGCGGTCGACGGCCATGGGCTCTCCTTGTCCGGCGCGAGCAGGCCCGGGGGGCGAGCCGCGGCCGGCGCGGTCGGGGACGGTACGGGGACGTGGTGCGGTGGTCGGCGAGCGCCGGCCGCGGCTGCGCGGGCCTCGTGCCGCCACATGTCCTGGGCCAGCACGGTGGCCGTGGCGGCCGCGGAGACGGCAGCACGGGCCGAGCCCAGCGCTTCGCGCAGGATCTCGGTGCGGGTCTCGGACGGATGGTACGCGGCGGAGTCCGCCTCGAGGAGTTTGTGGGCGGCTTCCAGGGACGCGACCTGGGCCTCGCCCAGGGGCGTGGCGCGGTCCACGGTCACCAGGAGTTCGTGCAGTGCGGCGGCGATGAGGTGGCGGGGGCTGTCGGTCGCAAGCTGGGGCGCCAACTCGGCCGCCCACTCGGCGGTGTGCTGCATTCGGGCTCCCTTCGGGGGCATCGCGTGAAACGGCGGGAGCCCTCCCGCCGGCCCCGTGCGAACGGGGCCGGCCGGAGGGCGCGAAGGGCTCAGGAAGAGGCGTCCCCGGAGCGCGGCAGGTCCTGCTCCACGAGGTAGTCCGCGAGGCCCTTGGCGAAGCCCGGATCGGCGGCGGCCACCCGCTCCGCCAGCAGGTTGACCCGGTTCGGGGTGTAGGTCTCCCGGTCGGCGAGGAGTTGCGGGGTGCCGGTCATCAGCATCAGGCCGCCCTCGGTGTAGCCGCGGGCCAGCCACTCGTTCCAGTAGCCGTCGCGGTCGGCCTCCTGGCCCGTGAACCAGTGGTCGTCGCGGGGGCGCGGGCCCTGGGGCACGGCGGTCGGCGGCGTCGGCTCGGTCCGCAGGAGCACCCGGCGCCCGCCGAGGTAGGCGACGCGGATGGACTTGCGCACGCAGAAGGTGAGCGTCTGCGCGGCGGTGTCCACGACGGGCTCGCCGCGGTCGTTGAGCGAGGTGTTGCACACGATCGGTACCCCGGTCGCGGCGTGGAAGGCCTCGATCGCCCGGTGCAGCAGCGGGTTGGCCTCCGCGGTCAGGGTCTGGTGCCGGGCGGAGCCGTCCAGGTGGAGGATGGCCGGCACCCGCGCCCGTACCTCTTCGCGCACCTCGACGGCCTCCAGCATGAAGGGGGAGGGGCGGCGCTGCACGAACCAGGGCTCCGCGTGCTCGGCCAGCACGATCGGTGCGACGGGGCGCCACCACTGGCGCTGCTTGTACTCGTTGAGGAGGTCCTTGACCTTCTCGGAGCGCGGGTCGCCCAGCAGGCTGCGGTGTCCGAGCGCCCGGGGGCCCATCTCCGCGGCGCCGTCGGCCCAGGCGATCACGCTGTCGGCGAGGTCTTCGACGAACTGCTCGGGCGAGAACTCGGTGACCTGCTCGACCCAGGGGGCGAACTCCTCCAGCGCGGCGTCCACGTCCCGCAGTTCGTTGCCGTAGTACGCGGTGGCGATGTGCAGGTCGGCGTCGTCGAAGGCGTTCAGGGCGTGCAGGCCGAGGAGGCCGATGCCCAGGGCTTCGCCGGAGTCGTTGGCGCACGGCGGGGCCAGCAGGCCGCGGAACCCGTACCGGTCCAGGGTCGCCGTGTTGGTGGGGCAGTTGAGGGCGAACCCGCCGCTCATGGAGAGGTAGCAGTCCTCGGTGCGGACGTCCGCGAGGGCGCACAGCCGCTCGACGTTGCGCATGATGATCAGATCGCAGCAGCGCTGGACGACCTTCATCACCGCGCTCTGCAGGTTGTCCTCGTCGCTGAAGCGGACGTCGGGGCTGGGGCCCGCCAGCTGCTCCCGGGCGGCGGCTATGACCTTCTCCACCAGCCCGAACGCGGCCGCCCAGGGCAGGACCTTCCCGCCGAACAGCTCGATCCCCGCGACCGCCTCCTCGGCGTCGAAGGAGATCTCCGCCACCGATGCGGTGGCCAGGGCCATCAGGGTGCCCGGCTCCTTGCCGAACATCCGGTCCGCCGCGAGGTAGAGCGGGGCCGGGGACTCCACGGCGGCGAAGGTCAGCCGCCCCTTCACCGAGACGCAGCCCGCGTAGTAGCCGGTGGGGCGCTCGTCCTCGAGGATCAGGTCGGGCGCCGCGTCCACGGCGAGCCCGATGATGGTCTCTTCCTTGAAGATCCGGCTGTCCAGCAGCAGACCGCTGAACAGGTGCGCCAGCGTGTGGACCGCCAGACCCTCGCTGCCGGGCGGCAGCGGCAGCGGCTGGTGGCCCGGCAGCCCCGGGGTGCCCCAGGTGGCGCTGATGTCGGCGAGGGTCAGCCCCTCGGTGGCCAGCAGGCCGGCCAGGAAGGCCTCCGCCCGCTCGGGGGTGTACAGCGGCATGGCGTGGTGCTTGCGGCCGCTGATGCGTTCCAGTTCCCAGTGCCGGACCAGCTCCACGGAGCCGGGACCGCGCCGCCACAGCGCCACGTTGTGGTCGTGGCGGGGCGAGAGCACGGACCGCTCGCCGGGCGGCGTCAGGTAGGTGGAGAGATAGTGCTCGACGGGGTGGTCGGTCATGGCCGATGCCTCATTCCTGGGTCCTGGGTCCTGTTGCGCGGTTGCTTCGTCAGCCGGGCAACAGGACCCGGCAAGATCCGAAAGAGACGGCCTGGGCGTCACGCACTCACAGGTGGCGGGCCCACCACTCCAGGACGGCCTCGTAGCGGGCCAGCCGGTGGCTGGGCAGGCCGGTCCGGGACATCTCGTGCGTCTCGCCGGGGAAGACCAGCATTTCGACGGGGACCCCGCGCAGCTTGAGCGCCACGAACATGCGCTGCGCCTGCTCCATCGGGGTGTGCCGGTCCTCCTCCGACTGGATCAGCAGCATCGGGAGGTCGATCCCGTCCGCGTGCGTCAGGGGGCTGGCGTCGCGCCACCGCTCGGGGTCCGTCCCGTACAGGGCCAGCGAGAGGATGATGCCCTCGTCGGACGAGGCGCTGTGGCTGTCGATGGCGTAGCAACCGCGTTCGGCGATGGCGGCGTTGAAGTGCTTGCCGTGGTGGGCCGCCATCCAGGCCGCCATGTAGCCGCCGAACGAGCCGCCCATCATGCCCACCCGGCTGCCGTCCAGGTCGGGGGCCTCGAGTGCGGCGCCCAGCAGGGTCAGCAGGTCGTCGGCGGTGCGGCGCGGCAGGTCGTCCAGGATGTACTTGCCGTGGGCCTGGCCGTAGCCGGCGGCGCCGCGCGGGTTGCCGAGCACCACCGCGTAGCCGGCGCCCGCGTAGACCTGCGCCTCCTCGAAGGAGGCCGGGCCGTTGAGGGTGTAGCCCCACTGGGTGAAGGGCCCGCCCTTGATCTGCAGGATGACCGGGTGCGGTCCCTCGCCCTCGGGGCGGACGATCCAGCCCTGCAGCGGGTGGCCGTCCGGCGTGATGGCCGTGAACTCCTCGGCCGGCAGCACGCGGCCGGTGGCCCCCAGTTGCGGGCCGAAGGAAGTGAGCATCCGCTCGGTGCCGTTGGACCACACCATCAGGTCGCCGGCGCTGGAGGAGTCGGCGACGACCGCGGCGATCGTGACGCCGTGCTCGCCCTCGGCCACCGCGAACCCGTTCACCTGGCGCTCGCCGGTGATCACGGGGGTGGGCTCGCCGCCGTCGTAGGGGACGAGGATCAGGTTGACCTCGCCGCGGCGGTCGTTGGCGAAGTACACGCCCTCGCGGCCCGTCGCGATCATCTGGCTGGAGTAGCTGAGGTGGTACGGCTCCGGGTCGGTCAGCCGCCGCGGGGGCGCCGATCCGTCGACCGGCGCGGACCACAGGCCGTAACTGCTGTTGCCGATCCCCTGGTTGTGCTCGTCGAGGTGCTCCGCCGCGAAGCAGACCACGGTGCCGTCCGCGGAGAACCGCGGGCAGCCCAGGGTCAGGCCGCCGTCGGTGAGGGAGCGCAGCTCGCCGGTGCCGTCGGAGGGGACCACCCACACGTCGTTGCGCAGGTCGTCGCCGTGCGTGTCGTGCCGGGCGGCGACGAAGGTCAGCAGGGCCCCGTCCGGGCTCCAGGCGATGTCGCCGTGGTCGTGCTCCGAGGCGGTGATCCGGACGGTGGTCCGGTCCTCGGTGAACGGGTCGGTCACGAACACCTGCCGGGGGCGGTCGAACCAGTAGCCGAAGCCGTCCGCCATGTACCGCAGTTTGGTGATCCGCCGCGGGGCCTCCTTCTGGGGCGGGACCCCGCGCCGGTAGCGGCCCGCCTGCGGGACGCGGGCGGCGTAGGCGATCCGCTGCGAGTCGGGGCTCCACACCGGCTGGCCCGCACCGAGCGGCTGGTCCGTCACCACGAAGGCCTCGCCGCCGCCGCCGCCGTCCATGGGCAGCAGGTGCAGCTGCGCGCCGCCGGGGGCGGGGCGCAGGAACGCCAGCCAGCGCCCGTCCGGGGAGAACGCCGGAGCACCGTCGTAGGGCCCCTGCGTCAGGAGGCGGGCCGGGCTCCGTCCGGTGGTGTCCGCCAGCCACAACTCGTGGACGCTGTCGTCGGCGTCGAGGTCGACACGGGAGACGGATACGACGGCGAAACGGCCGTCGCCCGACAGGGTCGGACGCCCGAGAATAGGAAGAAGGCTGATATCGGAGGGGATCATGCCGTAAAACTATGAAGTTATTCGGATCGATGTCAACGAAATGCAGTTGGACGAAATACAGTTGGACGGCGATGGTGCGCCGATGCCTGTTCAAGCGGTCGACGGCTTGACAGAACAGCAGGTCGCAGCCCAGATCATCGGGATTGCCGAGGGAATGTTCAAGCGCGTGAAAAACTCGGTCGAACACCCGCGCATTCAATCGGCAGTTCTTGACTGAACCATCGCGCCGTGGTGACGCTTTCCCTTCGGAACACCGCGTCGACAAGATTTCCCACAGGAGCGGAGCATGACCGAGACACTCATCTCGCCGCCGGCCACATCGCTGCGGATCGACGGCGGCCGTCTGCTGCGCCGAATCCGCGAACTGGGGTCCATCGGAGTCGACCCCGCCACCGGAGGGATCACCCGGCCGGGCTTCGGCCCCGCCGACCAGGAGGCCCGGACCTATCTGATCGGCCAGGCCCGCGCGGCCGGACTGACCGCCGGCGTGGACGCCGCGGGCAACGTGATCATGCGCCGGCCGCTGCCCGACGACAGCGCCGGGCAGCGGACCGCCGTCCTCATGGGCTCCCACCTCGACACCGTCGTCAACGGCGGTCCCCTCGACGGGGCCTACGGCGTCCTCGCGGCCCTGGAGGTCCTCCAGTGCTGCGCCGAGGCAGGGCTCGAGACCCCGTACGAGCCGGTGGCCGTGGGCTTCGCCAACGAGGAGGGCGCCCTGTTCCCCCAGCCCTTCTGGGGGTCGATGGCCCTGGCCGGACGGCTGGACGCGCTCCCGGGCGAGCCCGCCGACCACCACGGCCGCCCCCTGCGCAAGGCCCTGGAGGAAGCCGGCGGCAACCTCGACGCCCTGGGCACCGCGGCCTGGTCTCCCGGATCCGTCGCCGCCTACCTCGAACTGCACATCGAGCAGGGCCCCGTACTCGAACGCGCCGGAACGCAGATCGGCGTCGTCGAGGCGATCACCGGACGGGCCGTACTCACGCTCCGGATCCAGGGCAGCGCCGGGCACTCGGGCACCACCCCGATGGAGGGACGGCGCGACGCCATGGTCGCGGCGGCCCTCGTGGTCGTGGCCGCCGAGTCCATCAGCGGCGGGCAGGACCTGTGCCGGGTGGCCACCGTCGGCCACCTCGACGCCTACCCCAACACCCCCAACACCATCGCGGGCGCCGTCACCCTCACCGTCGACCTGCGCGACACCGACCCGGTCCGGCTGCGCTCGGCCGAGGAGGCCATGCGGGGCGCCCTGCGGCGGATCGCCGACCGCACCGGTACCGGCATCACCGTCACCGCGCTGACCCGCTCCGAGCCCGTGGCCACCCACGCCCCGCTGCGCGCGGCGATCGCCCTCAGCTCCGAGGAACTGGGCCTGTCGCACCTGCCGCTGCCCAGCGGCGCGGGCCACGACGCACAGGTCGTCGCGGACATCGCGCCCATCGCCATGATCTTCGTCCCGAGCATCGGCGGGGTCAGCCACGTGCCCGAGGAGGACACCCACCCGGAGCACCTGGTCGGCGGCGCCAACGTGCTGCTGCACACCGTGCTGCGCACCCTCGGCCACACCCCCCAGTAACGACCCACGGTGACGACACACCACCCACCGAGCAACCAGCCACCACCCAGGGAGCAGACATGCCATCAACAGCCGAAACGGGGCCGAACATCGCGGTGTTCTGCGGTGCCCGGCCGGGCGTCCACCCCGACCACATCGAATTCGCCCGCGAGTTCGGCCTCGAACTGGCCCGCCGCGGCTCGGGACTCGTCTACGGAGCCGGCGGCGTGGGCGTGATGGGCGCGGTCGCCCAGGGCGTCATGGAGGGCGGCGGGGACATCACCGGCGTGGTGCCCCAGGCACTGCGCGAGCGCGAGCAGGCCGACGACCCGCTGGGAACCATCCACGTCGTCGCCACCATGCACGAGCGCAAGGCCCTGATGTACGCCCTCTCCAGCGGATTCGCCGTGCTCCCCGGCGGCATCGGCACCCTGGACGAGGTCATGGAGGTCCTGACCTGGAACCAGCTCGGCATGATCGACAAGCCCATCGTCCTCGTCAACCACCGGGGCTTCTTCGACCCGCTCCTCGCCCTGCTCGACCACCTGGTGGCCGAAGGGTTCCTCGCCCCGTCCGAGCGGCAGCTCATCCGGGCGACCGACTGCCCGCAGCACGCCTGCGACCTCCTGCGACTGCGGGCCCCGCTCGCCGTCGCGGCCTGAGCGCGAGGAGCGGACCGTGATCCTCAGCACCCGGCCCTTCGCCCGCAAGTCCGAAGCCTCCCGCGCCGAACGGCTGGAGACCTTCGAGCGGCCCGTCGGACACGAGCCCGGGCAGCCCCACCGGTCCTGCGGACAGGGGCCCGACGGGGCCGGCTGCCAGGACTCCGATCCCGCCTGGCGCGGCCTGTAGGGCTGTGACCGGAAAGGTCCACCGGCGCCATGATGGGGCGGCCCGCAGTCAGCGGGCCGCCCCATGGCCGCTCAGAGCTCAGAGCTCAGAGCATGGGGCCCTTCGAGAGCAGCGGGCCGCCCCACCGCTCCTCCAGCGCCTTCTCCACCGCGGCGCCGACCTTGTACAGCCGGTCGTCCTTCATCGCGGGGGCGATGATCTGCAGCCCGACCGGGAGACCGTCCTCCGGGGCCAGGCCGCAGGGCAGCGACATGGCGGAGTTGCCGGCCAGGTTGGTCGGGATGGTGCACAGGTCGGCCAGGTACATGGCGAGCGGGTCGTCCACGCGCTCACCGATCGGGAATGCGGTGGTCGGCATGGTCGGGGAGACGATCACGTCCACCTCCTCGAACGCCCTCTCGAAGTCCTGCGTGATGAGCGTGCGGACCTTCTGCGCCGAGCCGTAGTACGCGTCGTAGTAGCCGGAGCTGAGCGCGTACGTACCGAGGATGATGCGGCGCTTGACCTCGGGACCGAACCCGGCCTCCCGGGTCAGCGCGGTGACCTCCTCCGTGGACCGCACGCCGTCGTCGCCGACGCGCAGGCCGTAGCGCATGGCGTCGAAGCGGGCGAGGTTGGAGGAGCACTCGGACGGCGCGATCAGGTAGTACGCGGCGAGCGCGAGGTCGAAGGACGGGCAGTCCAGCTCGACGATCTCGGCGCCCAGCTCCTTGAGCAGCTCGACCGACTCGTTGAAGCGCTGGACGACGCCTGCCTGGTAGCCCTCACCGGCGAACTGCTTGACCACACCGACGCGCATCCCGGCCACCGAGCCGTTGCGGGCCGCCTCGACCACCGGCGGGACCGGGGCGTTGATCGAGGTGGAGTCCAGCGGGTCGTGACCGGCGATCACCTCGTGCAGCAGCGCCGTGTCCAGCACTGTACGGGCGCACGGCCCGCCCTGGTCCAGGGAGGAGGAGTACGCGATCAGGCCGTAGCGGGAGACACCGCCGTACGTGGGTTTCACCCCCACCGTGCAGGTCAGCGAAGCGGGTTGGCGGATGGAGCCGCCGGTGTCGGTGCCGATGGCGAGCGGGGCCTCGTACGCGGCCAGGGCGGCGGCCGAGCCACCGCCGGAGCCGCCGGGAACCCTCGTGAGGTCCCACGGATTGCACGTGGGCCCGTAGGCGCTGTTCTCGGTGGAGGACCCCATGGCGAACTCGTCCATGTTGGTCTTGCCCAGGATGACGACGTCGGCTTCCTTCAGCTTGCGCGTCAGGGTGGCGTCGTAGGGCGGGATCCAGCCCTCCAGGATCTTCGAACCGGCAGTGGTCGGAACCCCGACGGTGGTGAAGGCGTCCTTGAGGGCGAGGGGGACGCCGGCCAGCGGGCCCAGCTTCTCGCCGCGCTCGCGCTTGGCGTCGACGGCGCGCGCCTGGGCCAGCGCGCCCTCGCGGTCGACGTGCAGGAACGCGTGCACCTTCTCGTCCACGGCCTCGATGCGGGCCAGGTGGGCCTCGGTGACCTCGACGGCCGTCAGCTCGCCGGAGGCGATCTTCTCGGCGGTCGCGGCGGCCGTCAGCTTGATGATGCTCTGATCGTTGTCGGCGCTCATGTCGTCAGTCCTCCCCGAGGATCTGGGGCACCTTGAACCGCTGCAGTTCCTGCGCGGGGGCGCCGGAGAGCGCCTGCTCGGGGGCGAGCGAGGGCCGGACCTCGTCCGCGCGCATGACGTTCGTCAGCGGCAGCGGGTGGGAGGTCGGCGCGACGTCCTGGCCGGCGACCTCGGAGACGCGGGCGACGGCCTCGACGATGGCGTTCAGCTGACCGGTGAAGTCCCCCACCTCCGCTTCGCTGAGCTCCAGCCGGGACAACCGGGCGAGATGGGTGACTTCGTCACGGGTAATGCCGGGCATCGAGCGCCTTTCACATGTGTACGAACTGCCGACCCCTGCCGACTCCGCTGCGCGGCGGCCGAGTTGGTAAGCCACCGTACCGTCCGGACCAGTGGTCAGCGGGCGGGGGCGGGAGCGGGGGCGGCGCGGAACACCGAGAGCTGCGCGGCGACATCGGCCAGGGCCCTGCGCGGCGGCGCACCGGCGGCGGGGGTGCCGATGCTCAGCCCCCCGAGCAGCCGCTCACCGGCCCCCAGGCCCAGCGCGGCCGCCGTGGCGGGGCTGTGCGGCCGGCGTCCGATCCGCCACGTGCTGCCGTAACCGCGGCTGTGCAGCAGCAGGATCAGCGCGTGCACCATGCCGCCGGCGGCCGACACGGGCTCCCACTCCGGCGGCCGGGGGCCGCCGCGCGGGGCCAGGACCAGGGCCGCGAGCAGCGGAGCGGCGGCCCCGCCCGGCCCGTTCCCCCCGGGTCCGGACCCGTCGGGCCCGTCGTCCCCGGCCAGGCAGTCGCCCAGTACCCGACGGTCCTCGCCGCGCAGCAGGATCCACCGCCAGGGGTCGAGCGGCCCGTGGTCGGGGAAGGCGGCCGCGCCGCGCAGGAGGTAGGCGAACTCCTCCTCACCGGGGGAGGGCTCGACCAGCACCTGCTCGCTGCGCCGGGTCAGGATCGCGGTCATCACGTCCATGCGGGAGCCCTTTCGTGCGGCCCGTCGCACACGTGGACGAGCCCGGTCGGTCCTACGGGGTCCGCGGGCGCGGCCCCGTACGGGTGATGGCGGTGGTGGCGGTCGGGCTCAGTAGTCGATCCGGTCGGCGTACGCCGACCACGCCTCGAAGGGGAGCTGGGCCTTCTCGTGCGAGATCCGGGCCACCGGCACCGACCACGTGGAGCGCGGGCGTTCCAGCAGCCGGTAGAACTCCAGGTCGTCGAAGCCCGCGGTGGCGGCGTCGTACCGGTCGGCCGCGAACAGCACGCGGTCCACGCGGGCCCAGAGGATGGCGGTCAGGCACATCGGGCACGGCTCGCACGAGCTGATCAGCAGGGCTCCGTCCAGACGGAAGTCCTGGATCTTCTCGCAGGCCACCCGGATGGCCATGATCTCCGCGTGGGCGGTGGGGTCGTGGGAGTCGGTGACGCGGTTGCCGCTGCGGCCGAGCACCAGGCCGTCGCGGACCACCACGGCCCCGAAGGGGCCGCCGCCCGCGGCGACGTTGGCGGCCGCCAGGTCGAGGGCCTGCTCCATCCAGGCCTGTTCCTGGCCGGTGGGGCCCTGCTCGGCCGGGCTCTGGACGATCGGGGATTGGTCGATGAGGGTCATCTGCGGTCCTTGGTCCTTGGTCTTCGGGGGCTCTCGGAAAGGGGGGCGTCCTTGACGGGCGACGGGCCACGGGCGGAGGCATCACACCGACCGGGTGTCGAGCAGCTCCGTCAGCTCCGTCCCCTTCAACTGCTCGGCCAGCCCGGCCCAGACATCGGCGAAGCCGTGCACGAGCTCCGACACCGGGCCCTTGCAGTGGTGCGGCACGGTGGAGGCGATCCGCTGCCGGTCCCGGGCGACCAGGGCGCACACCTCGAGCATGCGCAGGAGCGCGCGTCCGCTGTCGTTGAACCGCAGTGACGGGTCGCGCCGCAGGGTGTCGTAGAGGGCGAGCAGCTGCGTGACGGACTTGGGCACGGCGTCGGCCCCGCGCGGCGGCGCCTCGGCGGTCTTCTTGTGCGGGACCGACGGCACGGCGGCCAGCCCCCGCTGCTGCGGCGGCACCACGTCCTCGCCGCGCTGGAGCCTGGCCCGTACGTCGGCCACGGTGGCCGGGGAGAGCCCGGCCTGCTGGCCGATCTGCCGCAGCGAGGCCTCGGGGTTGGCGCGGATCAGCTCGCCGGCCAGGGTGCGGGCCCGGGCCGAGTTGAGCGGCCGGGCCCGGCCGTCCCTGCCGAGGCGCGAGGGGGCCTGCCGTGCGGGATCCAGCGTGCGCCGCCGGATGTGCCCGACCTTCTGCGGCGACAGTCCGACGATGGCCGCGACCCCCCGGTCGGACCAGTGCGGATGGGAAGCCAGGATGCGGGTCACGGCGACGGTGCGGTCGGTCGAGGACAACGGACGGCCCTGGGCGACGTTGATGGCCACCGAGAGGGGGAAGGACTCCGCCTCGGTCCCGTCGAAGAAACGGACCTCGACGCAGTCGGCTCCCCGGATCCGTGCGGCCCGCAGCCGGTGCACGCCGTCGACGACCTGCATGGTGGCCCGGTGGACCAGGATCGGCGGCAGCGCCGCTCCGGATTCGGCCAGGGCGCGGGCGTAGGCGAGGTCCTCACCGTCCACGCGGGGTGTCGAGGAGACCGTCAGGGTCTCGATGGGGACCCACTCGACGGGGAATTCCCGCAGGGCCTTGTCCCGCAGCGCGATCAGGTGGTCGGGATTGCCAGTTCCGGTGTCGGTCCCCTCATCCTGCTGATGATTTCTCATACTGGCTCCTCGATGAAGGGCAGAACCGTATACGAATACGCATGCATTCCCGGGATCCCTACTTTTGGTGGCACCCGGAGAAACTCTCCCGTAATCGGCCGATTGCCGAACAGAATTGGGGAGGAAGGAAGGAGGGGGAGGAGGAGGGAAGCGCTGCACGGGCGGGACGCTGGACCGGACGGCCTCCTGGGGCGCCGTGCGCGGTGCGGGCGTACGGGTCAGCCGCCCCAGGTCAGGTCGTCAGGGTTCTCGCCGGCGTTGGACGGCACCACGGCGGCCTCGGCCCGGACGGGTGCGGCAGAGGCTCCCTCGGCGACAACCAGGGACGTCAGCGGACCCACGCACAGCACGGACAGGACGAGGAGGCGGCGAAATGCAGACAACGGGACTTCCCTCCGACAACGATCGGGGATCACAGGCCGATTGGCCTGGTGTGATCCTCTAGTCACACTCCATCGAATTTGGTTGCTTCGACGAGTGGAACTCTGCCGAAAGTCGAGGACCTCAGGGAAGAGGTTCCACCTGTCCTGAACGGGAAGTGTCACAATGTGGACAGAGTCGGTCGCCTGGCCAAAGTGCTAGAAATCCGCGAAGGGCTCCCGCGGGACGGCGGCCCGGCACGCCAGCAGGGCGAAGCCCTGGAGCTGGGGACTGGCCGCCAGCGCCCGCCGGCACACCGCCTCCGCCACCAGTTCGGCCTCCCGCCGGCTGCCGCCGAGCAGGTACAGCCCCAGGACCGGTTGAGGGAAGCCCTCCGGGTGGGCCGACACGTACTCGACGCGCTCCTCGGCGCGGGCGAACCCCCGCACGATGGCAGCGGCCTCCTCGGGAAGGAACGCCCCGCTCCTGGCCATCAGTTGGGCATGGATGAGATACATGCGCCCATGATCGGCCCGCACCCGGCCGGGCCGGTGGTGGTCAACCGGTCCTCTTTATGACATGGCAACAACGGGCGCCGGGTCCCGCGGCGCCGAACCGGAACGCCCCGGCGGCGTGGGCGCTGGTGGACCGTGGCCGTGACCTGGACCTCCGAAGAGATCATCAACTCCGTTTGTCCACTTCCACCGAAGGATCTCCGGTTCAGACCACTAGGATGCCGCTCACACCGACGCCATTGTCGAAATGCGGATGCACTGATCAGGGGGCGGGCATGCTGGTTGGTCTGGGGATCGACTCCCTTTCCGAAAAGGTGTACCGCTCGATGCTGGCGAATCCGGAGGAAGGCGTAAGGGATCTCGCCGCGCGGCACGGAACGGACGAGGAAGAGATCTGCCGGGCGCTCGCCCGGCTCAGCGAACTCTCCCTCATCCGGCCCACCGACAGCTCCGACATCGGCTACTGCCCGGTCGCCCCACGGCTCGCGATGGAGCTGCTGCTGGCCCGTCAGCAGGCCCGGCTCGCGGAGGAGCAGTCCAGGGTCGAGGCGTCCCGGGCCGCCGCCGCCGAACTCATCGCCGAGTACGCGGCCGTGGGCGTCTCCACTTCGGCCACCGACCACCTGGCGGGCGTCGACGAGATACGCCGCCGCCTGGCGCAGCTGGGACAGGCCGCGGAATCCGAGGTCATGACCTTCGCGCCCGGTGGAGCCCACAGGGCCGAGGACCTCGCCGCCAGCCGCGAACCCAACGCGGACCTGCTGCGCAGACGCATCCGGATGCGCACCATCTACCTGGACAGCGTCCGCAACCACCAGCCGATGGTCGAGCACGTGACGTGGCTGCACGAGATGGGCGGCGAGGTGCGCACCGTACCCAGCCTCCCCACCCGGCTCATCATCATCGACCGCAAGCAGGCCATCCTGCCGACCCGGCTCTCCGATGCCCGCAGCGGCGCCGACCTCGTGGAGAGCGAGGGGAACGTGGCCGCGCTGTGCGCCCTGTTCGACACCACCTGGGCCGCCGCCACCCCGTTCGGCTGCCAGCCCGCTCCGGACCCCTGCGGGCTGCCCCGCCAGGAGGCGGAGGTGCTCCAGTTCCTGGCCAACGGGCTGACCGACGAGGCCATCGCCAAGAAGTTCGGCGTCTCCTCCCGTACGGTGCGCCGGGTCGCCGCCGAGCTGATGGACCGTCTCGGGGCCCGCAGCCGCTTCGAGGCGGGGGTACGCGCGGTGCAGCAGGGGCTGCTGCCCGCCGAGCGCTGACCTCCGCGCGCGAAAGCCCCGTAGCCTCGTAGTCCCGTAACCCCGTAGTCCTGTAGCCCCGTAGCTCCGGACGAAGGCCCGTTCAAACAGCCGCGCGGGATCGGTTGAACACCGCGCGGCCGCCGCTCGGCCCGTTCAACTGACTGACGGGGAAGGCCGGTCGGCCGACGGCCCCGACTAGCGTCTACGAGGTGACCGAGCCCTCGTTGATCCCCCGTGAAGCACTTTTCGGCAACCCCGAGCGGATCTCTCCGCAGCTCGCGCCCGACGGCACCCGACTGGCCTGGATCGCCCCGTACGAAGGGGTCCTCAACGTCTGGACCGCGACCCTGGGCGCCGACGACCCGCGCCCGGTCACCCACGATGCCAACCGCGGCATCCGCACCTGCTTCTGGACCCCCGACGGCTCCCGCATCGGCTACCTCCAAGACCGCGCCGGAGACGAGAACTGGCGCCTGTACGACATCGACCCGCGGACCGGCGACACCCGCGACCTGACCCCCTTCGACAGCGTCCGGGCCCAGGTCATCGGCGTGGACCTCGACGTCCGCGACCGGATCCTGGTGGGCCTGAACATCGACAACCCCCGGCTCCACGACGTCTACGAGCTGCGCATCGAGGACGGCACGCTGACCCGTGTCCTGCGCAACCCCGGCCTCGTCGCCATGGTCGCCGACCGCGACCTGGAGGTGCGCGCCGCGATCAACGCCCGCCCGGACGGCGGCCGGACCGTGGTCGTCCGCGACCGGGGAGGCCCGGACGCGCCGTGGCGCCCGCTCCTGGAGGTCGGCCACGAGGACGGCCTGTCCACCGTGCCGCTGCGCTTCGACGCGAGCGGAAGCCGGCTGCTGCTGACCACCTCGGCGGGCGCCAACACCACCCGGCTGGTCTGGATCGCCCTGGCGGACGGCGCCATGGAGGTGGTCGCCGAGCACCCGCGCCACGACGTCACCTCGATGATCGGCGAGCGCGCCTCACGGAAGCCCACCATGATCGCCTTCGCCGGGGCACGGGCCCAGTGGCACGCCCTCGATCCCGCGGCCCAGCCCGAACTCGACGCACTGCGCGCCCTGGACGACGGCGATCTGCGGCTGGTCTCCCGGGACCGCGAGGACACGGTCTGGCTCACCGCGTACGACCACTCCGGCGGACCCACCCGCTTCTACACCTACCACCGCCCGACGAAGACCGGCACGTACCTCTTCTCGGACCGGCCCGCCCTGGAAGGCGCCGGGCTCACCCCGATCGAACCGTTCGAGTTCACCGCCCGGGACGGCCTCACCATCCACGGCTACCTCACCTTCCCCACCCGGGGGCCGCGCCGCGACCTGCCGACCGTCATCAAGGTGCACGGCGGCCCCTGGACCCGCGACAGCTGGCGCCTGGACAGCGAGGCCCAGTGGCTCGCCGACCGCGGCTACCTCTGCGTACAGGTCAACTTCCGCGGGTCCACCGGGTACGGCAAGGACTTCGTCAACGCCGGCGACCGCGAATGGGGCGGCCGGATGCACGACGACCTGATCGACGCCCTCGACTGGACCATCGCCCGCGGCTACACGGACCCCGCTCTCGTGGGCATCTACGGCGGCTCCTACGGGGGCTACGCCGCACTGGTGGGGGCCGCCTTCACCCCGGACCGCTTCCGCTGCGCGGTCGACGTGGTCGGACCGTCCAGCCTGGCGACCCTGATCGAGGGGATCCCGGCGTACTGGGCCCCGACCATCGCGCAGATGCACACCCGCGTCGGCAACCCCGAGACCGATGCGGACTTCCTGTGGTCCCGCTCGCCGCTCTCCCGGGTCGACGACATCCGGATCCCCCTCCTGATCGTCCACGGCGCCAACGACCCCCGCGTCAAACAGTCGGAGAGCGAGCGGATCGTCGAGGCCCTGCGGGCCAAGGGCATCCCGCACGAGTACATCGTCTTCCCGGACGAGGGCCACGGCATGGCCAGGCCCGAGAACCGCCTGCGCTTCTACGAGGCTGCGGAGCGCTTCCTGGCCACCCACCTCGCCCCCCGCCCCGACGACCCCGCTCCCCAGGACGGCCCGCTGTCCTGGCCCGAGGGAGACTGCCTCGTCCCGTACTAGGCGCTGCTACCACGAGGCGATCCGCGAGGCCGAGTCCACGTACGGCCTGGAAGTCGTCCCGGACGGCCCGGCCCTGCGCCTCGAGGGGTAATTCACCCCCAGGGGGCGCCTGGCATCCGCAGGCCGGTGGGATCCTGGGGGCGGACCCGGAGCGACTTGGAGGACCTGCGGATGGCCTCGTACGGCAGGGAACGGATCGTCCTGGACGGTTTCATGATCGGCGCCGGCCTCTCGGCGGCCGGCTGGTGGGCAGGCCGTCACGCCTACGAGCACACGGCGTACGTCCTGTGGGCCATGAGCCTGCTGATCGTGCTGACCACGGCGTACCGTGCCGTGGTCCACCGCCACCCCGCCGCCCCCGACCGACCGGCCCCGCAGATCCCCCCTTCGCAGGAAGTACTGCGCCACGCCGCCCGCGAATCCGGAACCGGCCCCGAGGCCTGACCGCGCGGGCCTGACGTGCAAGGATCCACTTCATGGGGAGTGGAAACATGTGGAACGCCGGACCTCGGGGCCGGGCCGAGGGGCGCGAGAGTCTTGTCCGGCTGACCAGCCGGGCCGCCCGTGTCGGGCCGTACGAACAGGCCGCTGCCGTGCTGATCGTCTGCTCGATGTGCGGCTCGGACGAGTTCGAAGTGGTGGCGGCGGAATGCTTCTGCTTCGGCTGCTGCCTACCGCTGGGTGTGCCGGACGGCTCGGAGCTTCTCCCCGGGTCGTACCCGTGGAAGCTCGAGCCCTCCGAAGTCCCGCTCCCGACCCACACGCCCGGACCCTTCCGTCCGGAAGAGGTCTGCTGGTGCCCGGCGCGGCACGGCGTGTTCGAGGTGGCCATCGCCTTCGGCCTCGACGCGGACGGCCGGGTCGCCGGCCTGTCGGTCGGCCTCAGATGTCCCGAGGACGGTGGACTGCTCCTGCACATCGACAACGCCCGCGTGGTGGCCACCGGGAGCTGACGCCGGGCGACGCCGGTGGCTACCGCCCGGCGATGAGCCCCGGCAGCTCGCGCATGTCGTGGAAGACGACGGTGTCCTCGCCTTCGAGGCGTTCGCCCGGAGTCAGCCCGCCGGCGTAGCCGAAGGACCGCATGCCGGCCGCGCGGGCGGCGAGGACGCCGGGCCGGCTGTCCTCGACCACCACGCACGCCTGCGGGTCGACGCCCATCTGCCGGGCCGCGTGCAGGAACAGGTCGGGCGCGGGCTTGCCGCGGGGGACCTCGGAGGCGCTGTAGATGCGGCCCGCGAACCGTTCGTAGAGCCCGGTGCGACCCAGGGTGTGCCGCATCTTGTCGTGGGAGCCGCTGGAGGCGACACAGGTCGCCGTCCCGAGCAGCGCGTCCAATGCCTCCGGCAGCCCGTCGACCGGAGCCAGCCCGGCATCCACGGCCTCGCGGTGGAGCTCCTCGAACCGCTCCGACCAGATCGCGGCGATGTCCCGGCCGAGCCGATCGGCGACCTGCTCGCGGATGGCGGCGTGCGAGCGCCCGATGAACCGCTCCACGACCTCGCCCTCGGTCAGCGGCCAGCCCAACTCCGCCCCGAGGGCGACCTGCACCCGTGCGGCGATGCGCTCGCTGTCGACCAGCACCCCGTCGCAGTCGAATACGACGAGTTCAATCGGCTTGATCATCCCGGCAGCATAGGGCTTGCCGTCGTCACACCGGCGGGGCCGGACGAAGCGTGGGACCTGGGCATTTAATTGGCTGGCACGCGGCGCGCGGTCCTGCCTAATGTGACGGCGCGACCGCGTCCCCCGATGCGTTCGGCTGCGGCTACTTCCTTCTGACACCAAGTGACGCCGCGGCCACTTCTGATCTCGGGTGGCGCGGGCGCCTGTGCCCCGCCCGTCCCTCCGCCACGTCGGACGCCTCGGCCGGGGTTTCCCATCGCCTTTGGATCCGGGGGATTCCCTGCCTCGCCACGCCCCGCGCACGTCGAAAGTCTGGTCCGAGATGCTCGTGGCCCCGCACGTCTCGGCGGCGGCGGCCCGCACCGCGCCCGAGCCGTGGGTCCACCACCGCCCCGCCAAGGCGGATCCTCTCACCCACGAAGGCGGCCCCGCCTTCGTCCGGGAGCCCCGCGAGGAGCTCTTCCTCCTGGCCGTCGGGAACTTCGTCTCCCAGCAGACCTACTACGAGAGCGGCCCCGAACGCGACGAGCGCTACACCCGCCTCGTCAGCGAACTCGCCCTCCAGGACCCCGTCTGGACCGCCGGCCTGCTCCGCTGGCTCCGCGGCGAAGGCAACCTGCGCACGGCCTCACTGATCGGCGCGGCCGCGTACGTCAGGGCACGGCTCGCCGCCGGGTCCTGCGAGGGTCCGTCCAACCGGTCCGTCATCGACTCGGTGCTCCAGCGGGCCGACGAACCAGGCGAGTTGCTCGCCCACTGGACCTCGGCCTACGGGCGCAGCCTCCCCCAGCCCGTGAAACGGGGCATCGCCGACGCCGTACGGCGGCTGTACTCCTCCCGCTCGCTGCTGAAGTACGACACCGCCGCCAAGGCCTTCCGCTTCGGCGACGTCCTCAACCTCGTCCACGCCGCGCCCGACCCGGCCAAGCCCTGGCAGGGCGAGCTGTTCCGGCACGCCCTGGACCGCCGCCACCACCCGGAGCACGCGCCGCCACCCGGCGACCGGCTGCTCACCGCACACCGGACCTTGATGGAACTGCCGGTCGACGAGCGGCGGGCCCTGGTCACCGGGCCGGACGGCGCCGAGCGGCTGGCCGGGGCGGGCATGACCTGGGAGGCCCTGGCGGGCTGGCTCCAGGGGCCGATGGACGCGGCCGTCTGGGAGGCCGTGATCCCCTCGATGGGACCGATGGCGCTGCTGCGCAACCTGCGCAACTTCGACCGGGCCGGGATCTCGGACGAGGCGGCGGCCGCGGTCGCCGCACGGATCTCGGACACCGAGGAGATCGCCCGGTCCCGGCAGTTCCCCTTCCGCTACCTGGCCGCCCACCGCCACGCACCCTCGCCGCGCTGGTCGGCGCAGCTGGAGCTGGCCCTGAGCCGCTCGCTGGCCAACGTACCGGCCCTGCCGGGCCGGACGCTGATCATGGTGGACCGGTCGGGCTCGATGTTCTACGACACCGTCTCCGAGCGGTCCACACTGACCCGGGCCGACGCCGCGGCCGTGTTCGGCACGGCGCTGGCGATGCGGGCCGAGGACGCGGACCTGGTGGAGTTCGGGTGGTCGAGCGCCCAGGTGCCGCTCCGGGCCGGGGAGCCGGTGCTCGACGTACTGAAACGGTTCCACAACCTCGGGGGCACCGACACCACCAAGGCGGTGCGCGCCCACTACCAGGGCCACGACCGGGTGCTGATCGTCACCGACGAGCAGACGGGCCCGCACCGGGCCCGCCGCGGTCCGGCCGAACCGGTACCGCCGGAGGTCCCCGTCTACACCTGGAACCTGGCCGGCTACCAGCCCGCCCACGGCCCGTCCGGCCCCAACCGGCACACCTTCGGCGGTCTGACGGACGCCGCGTTCCGGATGATCGGCCTGGCCGAGGCCGGCCGCGCCGCCCGCTGGCCCTGGACGGCCGACCCCGGCTGGACGGCCTAGGAGAAGAGCTCGCCGAGCAACTCGGGCCCGAGGGCGATCGGGGCCGGGCGGTAGGCGGGCGGCTGCGTGCCCATCAGCTCGCGCACCAGGAAGTCCCAGGCGCGCTTGCGGACGTAGGTCAGGCAGTCGATGAAGGTGTGCTCCGCGCCGGGCACGATGAGCAGCTCGAAGTCCTTGCCCGCGGCGACGAGCCGGTCGGCCAGCCGCAGCGTGTGGTCCGGGTGGACCTGGTCGTCCATCTCGCCGTGGACGAGCAGCAGCTTGCCCGCCAGCCGGTCCGCGAGGCCCACGTTGGAGGAACGGGCCCAGGCCTCCGGGGCGTCCGCGCCGTCGTAGGTCTCCACGAAGCCCAGGTTGAAGTGGCGGGTGTCGTGCGAGCCGGAGAGGGCGACCGAGGCCTTGAACACCTCGGGGAAGTCCAAGGCCGCCCGCGCCGCGGCGAATCCGCCTCCGGAGTGGCCGAACACGCCCACCCGGTCCAGGTCCATCCACGGCCGGGTCCCGGCGAGCTGGCGCAGCGCGGCGACGTGGTCGGCCAGGCAGCCGGCGTCGCCGAGGCGACCGTACGAGGCGTCGTGGAAGGCCTTGTTCCGCCCCGGGGTGCCCCGCCCGTCGAGTGCCACCACCACGAAGCCCAGCGCCGCGAGGGGTTCCGCGTCGAGGCCCATGCCGCCGGGGTCGAAGCAGGGGGCGACCCGGTTGACCTGCGGGCCGGGATAGACGTTGTCCACCACCGGGTAGTTGGCGGCGGGGTCGAACCCGTGCGGCCGGTACAGCACCCCGTAGATGTCCGTCACCCCGTCGGCCGCCTTGACGCGGAACCGCTCCGGCGGCGTCCAGCCGGTGGCGGCGAGCCTGGAGACGTCGGCGCGCTCCAGCTCGACCAGCACCCGCCCGGTCCAGTCCCGTACGCGGGACACCGGCGGGGTGTCGACGGTGGACGCGGAATCGATGAAGTACTCCTGACGGTCCGCCACCACGACCACGTGGTCCAGCGCGTCGTCGGTGACCTTGGCGAAGCCGGAGCCGTCCAGGCCGACGCGGCACACCGTGCGCCGGTACGGGTCCTCGTCGACCAGTCCGGAGGCGCTGAAGTACACCACCCGCGCGGCCTCGTCGACGCGCAGGATCTGCCGTACCGCCCACTGACCGGAGGTCACCTGCCCGAGCAGCGCGCCGGTGCGGAGGTCGTACCGGTACAGGTGGCCCCAGCCGTCCCGCTGCGAGTACCACAGCACCTCGTCGGCCAGCACCCGCACGATCGGCGGCTCGTACATCCACTGGTTGGGCTCCACCCGGGTGTCGCCGCTCTCGCCGAGCACGGCGGTGACCTCGCCCGTGGCCGGGTCCATCCGGTACAGGGTGAGCGTGCGCTGGTCGCGCGGGCGGCCGAGGTAGTACACGGCCGAGCCGTCCGCGGCCCACCACGCCCACTTGGTCGTGATCGGCGACAACTGCGGCATGAGCAGCGGCTCGGCCTGCGCACGGACCACCGTGCCCGAGGCGAGGTCCAGTACGACCAGCTCGGCCAGCGGCATCGCCTCGTCCCCGGGGTAGGCGTACCGCTGGGTGTGGGTGACGGGGGCGCCGCCGCCGGCGGGCGCGGCCTCCACCAGGTGGGTCTCTCGGACGCCGCGTTCGTCGGTCCGGTGTGCCAGCACCTTCGTGGAGTCGGGCGACCAGGCCACCGCGGGCGGCAGGTGCGGCAGGCCTATCTTGCGCAGCAGGGTGGCGTTGGCCGTGCACTGCGGGCCGGAGCCGTACCCGTGGTCGCTCTCGCCGTCGGTGGTCAGCGCCCACTCGCGGCCGTCGGACAGCGAGCGCGCCCACAGGTCGTTCCCCCGCAGGGAGACCGCGGTCTTCCCGTCGGGCGAGGGCACGTCCAGGGGGCTGCCCGGAGGGGTGAACTCGGCCCGCTCACAGACGTAGCCGTCCAGCCGGCAGCGCCAGTACTCGCCGAAGGCGGCGAACTCCACGGCGTTGTCGGCCAGTTCGATGGCCATGAACGGCAGGGCCGTCGGATCCACCTGCTGCCCGCAGGCCCCGGCCAGCGCGGCGGCGAGCAGCGCGTGGTCGAAGGCCGGCTCACGGGTCCCCGCCGCCGGGTCGACCAGCACGAACCGCCGGCCGGGCCCGTCGCTCACCGCGTACCAGAACCGGGCGCCCCCGTCGATCCACTGCGGCCTGACCTTGTCGCCGACGACGAGCTCGCCGGGGCGGGCGGGACGGCGGAAGAGCTGCTCGGCGGCCTGGTAGTTCTGCGTGGTGCTCATGCTTCTCGATTTCCTCAGGGCAGGTGGTGACGGGGGCGACGGGGGTGAGGCGGGTGACGGGGGCCGCCGCTCGGCGGTCACAGGCTCCGGGCGGTGATGTCGCCGTAGGAGGTGGTGGCGCGGATGTTCAGGCCGGCGGCGGCGCCCTCGCTGTTCTCGAGGGTGTTGCGGATGCGGCCGTAGGTGGTGCCGGCGTCGAGCGTGGCGGAGACCCCGCGGGCGGCGCCGACGGTGATGTCGCCCGCCTGGGTGGTCAGTTCGAGGGACCCGCGCAGGGCTTCGGTGATGGTCAGGCCGCCCTTGGTGACGCTGATCTCGGCGGAGCCGCCGAGCCGGCCGACGGTGATGTCGCCCGCCTGGAGGGTGAGGCGCGCACTGGCCGCCTCGTCGAGCTTGACCACTCCCTGCGCACCCTCGAAGACGACGTCGCCGAGCCGCCCGACGCCGCGGAACTCGGCGCTGGCCGCCTTCGCCTCGACGCTGGACCCGGCGGGCAGCTGGACGGTGACCTCGACGGATCCGGGGTTGCCGAGCACCCGGTTCTTGGCCGCGGCGGCCCCGACCCGCAGGACCCCGTCCACGTACTCGACGGTGACCTGCTCGGCGGCCTTCACGTCGCGGCTCTTCGAAGCGTCGGAGGGCAGGACCTCGACGACGGCGTCGTTCCGGTCGGCGGCGATGAAGCGGATGCTGCCCGCGGGGATGTCGAGGACGGCGGCGATCGGGGCGGTGGTGGCGAACTTCTGCATGACGCTCTCCTGAGCTTCTCGTGTCCTTGCCGGTTTTTCCGACAAGGGAAAAGCTACGTTGCGTTCGAGGGTCGGGCAACAGCTCTGTTGCCTGAAATCCTAGTAATTGCAGGTAAGATCAGGGATTTCATTGCAACGATCCTGAGACTTAATGCAACGCAAGCACCTCGCTCGTTGCAATGGCCTGATGCTGAACGCTCTGCGGGAACGTCAGGCCGCCCCGGGGCGCCCCCAGTCGGCCCCGGTCGTCCGCCAAGAGGTTCCGTACGGCCGCGGTGGCAATCCGCGGTGCCCGTCTCCTCCACTCTGGTGGCCCGACCCCCGGGAACACCCGACGCCCCGTCCGATGGAGGACTCTGATGCGCCGTCGCCTCGCCGCTGTCGCGGCCACCGCCGTGACCGGCCTTGTCGCCCTCGCGGGCCCTGCCGCCGCGGTGCCGGCCGACAAGCCCCAGGTGCTGAGCCGCTGGACCCAGACCGGCGAGGCCAGTTACAAGGCCTGGGTCGCGGCCCGCTCCTCGCCGGGCAACTGGAACTCGTACGGGTTCGACTGGTCGACCGACTACTGCAGCTCATCACCCGACAACCCGTTCGGATTCCCCTTCAGGACCGCCTGCGCCCGCCACGACTTCGGCTACCGCAACTACAAGGCGGCGGGCTCCTTCAGTGCGAACAAGCTGCGCCTCGACAACGCCTTCTATGCGGACCTCAAGCGGGTCTGCTCCGGGTACTCCACCGTCAAGAAGGGCTCCTGCGACTCCACCGCGTGGACCTACTACCGGGCGGTCAGGGCCCTCGGCAACAGCGCGGTCGCCGAACCCTTGTTAGATATTTAGCTAATGTGCTAAATATCTAACATGACAGAAACCCAGGACGAGGCGGGGGCGTTCCGCGCCCTCGCCGATCCGACGAGGCGCCAGATCCTCGAGGACCTCAGGGACGGGGAGCTCGCGGCCGGCGAGATCGCGAGCAGGTTCGCGATCAGCGCGCCGTCCATCTCGCGCCACCTCGGCGTGCTCAAGGGAGCGGGGCTGATCACCGAGCGCCGGGACGGCAACCGGGTCCTCTACACGCTCGCCGAGGACCGCCTGGCCACCTCCATCGGCCGCTTCCTCAGCGCCGTCTGCCCCGAGCAGATCGTCCTGCGGCACACCAAATGGCGCCCCGGGGCGCAGAGCGAGGAATCATGAGGCAGCCGAACCTGTCCAGCGTCGTCGAGCGACGGCTCCTGGTGAACTACCGGGTCGCCCCCGACGTCGCGGCACGCCTGCTCCCCGAGCCGCTGCGGCCGCAACTGGTGCACGGCCACGCGGTCGCGGGCATCTGCCTGCTGCGGCTGGGAAGCGTCCGGCCGACCTGGGCCCCCAAGGCGTTCGGACTGCGCAGCGAGAACGCGGCGCACCGGATCGCCGTCGAATGGGACGGGCCGGACGGCGTCGAGAGCGGCGTCTACATCACGCGCCGCGACTCCGCCTCGCGGCTCAACGTCTGGGCCGGAGGCCGCGTCTTCCCGGGCGAACACGGCCGCGCCGGCTTCGAGGTGCACGAGACGCCCGACGCGTCGCGCGTCGCCTTCGCGACGCTGGACGGCGACACCCGGGTCGACGTGACCGTCGAGCCGTCCGACGAGCTGCGCGGCAGCGAGCTCTTCGCCGATCTCGCCGAGGCCTCCCGCTTCTTCCGGGGCGGGTCGAAGGGGTACTCGCCCACCCGGTCCGGCCGCCGCCTGGACGGCATGGAACTGCACACCGACGCCTGGCACGTGGAGGCCGGCCGGGTCCGCTCCGCCTCGTCGTCCTTCTTCGAGGACCCGGACCGCTTCCCGCCCGGGAGCGCGACCCTGGACTGCGCCCTGATCATGCGCGACGTCCCCGCCGACTGGGGGCCGCTCCCCACGATGGCCTCCGCACCCTCGCGCGGCGCCGCATAGGCCGGTCATCGACATCGGCATAGGTCAGTCATCGACATATGTCGGCCGCCGGACTATGGTGGCCGTCGTGAACGATCAACCTTTGCGAGAGCCAACCCTTTTGATCCTCACGGCGATCGCCGATGCCCCACGGCACGGATACGCGATCGCCCAAGAGGTCGAGAAGATTTCTGAAGGCCGCACGAAGATGCGCACCGGAACGCTCTACGGGGCCCTGGAGCGGCTCCTCGAGCAGGAGCTCATCGCCGTGCACGAGGAGGAAGTGGTCGACGGGCGGATGCGGCGCAGCTACGCCCTGGCGCCGCGCGGACGCGAGGTGCTGGCCGCCGAGGCGGCCCGCATCGCCCGTACCGCCCAGGAGGCGACCCGGCGTCTGGGTCTCGGCGGCCTCGGCGGGGCGGTGACCGCATGACCGCGCTGCTCAAGCTCTACCCGGCCGCCTACCGCCGGGAGTTCGGCGACGAGATCGCCGACGCCTACCACCGGGCCACCGAAGGCTCCGGCAGACCGGCCCGGATCCGCGAGGCCAACGACGTCATCGGCCATGCCCTGCGCATGCGGCTCGGGGTGGGCTCGGCCGGCCGCGCCGGGCGGTTCCTCTCGGCCCTGGCGCCGTTCGCCGTCATCGTGGTCGGTGTGAAGGCGATGTCCTGGTCCAGGCTGATGATCCAGCCCTTCGGCGTCGACTACCCGGTCGGCGCGCAGGACTTCCCCGCCGTGACGGTGGCGGCCTCCCTCGTGACCGTCCTCGGCGCCGTACTGGCTCTGACCGGCCGTTGGGCGACAGGGGCCTGGACCGTGCTGGCGGGTACCGCCGCGACCCTCGCCGCCCAGGCGGTGCGGCCCGGTTTCGGGCTCGAGTTCGCGGCCGTCATCAGCGGGCCGCCCCTCCTCCTGGCCCTGGTGGCCGTGGCCTGCCCGCCCGATCTGCGACCGGCCTCGCGCCTGCGCACGGCGACCGGGCGGTACGCGGTCCTGGCCGGGGCGGCAGTCCTGACGGCCGCGACGGTCCTGCTGCCGCTGCCTCACCCGTTCAGCGCCCTGTACGCGGCCGTACCGGTCGCGGGCGGACTGATCCTGGCCGGAAGCGAGGCCTTCGCCCGGCTGCGCACGGCCCCCGCCGTCCTCCTCGCGGGCCTCCCCTTCCTCGTGCTCGGCGCGTCGACCGGAGGAGTGGGCGCCCTGTTCCTGCCCGCCGCCCTCGGAGCCCTGCTGGCAGCCTCCGCCACGGTGAGCATCCGCCGCCGCCGGGGCGGGGCGGCACGCTGAACAGCCCCTGACCCCGCATCGGCGGGGTCAGGGGCTCGAACACGCATATCCAGAAGCCCGGTTCAAACCCCTTGCCCAATGGTCAAGAAACGTTGACCATTGGAGCCATGCCTGCCGATGAGCTTCCTGATGCGTTCCACGTCACCACCGACGAGCAGCTGCGCGCCGTCTCCAACCTCACGCGCCACCGGATCATGGCCGTGCTCCGCTTCGAGCCCGCGACGATCACTCAGATCGCCGAGCGCGTGGGTCTCGCGAAGGGGAGTTCCAGCTACCACGTGCGGCTGCTGGAACGGGCCGGCCTGGTGAAGGTGGTACGGACGCGCAAGGTCCGGGGGGTCACCGAGCGGTACTACGCCATGGCCGCGCGGTCCATCGTGCTGCCGGATCCGGGCGAGGGAGGGCCGGACTTCCTGATGCGCCACGCGCTGGCCGACCTGGAGGCCTCGCCCTCCGACGGCGAGCGGCACGTACGGATGGCGCATCTGCGGCTCACCGAGGAGCGGTTCGCGGAGCTGGGGGCGCGGCTGCAGGCCCTGGCGGACGAGTACCGGGAGCTGTCGGACCCGTCGCTGCCGGACACGTCGCTCGTCTTCGCCCTGTTCCACCCGACACCCCGCCAGCAGGCCGAGGGGGATGCCAAGTGACGTCAGACGTACGGAAGTTGCCGACCGGGTTCGGACGGCTGTGGACCGCGCAGACGGTCTCCTCGCTCGGCGACGGGGTAACACACGCCGCGCTGCCGCTGCTCGCACTGACGCTGACGCGGGATCCGATGGCACTCGCCGTCGTCACGGCCGCCGGAACGCTGCCGTGGCTGCTCTTCGGGGTGCTCGGCGGCGCGCTGGTGGACCGCTGGGACCGGCGGCGCACGATGTGGGTCGTGGACGCGGCGCGTGCGGTACTGCTCGCGATACCCGCGGCGGCGGCCGCGCTCGACGTGCTGAGCATCGGACTGCTCGCGGCCCTCGCCTTCCTGCTCGGCCTCGGCGGACTCCTCTTCGACACCGCCGCCACCGCCTATCTGCCGGACCTGCTCGGCCGCGACCCCGCACACCTGGAACGCGCCAACGCCCGCCTGCGCGGCGCCCAGACCGCCGCGTCCGGCTTCGCGGGACCGCCCCTGGGCAGCGCCCTGCTCGCGCTCGGGCGATCGGTTCCGCTGCTCGCCGACGCGGTGTCCTTCGCGCTCTGCGCACTGCTCGTACGGTCGCTGCCCGCCGTACCCCGGCCCGCCCCGCAGGCCCGGGAGTCGCTGCTGCGGCAGGCGCGGGCCGGAGCCTCGTACGTCTTGCGCGACCGACTGCTGCTCGGGCTCGCGCTGCGCCCGGCGGTCGGCAACATCGCCTTCATCGCCGTGGAGACCGTACTCGCCCTCTTCGCGCACGACCGTCTCGGCATCGGCACCTTCGGCTTCGGCCTGCTCCTCACGGCGGAGGCCACCGGCGGCCTGCTCGGCGCGGCCATCGCCTCCTTCCTCGGCCGGCGACTGGGCACCGGCACCGCGCTCACCTGCACGGCCGCGGTCGAGGGACTCGCCGTCCTGGGCCTCGCCGCCGCCCCGAACCCGTACGTGGCCGGCCTCGCGCTCGCCGTCTGCGGCGCGGGCATGGGCGCCACGATGGTGCTCGCACCCTCCCTGCGGCAGGCGATCGTCCCCGCCCACCTGATGGGCCGGGTCGCCTCGACCTCCCGGATGCTCGCCATGTGCGCCGCCCCGTTCGGCGCCTTCCTCGGCGGCTGGCTGGCCAGCACCTACGACGTGCGCACTCCGCTCTACACCGCCGCCGGCCTCCTCCTCGCCATGACCGCCATCACGGCGACCATGACCAGCAACCGCCGCGTCGAGGCAGCGCTGCGCGCCGCCGCCCCGGCCGACGAGCCCGAGCCCGCGCGCTCCTGACCCGGAATTGCACTGGTCGTTGAGCGATTCCGTGGCCGTGCCGGCTCATTGAACCTGTGTGGAATCGAGCCGTGCCACCTTTCTGACCTGGGACGTTCGCAGAAGGGGCTGCTGCTGCGCCCCATTCGGGTCCAAAGATCCCGCCGCCTTCGACCGATCCTTGACCGAGGATCCACCCATACTCATTTCCGCGCCTCCATTCTTGAATCACCCGAAACAAACAGGAGGTAATCCAGATGATTTCCACCGTCAAGATCCCCGCCGTGACCGCCGTCATCCACAACCGCGCCGTCATCCACAACCGCGCTGTCATCCACAACCGCGCCGTCATCCACAACCGCTCGGTCGTCAAGTAGTACTGGCCGGCAACAGATAGGCGTCGCCAAGGCCCCGGGCCACATGCCCGGGGCCATGGCCTTTTCTGCGGTAGGAATTCAATGAGACGGGGGACCGAAATGGCAGAACTCATGGAGCTCGTGGACGTGGAAATCTACGACATCGAGCAGGACACATGCTTTCTCGTCACCCCGAACGGCGGGGAGTTCTACATCTCCGCGCCCACCTCGGAATTCCGCGCGTGGGCGGCGCGCTGCGACGGGACCAGGACCCGCGCCGAACTGCTCACGGGAATGCCCACCGATTACGCCGAGGTGGTCGACGTCCTGCGCCACGACGGCTGCCTGCGCCCCGCCCCGGCCGCGAACAGCGGCGCACGCGCGGCGCTGCTGGCCCGAACGACGGTCCTGACCACGGGCTCGCCGGCCCTCATGGGCCCCCTGCGACACGCACTGAGCACCACCGGATACGCCGCGGTGACTCCGGCGCCCGACCTCGAGGACCTTGCGCGGGCCGCCACCCGCGACACCGTACTCATCGCCGCCTTCGACCATCCCGCCTACGCCGAACTCACCCGGATCGACGACCTGTGCACCGAGCTCGGCCTGCGCTGGCTGCCCCTGCGCCGCGAACGCGGCCGCGCGGTCCTCGGCCCGGCCGTCGTCCCCGGCACCACGGCGGACTTCGCCGACGTACGGGACCGCCGCCTGTCGGCGGCGCGCGACCCCCGGATCGTCGAAGCCATCGCGACCGCACCGCAGACCAACGGCCCCCGGACACGCCCCGCCGACGCCCGCTGGATCTTCGGGCAGCTCGACGCGCACCTGGAACGCTGGATCGCGGACGGCACCCCCGTAGCCGAAACCGACCTGGACCCGGCCACGTTCACCCAGGTCAGCCGCACCGTACTGCCGGTGCCGACCCGCCCCCGCCCCGTGGTCCGCGGCGACGCCGAGGCGGACCTGCTGGTCGACGAGCAGGTCGGCGTGGTCACCGGTGTGCAGGAGCTGGCCCCGCTGACCGGTACACCGGCCGCGCTGCGCGTCTGCGCCGTCGACGTCGCCGACATGCGGCGCGTCGCCGACTGGCACAACGACCGCCAGGCGTTCGGCACGTCCTGGGGCGACTTCGACACCGCCCGCCGCAGTGCCGTCGGCGAGGCCGTCGAACGCTACTGCACCAGCCGGCTGCCCGCCGACCGGCTCCGGTACGGCAGCCACGCCGCCCTGCGCCGGGCCGGGGTACCCGCACTCGACCCGCGCCGCCTCCACCTGTACTCGCAAGCCCAGTACCGCACCGAGGGCTTCCCCTTCGCACCGTTCACCGTGGACTCCGAGTGCGCCTGGATCGAGGGCCGCAACTGGACCACCGGCGAGAGCGTGTGGGTGCCGGCGGCCCTCATCGCCCACGACGAGGCCGACCCGGTCCGCTACTGCGATCCGCTGGTGGCCGGCGTGGCCGCGGGAGTCAACGAGGAGCACGCCGTCACCTCGGGCCTGGAAGAGGTCATCGAACGCGACACCACCATGGTGTGGTGGGCCAATGCCGCCCGGCTTCCCCGGCTGCCGCTGACCGACCGGATCCGGGAGCTGGTCGCCGACAGCCTCGACGCCTACGAGCTCACCCTGATCCACCTGGACAACGAGTTCGGCATCCCGGTCGTCGCCGCCGTCGTACGCGACCGCGCCACCGGCTGGCTGACCATCGGTTTCGCCACCCGCCCCGACCCCCGGGACGCGGCGGAGAAGGCACTCGCCGAGGGCTTCACCCTGCACCACACCTGCCACTACCTCGACGACGGGAAGGTACTGGCGCAGGGCCAGGCAGACCTCCCGCACCTGGGCAACCTCAAGCCCTACCGCGCCGACCGGCGCTATCTCGACTCCTACCGCGAGGACTTCGCCGACGTCCGCGACCTCCTGTGCCAGCAGCAGCTCCACCTCGACCCCAGGGCCGGCCAGCGGGTCGCGCCCTGGCTGAACGATCTGAAGACCCGCTCCTGGGACGGACTTCCCGTCCTCGCCGAACGGCGCCTCGACACCTACCGCGAACGGGTCGAAGCCCGCGGCTTCGAGGTGATCAGCGTCGACATGACCACCTGTGACGTGGACGCCGCCGGATTCACCGCCACCCACACGATCGTCCCCGGACTCGTCTCGAACTTCCCCGCCGGGCTCCCGATGTGGGGCGACGGGCGGATCGGCCGGGCCGGGGTCCAGCTCGGCTGGCGCTCCCGGCCGGCGGCCGAGGACGAGCTGAACGTCTTCCCACTCCCCCACGCGTGAGGACACACCGATGGCGCTCACCGACACTCTCGGCCTGCCGAACACCCGGGGGCGCGGGCCCCTGATCGTCGCGCAGGTCGTCGACGCACTGGGTACCGGACTCTTCCTGCCGTTCGCCGTCGTCTACTTCCACGCCGCCAAGGGCATCCCGCTGACCACGGTCGGCCTGATGCTGTCCGCCGCAGCCCTGCTCTCCTTACCGGCCGGACCGCTGGCCGGCCCGATGATCGACCGCTTCGGGCCGCGCCGGGTGGTGATCGCCGGGAACCTGGTCCGCGTACTGACCTTCACCGGCTACGTGTTCACCGACGTCCCCTGGCAGCTGGTCCTGCTCGTCACGCTCACCCTGGCGGGCGACAGCCAGTTCCGTCCCGGAGCCGCCGCGCTGGTGGCGCAGGTCGCCGACGACGGGCAGCGGGCACGCTGGTACGCGATGGAACGCGCCCTGCGCAACGTGGCCCTCGGCGCCGGCGGGCTCCTCGGCAGCGTGCTGGTCACCTGGGGCGGCACCGCGGGCTACACCGGGGTGGTGGCGCTCAACGCGGTGTCGTTCCTCGCCGCGTCCGCCCTGGTGGCGACCTGGCACCCGCCCCACACCCCAGCCCCCCTCACGGCCCCCGCCCCCGCCCCCGCCCCGGCCGTCAAGCGCGCCGGGTACAAGGAGGTCCTGGCCGACCGCGCCTACCTCGGAGTCCTGTCGACCGTCTGCGTGTTCGCCCTGTGCGACCTGGCGCTGACCGTACTGCTGAGCGCCTACGTGATCGAGGCGCGCGGCCTGCCCAGCTGGCAGCCCGGGGTCCTGTTCGCGATCAACACCGTACTGGTGATGCTGACGCAGACCATGGTGGCCAAGGCCGTCGAGCACCACCGCAGGCCCAGGGTCCTCCAGGTCGCGGCCGTCCTGTGGGCGGTGTCCTTCCTGATCTTCGCCGCGGTACCCGAGGGCAGTGCCGGCCCGGCATTCGCCGCCCTCGTCGTCGGCATGGTCGTCTTCACCGCCGCGGAACTCCTCCAGGCACCGACCAGCAGCGCCCTGACCGTGGCGATCGCCCCCGAGCACCTGCGCGGCCGCTACCTCGGACTGGAGGAGCTGATGTGGGGCGTGGCCAAGGTGCTGGCCCCGGTGGTGTTCACCTGGCTGCTCACCCAGGGGCCCGGCCTGCCGTGGCTCGCACTCGGCGCCTGCTGCCTGGCAGCGGTCGCGGTCCTGAACCGCCTGAGCCGCGCCCTGCCCGCCCGAGCGGTCCGCGAGACCGTCGATGCCTGAACGCACCGACCGGATCCACCACCCGGACGGATTCCGCGAGGTCTACCACCGGGTGTACCGGGAGCCGCCGTACCGCGAGGACGAGGCCGCCGCGGACGCCTTCGCCGTGCGACTGGCCGAACACGCGGCCCTGCCCGGCTTCCGCGTGACCACCGTCCACGCCGACGGCGCGCTCGCCGGCTTCGCCTACGGGGTGCACCACCCCGGCGGATGGTGGCACCCGCGCGCCGCCGCACCCCCGCCGCGGGAGCTGGCGGGCCCGCTGTTCTACGTCTACGAGCTCGCCCTCCTGCCCGAACTGCGCGGCCGGGGCCACGGCCGGGCCCTGCTGGACCTGCTCCTCGCCGACCGGACCGAGCCGTTCGCCGTACTCGCCGCGTCGACCGGCGCACCGGCACACACCATGTACCGGCGGTGGGGCTGGACGAAGGCGGGCCGCCTCACCGGGCCCCCCGACGGCGTCGACATCCTCGCCCGCCCCCTGCCCCACGCCCCGACCGCCGCGCCCCGCACCCCGCCGGCGCCCACGACGCACCACCGACACGAGGAAGCCCCGCATGTCTGACACCACCACGTCCGCAGGCGGCCTCCTGCCCCGCCAGGTTGCCGACGGATACGTCGACGCGCTCGTCGCCCTGGACCCGCTCCTGGGCACCTACCTCGGCATCGCCGAAAGCTCCGCCCACCTCCCCGACTTCTCACCACAGGGCCAGGAGGAGATCGCCCGCCTCGCCCGCACCACCCTGGAACGCCTCACCGAGGCCGAGGCCCGCCCCGGCGCCGACAGCACCGCCGAGCGGCGCTGCGCGACGCTGCTGCGCGAGCGCCTCACCGCCGAACTGGCCGTCCACGAGGCTGGCGAGGGACTGCGCACGGTCAGCAACATCTACTCACCGCTGCACCGGGTCCGGGAGATCTTCACCCTCACCCCCACCGACACCGAGGCCGACTGGGAGGCGATCACCCGCCGCCTGCGGGCCGTACCGCACTCCCTGGCCGGCTACCGCACCTCCCTGGAGACCGGCCTCAAGCAGGACCTGCCGGCCGGGCCGCGCCAGGTCACCGCCGTCATCTCCCAGCTCACCGAGTGGATCGGCACCGGCCACAGCTGGTTCGCGCAGTTCACCGCCCCGGGCCCCGAGCGGCTGCGCGAGGAACTCGACGAGGCCGCCGCACTGGCCACCGACGCACTGGTGGAGCTCCGCGACTGGTTCCGGGACGGCTACGCCCCGGCCGTCGAGGGCGCGCCGGACGTGGTCGGCCGCGAACGCTACGGTCTCCTCGCACGCTTCTACAACGGCGCCGACCTCGACCTCGACGAGGCCTACGCCTACGGCTGGACCGAGTTCCACCGCCTCCTGGCCGAGATGCGCGCCGAAGCCGTCGAGGTACTTCCGGGAGCCACCACCCCGTGGGAGGCCCTGGCCTGGTGCGACCGCCACGGCGAGGCGATCGAAGGCGTCGAGGAAACCAGGCAGTGGCTCCAGTCACTGATGGACGAAGCCATCGACGCGCTCGACGGAACCCACTTCGAACTGGCCGAGCGGGTACGCCGCGTCGAGTCCCACATCGCCCCGCCGGGCAGCGCCGCGGCGCCGTACTACACCGAGCCCTCGCTGGACTTCTCCCGCCCCGGCCGCACCTGGCTGCCGACGATGGGGGAGACCCGCTTCCCGGCGTACGACCTGGTCACCACCTGGTACCACGAGGGCGTGCCCGGCCACCACCTCCAGCTGGCGCAGTGGGCGCACGTCGCCGACAGCCTCTCCCACTACCAGACCACGGTCGGCCTGGTCAGCGCCAACGCCGAGGGCTGGGCCCTGTACGCCGAGCGCCTCATGGACGAACTGGGCTTCCTGACCACCCCGGAGCGCCGCCTGGGCTACCTGGACGCGCAGATGCTCCGCGCCGTCCGCGTGGTCATCGACATCGGCATGCACCTGGAGCTGGAGATCCCCGGCCATTCCCCCTTCCACCCGGGCGAACGCTGGACCCCGCAATTGGCCGAGGAGTTCCTCGCCCGCCACAGCAGCCGCCCGGCCGACTACGTGGAGAGCGAGGTCATCCGCTACCAGGGCATGGCGGGCCAGGCCATCGGCTACAAGCTCGGCGAGCGCGTCTGGCTCCAGGGCCGCGAAGCCGCCCGCACCCGCCACGGCGAAGCCTTCGACCTCAAGGCCTGGCACATGAAGGCCCTCTCCCAGGGCTCCCTGGGCCTGGACGACCTGCTCCGCGAGATCTCAGCCCTCTGAGGGCTCAGCCCTCCGAGGGGTGTGCAAGGAGGCCTTCCTCGACAGGGTCGGGGCCGTGGCTGACCATGAAGCGGTTCACTTCGCGGAGAGGTCAGACATGACGACACCAACCCCCCAGTGGGAACAGCGGATCGCCGCCCTGTGGGCGGCGATCGACGAATACGAACCGGAGGATTTCCGGGCCCGGGTGGGGGCACTGGCCGACGAACTCCCGGCGGGCCACCCGGTCGGCTGGTTCGAGCTCGCCTCGGCGAACGACTCCACGGGGCTGGGGGACGTGGCCGCGCCGCTGTACCGCAAGGCGCTGGAGGCGGGCCTCACCGGGTACCGGCGCCGGCGCACCTCCGTCCAACTGGGCAGCACGCTGCGCAACCTCGGCTCGCTGGAGGACAGCCTGGCGCTGCTGACGGCCGAACGCGAACGTGATCCGGCGGAGCTGGACGAGGCCACCGCGGGGCTGTCGGACGCGGTCGACGCGTTCCTGGCACTGACACTGGCCGACGCGGGGCGGGAGCGGGAGGCCCTGACACTGGCGCTGGGCGCCCTGTCGCGCCATCTGCCCCGGTACAACCGCTCGCTCACGTACTACGCCAAGGCGCTGAGCGAGGACATGGGCTGACCCCGCCCACCCGTCTGACGAAGAAGGGCTGTGCGGACATCACCGGAGCGATCCGGCGATGTCCGCACAGCCCTTCTTCGCGTGTGCGCGCAGCCGTTGCGCGCGGCCGTACAACTGCGGCCGGTCCCCACTTGCGCGGCCGGGAAATACGCATCGAATCCGCGGTCAAAACGGCCTGTACAACCTTGTGCGAGGAGTACGAAAACCAATTTGTTGACGGTCGGCGAGGCATACGGCAAGCTCATGTCTGTCGCCGAGAACAACTCGGAGACAAACACAAAACAAAGGGAGTGTGGTTCAAATGGAGAACACCCTCGTCGAGGACATCGAGTTCATCGAGACCTCTGCCGAGCTGCTGGCCACGTCGTACTACGTGAACATCCAGTAATTAGTGTTCCGGCTGGGAGGGCGGCAATCCTGCCGCCCTCCGGCCGCACATTCTGCACCGTGCCACGTCATGGATGCACTCGAAAGTCCGCCCCCCTCGGATACCGAGTGTTTCCTTGTTGCGGCACGGATGCTCCCTTTCTTCATGCTGGTGAACCCAGGAAAAGGAGTAATGTCGTGGTTGATTTCGATTTCACTGACCTGGTGGGCGACGAGGCGGAGTTCTTCGCCGAGTACTTCAACAAGAAGCCCATGTTCCGCAAGAGCTCCCTCAGCGGCGACCCGCGTGAGCTGCTCTCCGTCAAGAAGCTCGACGAACTGGTCCACCTGGAGGTCATCCGGCCCCCGTACATCAAGGTGAACCACAACGGCACGGGCGTCCCGGAGAAGGGCTACACGCGCAGCGTCGTCGTCCAGGGCGTCAACGTCACCGACTCCGTCGTGCCCGAGAAGATCTACGAGCTGTTCCGCGCGGGCGCGACCGTCACCTGGAGCTCCCTCAACCAGGTGGTCCCCGAGATGCGGGAATTCTCCCGGGTCATCGCGCAGAAGGTGGCCTGCCGCACCGACACGGTGGCCTTCATGACCCCCGCGGGCAGGAAGGGCTACCCGCCGCACCACGACCCGGTCGAGCTGTTCATCGTCCAGCTCGAGGGCACCAAGGCATGGAAGCTCTGGAACCCGCCGGCCGTGCGCCACGGCGACAACGCCTCCTACACCCTCGAAGAGCTCGGCGAGCCGGCGATCGAGGTCACGCTGGAGCCGGGCGACGTCCTCTACCTGCCGTACAACACCCCGCACGCGGCGGCGGCCGAGGGCCAGGTCTCCCTGCACCTGTCGGTCATGATGCGCCCGCGGATGTGGAAGGACCTGATCCGGCTCTCCGTGGAGGAGGCCTTCAAGGACCAGGAGTTCAACGAGTACCCGCACATCGGCGAGCACCGCGGCGCCGCGGCCGGGGAATCCTTCAAGGACAAGCTCCGGGCCCTGGTGGCACGGCTGGACTCCCTCGACGCCGACACCGAGCTCGACCGGCTCGCCGACCTCGGCCGCCACATGGAGGGCAGCTCGCACGGCACCACCTTCCAGACCATCGCCGCCGCCGACGGCTTCGCCCAGGACGTGCCGCTGCGCCGCACCGGCGCGGCCGTGGAGTTCGGCGCCAGCGAGAACGGCCGCACCCAGATGCGGGTCAACGGCCACAAGATCGCCGTTCCGGAACCGGTGGCCTCGACCCTCGCCGCCCTGGGAACCGGCGCCTGGGCGACAGCCGCCGAGATCTTTCCCGGCGTTTCCGCCGAGCGTTCCACCAAGACCGCGCAGGGACTCGCCCGGCTCGGTGTCCTGGAACTCGCCGGACAGCCCGGGTAGGGAGGCGACGCCGAATGGAGACCTTTCGCTTCGAGGAGCTGGTCGGCAGCAAGGACGTCTTCTTCTCCGAGTACTTCAACAGGAAGCCGCTGCTGCGCAGGGGCGCCGTGCGCGACCGGGTCCGAGAACTCATCTCGATCCGCCAGCTGGACGACGTCATCACGTTGGAGACGGTCCACCCGTCCTACGTGCGGGTGGCCAAGGACGGAAAGGGAGTTCCGCAGAAGGCCTATACGCGGACGGTCCCGAACCGCGGCGCCGCGCTGGCGGAGGCCATGGTCCCGGAGAAGGTGTACGAGCTCTTCCGGTCCGGTGCCACCATCACCTGGAATTCGGTCAACCATTTCCTCCCCTCGGTCCGCCTCCTGCTCGACGGGATCACCAGCACGTTCGCCTGCCACGGCGAAGTGGTCGCCTTCCTGACCCCGGCCCGCCGGGACGGATACGCACCGCACCACGACCCGGTGGACGTCTTCGTCGTACAGATCGAGGGCACCAAGTCCTGGCGCGTCTGGGACACGCCCGAGGACCGCAAGGGCGACCAGGCGACCTTCGGTGCGGGCGAGCTCGGCGAGCCCGCCCTGGAAGTGACACTGCATCCCGGTGACGTCCTCTACATGCCGTACAACACGCCGCACGCCGCCGCGGCCCAGGACGAGGTCTCGCTCCACCTGTCGGTCACCGTGGAACCCCGGCGCTGGCGCGACCTGCTGCGCGAGACCGTCGACGTACTCGTGGAGGACCCGCGCTACGACGGGTTCCCGCACCTGGACGACGGCCTGTCGCCCCATCTGACGCGGGAACTGGCCGCCAAGCTCGAAATGCTCTGGGACCAGCTCACCGCCGTCGCCCCGGCGGCCGAGGCCAGACGGCTCGCGCAGAGCGGACGCCGGCTCAGCGGCACCGGTCTGCCCAGGGAGTTCGAACGGCTGTCCCTCGCTGACGCCCTCGCTCCCGGCACGGCCCTGCGGCGCTCCGCGGCCGAGGTCTCCTTCACCGGCAGCGACGGGGCCAAGACCGGACTGCTCGTCAACGGCCACCGCATCGCCGTCCCGGACGCCATCGCCACGGTGCTGAGGGAGCTGGAAACAGGTGCCCCGGTGGCCGCCTCCCGGATCTTCCCGGGGGCCTCCGAGGACCGGTCGCTGCGCGCCGCGCAGGGACTCGCCCGGCTCGGCGTCCTGGAAGCCGCCGACTCAACTAGGAGTTAGTCACGCATGGCCACCACCACTTCCCTGCCCCGGGCGAGCGCGCCTCCCGCCGCCCCGCCGCGTCCCGCCTGGCGTGACGTCTACATCCTCGCGGGCCTGCGCGGACTCTCCTTCGCCGGCGACATCGTGGCCGCCACCGCCATCACGCTGCTGCTCCAGGCCAACGGCGCGGGCTCGTACGCGGTCATGGCGCTGCTGCTCGCCGCGAGCGTCCCGCCGGCGCTGCTGTCGCCGGTGACCGGCAAGGTCGCGGACCGGTTCGACAGCCGCAAGCTGATCGTCACCGTCGCCTCCCTCCAGGCCGTGATCTGCCTGGCCATGACGCAGACCAGCAGCCCGCCCCTGCTGATCGCCCTGGCCGTCCTGCTCTCCTCGGGTCTCGCCTTCACCCACCCGGTCTTCGCCGGGCTGCCCGGGTCGATGGTCGGCAAGGAGAACGTGCCGCGCGCCGCGGCGATCTCCCAGACCACGGCGATGGCCGGAATGGTCATCGCACCCGTCGTCGCCGGTCTCCTGACCGCCACCTTCGGCGTGCGCATCCCGCTGGTCCTGGACGCCGCCAGCTTCGTCCTGGTCGTCCTCGGCGGACTGGCCATCAAGACCCGCCTGCACAAGGGCCGTTCGTCCGGCGCCGCGGCGAGCGGGGACCAGCCCGCCTACCGGATCCGCTCCGACCGCTTCCTGCGCTCGGTCCTGGTCATCAGCGGCGCCGTCATGGGGGCCGCGAGCATCATCAACGTCCTGATCGTCTTCTACGTCCGTGAGACGTTCGGCGCCTCCGAGCAGATGTACGGCCTGGTCATGTCCGCCTGGATGGTGGGCCTGGTCCCCGGTGCCCTGCTGGTCCGCCGCATCAAGAGGTTCCGTCACGAGACGATCCTGATCGGCTCGTTCCTGTGCATCGCCCTCGGGATCCTCGGCACCGGCCTCGCGCCGAACGCCTGGTGGATCATCCCGTTCTACGTCCTGGGCGGGCTCGGCAACGGCGCCCAGGCCACCGTCACCCACATCCTGCTGAACCTGCGGGTCCCCGACACCCACCGCGGGCGGGCCTTCGCGGCCCTGGGCGCCGTGTCCAACACGGGCCCGGCCGCCGGCTACCTGCTGGGCGGCGTCGTCCTGCACTTCATCGAGCCGCGCTACGCCTTCCTGGCCGCCGGGGCCTTCGCCCTGCTCAACCTGGTCACCTTCGTGGGCGGACTGCGCCGCTCCGCCGACGAGAATGCCGCCCCGGCGCCGAGCGGGGCCTGAGGACATGACGCTCACCGCCGCCACCGGCCCGGCCCCGGCCCCGGACACCGCCGTCCGGCCGCAGGACGACTTCCACCGGTACGCCAACGGCCGGTGGGCCGACACCTTCGAACTGCCCGCGCACAGCGCCGAGACCACCCTGCTGACCCAGCTGGCGGAGAAGGTGCAGCACGACGTGATCGAGGTGATCCGCCGCGCGGCCGCGGCGCCCCACGGCGAGGACGACGCCACGGGCCGCCGGATCGCCGACCTGTACGCGTCCTTCATGGACGAGGAACGGATCGAGAGCCTCGGCGCCGACGCCCTGGCCCCCGATCTGGCGGCGATCGCCGAGGCCCCCGACCACGCTGCCCTCGCCCACGTCATGGGCCGCCTCCAGGCCCAGGGCGTCGGCGGCGCCCTGGGCGTGTCGGTGACCACCGACACCGCCGACGCGCAGGGCTACGTACTCAACCTCACCCAGTCGGGGCTCGGGCTTCCCGCACCGGGCCTGTACCGGCTGCCCGACGCCGCCGCCCTGCGCGAGCGCTACGCCGCCCACCTGCGCGCGGTCCTCACCCACGTCGGCCACCCCGCCCCGGACACCGCCGCCGCCGAGGTCCTGCGGCTGGAGAGCGACCTGGCCGCGGGCCATGCGCGGCCGGACCGCAGCGGCCTGGTCAGCGCCCCCTCGCACGCCTGCACCGTCGCCGAACTCGCCGCCCGCCCCGGCGCCTTCCCCTGGCGGCAGTGGCTGGCCGGGCTCGGTGACCTGCCGCCCGACGCGGCCGTACGCGTCCGCCCCGCCGGCTGGCTCGACGTACTGGACCACTGGTGGGGCACCCACCGCCCGGAGGCCCTCAAGGCCTGGCTGAGCTGGATGTACGCACACGAGATGGCCCCCTTCGGGCACCGGGAGCTGTTCGCCGAGAACTTCGACTTCTACGGGCGGGCCCTCACCGGCTCCACCACCTCCAGGCCCCGCTGGATGCGGGCCGTCTCCTTCGTGCAGACCGTGCTCGGCGACGAGGTGGGGGAGCGCTACCTGCGCGAACACCTCGCCCCGGACACCGTCCGGGAGGCCGGGCGCCTCGTCACGGCGCTGACCGCCGCCTACCGGGACCGGCTCACCCGCGCCGACTGGATGCGCCCGCGGACCAGGGCCGCGGCCCTGGACAAGCTGGACCGCATGGTCTTCGAGATCGGCTCCCCCCGGACGGCCGCCGCGGCCGAAGGCCCCCGCACCGACCCCGCGGACCTGATCGGCAACGTCAAGCGCGGCCGGGCCCGGCAGCTGGCCCGCCAACTCGCCAGGCTCGGCGGTCCGGTGGACCGCTCGGACTGGAAGGTGCCCCCGCAGGCGGCCACCGCCTACTACCGGCACGGCCTCAACCAGGTGGTCGTGCCCGCCGCTCTGCTCCAGCCGCCCCTGTTCGAGGCCGGCGGCGACGCGGCCCGCAACTTCGCGCTGCTCGGATCCATCGTCTGCCACGAGATGTCCCACGCCTTCGACCGCCGGGGCGCGCACTACGACGGGCAGGGCCGGATCCGCGACTGGTGGGATCCCGAGGACCTGGCCGAGTTCACCCGCCGCACCCGGATCCTCGTCGAGCAGTACGGCCGGTACGAGCCGGACGGGCCCGGCGGCCCCCGCGTCAGCGGGGAGCGCACCCTGGGCGAGAACATCGCGGACATCACGGGGCTCGCCGTGGCGCAGGAGGCGTTCGCCGCGCACCTGGCGGACCTCGCCGCCGGCCCCGCCGAACAGGCCGCGCAGATGCGCCGGTTCTTCCTGCTGTGGGCCTCGATGTGGCAGGTCAAAAGGGTCCGCGGACGGCTGCTGGAACGACTCGCCACCGACCGCCACGCCCCGTCCGAATACCGCTGCAACGGCGCACTCGGACACATCCAGGCGTTCTACGACGTCTTCGACGTACAGCCCGCCGACGGCCTCCACATCGACCCGGAGGCCCGGTTCACGCTCGTATGAGACCCCGTCGGGGAAAGGAGCAATGAGATGCCGAAGAGCACCCTCGGGCTGCTGGGACTCGTCCCGGGCCCCGACTTCACCGCGGCCGCGGCCGCGGCACTGCTGGCCCGTCCCACGGCCGAAACGGCACAGGTCCTGGACCGGCTGACCGGCTGCGGCCTGCTGGTCCGCCGCCGCCCCGGCCGCTACCGGCTCACCGCCGCGGCCCGCGCCCGGAGCCGGGCCGCCATCCCCGATGAGACCGGTGCGGCCGGTGCGGCCCGGCGCAGGCTGGTCGACTTCTACGTGCACACCGCGTACGCCGCGGACCGGCTGCTCTCTCCCAGCCACCCGCCCCTCGACCTCGCCCCGCCCGTCGCGGGCTGCCGGCCGCTGGAGCCCGCGGACCGTGAGGAAGCCCTCGCCTGGCTGGACGCGGAACTCGACTGCCTCGTCGCGGTACGCGGCCTCGCGCTGGCCGAGGCGCTGAACCGCTCGGTGTGCCAGCTGGCGTACAGCCTCAACGGACACTTCGTCCGCCGCGGCCGCAGCGCCGAGCAGCTCGACCAGTGGGCGGACGCCCTGACCGCCGCCGAACTCCTGGGCGACCACCGGGCACAGGCCCTGGCCCACCGCTTCCTCGGGCAGGCCGGCACCCGCGCGGGGCTGCCCGCACGGGCCGCGGCCCACATGGAACGGGCGGTCGAAGCCGCAGGCCGGACCGGTGACGCGGCCGTCCGCGCCGAGGTCCGCTACATCTTCGCCTGGGTCCACGAGCAGGCCGGGCGGTACGAGGACGCGCTCGAACAGGCGACGGCGGCCACGGAGCTGTTCCACGAGGCGGGCCGCCACTTGCAGGAGGCGGACGCGCTGAACGCCGTCGGCTGGTACCACGCGCTGCTCGGCGACACCGCCCGGGGATCGGCCGGCGCCTTCGAGGCGCTGCGGCTCTCCCGCCGCCACGGCTACCTCGAGGGCCAGGCGGCCGCGCAGGACAGCCTCGGCCTGATGGCCCGCAGGGCCGGTCTGCCCTTCAAGGCGATCAGCCGGTTCCGCAGCGCGCTGCAGCTGTGCCGACAGCTCGGGAACACGTATCAGGAAGCCGGAATACTGGAGCGGCTCGGCGCCGCCCATGCAGATGCCGGACTTTTCGAAGAGGCCCGTAATTCCCTGTCCGATGCGCTGGACATTTATCTCGCGCAGCATCGGTCGGGAGAGGCGGAAGAAGTTCGCCGACAGCTCGAAGACGTGTCTCCGTTCCCGCTGGCACTGCTCTGAGCAGCGCAAACGTGAGAATTGAATCCCGTCCGCCGCGTGCGGACGGGATTTCTCGCATATCCCCGCACAGGCGCTGCTCGATTTCACTGCCCCATCGCGTCCGTTGACGAATTCGGGCCCGCGGAAATAAATTCTCTGCATGCTTCCCACGGATATCGACCTCCTCCCGACTCTCGGCCGCCCGACCCTTTCCGCGGACGGGCGCTTCGCGGTGGTGGCGGTCACGCGCTCCAGCGTCGAGGCCGACGACTACAGCAGTGAGCTGTGGCTGGCCGAGACCGACGGTTCCACGCCCGCCCGCCCCCTCACCAGCGGCCCGCACGACGGCGCCCCCGCCTTCTCCCCGGACGGCCGCCACCTGGCCTTCCTGCGTCCCGGCCCCGACGGCCGGGCACAGATCCACCTGCTGCCGATGGACGGCGGCGAGGCGCGCCGCGTCACCAGCCACCCGCTGGGCGCCGGCCAGCCCGTCTGGAGCGCGGACTCCCGGCGCCTGGCCTACACGGCCCGCGTCGCCGAAGCGGGCCGCTACCAGGGCCCGGCCGGACACGAGGCGCCGCGGCGCGTCACGACCCTTCGCTACCTGGCGGACGGCTTCGGGTACACCCTCGACCGGCCCCGGCACGTCTTCGTCACCGACCCCTTCGCGACCGGCCCGGACGCCGCCCCCACCCAGGTCACCAGCGGCAACCACGACCACGCGGACGTGTCCTGGAGCCCGGACGGGCAACTCCTGGCCTTCGCCGCCGCCCGGCACACCACGGCCGGCGACGACCTGCGCAACGACATCTGGCTGTGCGCCCCGGACGGCTCCGGCCTGCGCCCGGTGACCGACGGCGGGCTGATCGTGGGCTGCCCCCGCTTCTCGCCCGACGGCAGCCGCCTGGTGTTCGCGGCCGAACCGCTCGATCAGAACAACAACGCGTACGCCACCTGCAGTTACGGCCTGTGGTCCGCTCCCGTCGACGGCTCGGCCGCACCGGTGCGGCTGACCGGCACGGACCTGCACCTCAGCTTCGCGAGCCAGATGATCCTCCCCGGACGCGACGGCGTGTACTTCGCGCCCGACCACCGCGGCGAGGTCCACCTGGTCCTGGTCCCCTACGACGGGGGCACCCCGCGCCCGGTCGTCACCGGCCCGCGGCAGGTCAACGGGTACGCGGCCGTGGACACGCCCTGGGGCGCGGTCGTCGTGGCCGTCGTCTCCAGCGCCACCAGCGCAGGCGACCTGCTCGCCGTGCGCGGCGGAACCGAGCACGTACTGACCGGCTTCGGCGAGGAGGTCGTCAAGCGCGGGAACCCCCTGCCCATGGAGGAATTCACCGCGACCGCCCCCGACGGCTACCGGCTCCAGGGCTGGGTGGTGCGCCCGCCCGGCGAGGGCCCGCACCCCGTGGTGTTCCAGATCAAGGGCGGCCCGTACACGCAGTGGGGCCACACCCTCACCGGCCCGGCCGCGTTCGACGAGGCCCAGGTGTACGCGAGCGCCGGCTACGCGGTGGTGCTCGGCAACCCGCGCGGCTGCTCCGGCTACGGCCAGGAGCATGGCATGTACGTCGCCGACGACCTGCCCCGCAAGTCCGCCCCCGACCTGCTCGCCCTGCTCGACGAGGCGCTCAAGGACCCCGACCTGGACGCGGACCGGGTCGGCGTCATGGGCGGTTCCTTCGGCGGCTACATGTCCGCGTGGATGGCGGCCCACCACGGTGAGCGGTTCAAGGCGGCCATCGGCGAGCGCGGCCTGTACTCCGTCGACAGCTACGCGGCCTCCAGCGACGACGGGGTCAACGTGGCGATCGCGCTGTACGGCGCCGACAGCGAGCGCTGGGCGGAGAAGAGCCCGCTGACGTACGCGGACCGGATGAAGATCCCGATGATGCTCATCCAGTCCGAGGAGGACCGGCACTGCCCCATGGAGCAGGCGCAGCGGATGTTCGTGGCGCTCAAGACCCGGGGGGTGCCCGTGGAGCTGCTGCTGTTCCCCGGCGAGGGACACGACCTGTCGCGGTCGGGGCTGCCCAGCCACCGGGTGGCGCGCTTCGAGGCGGTCCTGGACTGGTGGCAGCGCCACCTCTAGGCCGGCCCGGCGGGGGCGGTACCGCCGCGGCCGTACCGCCCCGCCGCACCCGGCTTCGTATCCCCTCCCGTACATCAACCGACGGGTCCCGGCAGGATCCTGGAGGAACCATGAGCAGCCAGTCCGTGGCCCAGGCTTGGACCACTTCAAGCACCGCGACCGCCCCGGCCGTCGACGGCGGCCGCCTGTTGCGCCGCATCGAGGAGCTCGGCCGGATCGGCCGCGACCCGGTGACCGGCGGGATCACCCGTGAGGGATTCAGCGCCGCGGACCGGGAGGCCCGCGCCTATGTGATGGCCGAGGCGCGCGCCGCCGGACTCTGTGTGGCCGTCGACGCCGCGGGCAACATCATCATCCGCGGGTCCGCCGCCGCGGCCGGCGAACGGCCCGTCGTGCTGATGGGCTCCCACCTGGACACCGTCGTCAACGGCGGCCGCCTGGACGGCGCGTACGGGGTGATCGCCGCACTCGAAGTGGTGCAGGCCTGGGCCGAGTCGGGCGGCGGCGGTGGCCTGGAACCGGTCGCCGTGGCCTTCACCAACGAGGAGGGGGCACTGTTCCCCCAGCCGTTCTTCGGCTCGATGGTCCTCGCCGGGCGCCTCGCCGGCCTGCCCCGCGAACCGCTCGACCACCAGGGCGGCCCGCTGCGCGGCCCGCTGGCACTGGCCGGCGGAGACCTGGACGCGCTGGGCAGTGCCGCCTGGTCGTCCGACGCGGTCGCCGCTTATCTGGAAGTCCACGTGGAGCAGGGCCCGGTACTCGAGCGTGCGGGCAGCCGGATCGGCGTGGTCGACGGCATCACCGGACGCGACGTGCTCACCGTGGAGATCCGGGGCACGGCCGGACACGCCGGAACGACCCCGATGGCGGGCCGGGCCGACGCGCTCGCCGCCGCCTCCCGCGTGGTGCTGGCCGCCGAACGGATCGCCGCGGAGCGCGGCCTGTGCCGGGTCGCCACCGTCGGCCGGCTCCACATCTCGCCGAACTCTCCGAACACCGTCGCCGAGGCCGTGCGGCTGACCGCGGACCTGCGCGACACCGACGCGGCGCGGATGCGCAACGCCGAGGCGGCCCTGCGGGACGCCCTGGCGGACATCGCCCGCCAGACCGGCACCGACATCGAGGTCGTGGGCCGCGTCTACTCGGATCCGGTTGCCACCAGCGCGGACCTGCGCGCCCTGATCGAGGAGACCGCGCTGGAACTCGGCGTGCCCTACGCCGTACTGCCCAGCGGAGCCGGCCACGACGCACTGGTCGTCGCCGACCTCGCACCCGTAGCGATGATCTTCGTTCCCAGCATCGGAGGCGTCAGCCACGTACCGGAGGAGGACACCGCCCCGGACGATCTCGTCCTCGGCGCCGAGGTCCTGCTCCGCACCGCACTGCGGGCATCCGGCCTGCCGACGGGACCGCGCCGCTAGCGCGCGCACCACCACCGGGCCTTGCGGCCCACAGCGTTCCCAGATGTAGCTCCACGAGGTGGGGCGACCCTACTGATGAGGAAAACCATGCCGTCCACGGTTGAGCAGGTCCAGCGGATCGCCGTCTTCTGCGGTGCCCGCCCGGGCGTCCACCCCGAACACCTGCGGCTCGCCGAGGAGTTCGGCACCGCACTGGCCGAACGCGGCCTGGAGCTGGTCTACGGCGCGGGCGGGATCGGCGTCATGGGCGCGCTCTCCTCCGCCGTGATGGCGGCGGGCGGAAGCGTCACCGGAGTCATTCCCCGCGACCTGCACGAGCGCGAGCGCGCCGACCGGGCGCGCGGCGCCGTCTTCGTCGTCCGCTCGATGCACGAGCGCAAGGCCCTCATGTACCGGCTCTCCTCGGGGTTCGCCGTCCTGCCCGGCGGCATCGGCACGCTGGACGAACTGATGGAGGTGGCGACCTGGAACCAGCTCTCCTTCATCCGCAAGCCGGTGGTGATCCTCAACCACCGGGGGTTCTTCACCCCCATGCTCGCGATGCTGGACCACCTGGTCGCCGAGGGCTTCCTGACGGCCGAGGAGCGCGGCATCTTCCTGGTCGCCGACACCGCGCACGAGGCCCTCGACCTGATGGGGCTCGGCACACCGCCGCTGGCCGTGGCCGCGTAACCGCGGGTGAAAGGCGCGCCCCGGCCCGGACCCGCCGGACGGCCCCGGCGGGTACTGGGATCCGGTGGGCAGGATCCGGAAGAGACTGCCTAGGCACGGATCGCGTGCTGCAGCAGCTCCCGGGTCTCCTCCCAGCGCTCGTTCAGATCGGCCCTGTGGTGCAGGGTGTCCGAGATGTGCTGGACGCCGAAGAACGCGGCGACCACGGCACGGGCGGCTTGCCCGGGCCGGACTCCCGCCCGCAGTTCACCGGCAGCCTCGGCTTCCGAGAACAGGGTCGTGAGCAGCTCGGCCCACCCGACGTAGGGGGCGGGCAGCGGCGCGCCGATGAGCGAGCGCTCCAGCTGGAGCCGGGCCCCGCCCTGGGCCAGCGGATCGCTGCCGAAGGCCTCGGCGACCCGCTCCAGCAGCATGAAGGCGGTCTCCATCGGAGGCAGTCCTTCGGCCCGTACCTCTTCGAGCAGTCTCGGCCAGCGTGCGTAGTGTTCCTCGACCACCGCGATGGCGAGGCTCTCCTTGCTGGGGAAGTGGTGGTAGACGGCGCCCTTGGTCATGCCCATCTCGTCGGCGACGTCCTTCATGGACGTGTTGGGGAATCCCTTGGCGGCGAACAGCCTGGCGGCCGCCAGCAGGACCAGCTCTCTGGTGCGGATCGCTCGGTCCTGTCGTGGCTCATGGCCACGAGCCACTGACTGTGAGTGACCAATGCGCCATGCGGTGGGTTGGGGTTGTGGAGTCATGCCTGGTCAGGCCTCTCATGCGGTACTCACGGGAGAAGCGAAATAATCTCCATTGCAATATACCTTCCCGCAGGTATATTTTCGATCTCGCTCGATAGGCAGTGCAAGAGCTCAGCCCAACTCTGTCACTTTCCTTGGGGGATGTCGTAGTGCACGTCGTCACTGAACCACTGGCCGACATGGGACCAGACAGCGATCGAGAAGCTACAACAGTCGAGGTCGAGGAACTCTCGTACGACGCCTGTGTGCCACGTCGGCTGGTGCACAAGAAGGCGGTTTCGGAGGTCTTCCTGACGGACGCGCGGCGCGAGTCCGACGACCGGTTCACGGTCGCCGCCCAGTGGCCGCGCGACCACGTCTTCTTCCAACCGGGCGCGGAAGGCACCAGCGACCCGCTGCTGTGGATCGAGACCGTGCGCCAGGCGGGCATCTACCTCTCGCACCGGTTCTACGAGGTGCCCCTGGGCCACCTCTTCATCCTGTCCCGGGTCGACTTCGCCATCGACATCCCCGCCCCGGCCCGGCCGGGCCCGGCCCCGCTCGCCGTCACCCTCGACGTGACGTGCACGGCGAAGTTACTGGTCCCGGGGAAGGCCGTCATGTCCCTGGAGGCCGTGGTCTTCGTCGACGGCCGCCGCTCCGGACAGGTCTCGCTCGACTGGCAGGCCGTGGACGCGGACCGCTACCAGCGCGTACGCAACCGGCACGCCGGGCAGACCCCCTACGCCACCGCGCCCGCGGTGCACGACACCGTGCCGCTGCCCCCGCAGGCCATCGGCCGCCGCAACGAGCACGACGTGGTGCTGGCCGGGGCCATCGGCACCCTGAAGGTGTGGAACCTGAACGTGGATCGCGGGCATCCCGTCCTCTTCGACCACGGCTGCGACCACATCCCCGGCGTCGCCCTCATCGAGTCCTTCCGGCAGGCCGGCGCGCTGACCGCGGCGTCGCGGGCGGGCACGGACCGGGCCCCGCACAACTGGTTCCTGCAGTCGGGCTCCATATCCTTCGAGTCCTTCGGCGAGCTCGACCAGCCGGTCATCGTCGTCGTCCGCAACGAGCGCAACGAGCGCAACGAGCGCAACGAGCGCAACGAACGCGACGAACCCCAGGAACGCGACGAACGCCAGGAAGGCCGGACGGGCCCGGCCGGCGGGCGGGAGATGCGGGTCGCCGCCCTCCAGGGCGACCGGCCCCTCGCCGCGGCAGTCCTCAGAGGCGTCACGCTCACGCCGCTCGGCGACCTCGTCCGCGACGGCGGGGAATGACACCGATGGCAACCGCGACCCCACTCGCACCCGCCGCGTCCCTCGCGCACGCGCTGCCGGACGCCGCCGAGGAACTCGCCGTGACCGCGCTCCGGCTGGCCCCGATCGTCGAGGAACACGGCCGGCTCACCCCCGAGCTCGCCGACGCGATCACCCGGGCCGGATTCGCCCGGCACTTCGTCCCCGCCCACTGGGGCGGCACCGCCGGCACCTTCGGCGCCGCACTGACCGCGGTCGCCACCGTGGCCGAGACCTGCGCCTCCACCGCCTGGTGTGCCGGGCTGTACGCCGCACACGGCAGACTCGCCGCCTACCTGCCGCACGAGGGTCAGGCCGACCTGTGGGCGGCCGGCCCCGACGTACGGATCGCGGCGGCCGTCAACCCGCCCGCCGGAGTGGCGCACGAGGTCCCCGGCGGCTGGCAGCTGTCCGGAACCTGGGCCACGGCCAGCGGCGTGGACCACGCCGACTGGGTGCTGCTCGCCTCGTGGACCGGCAGCGGCCCCGCACGCGCACACCGCGTCTTCGCCCTGCCCCGCACCGACTGCCGGGTCCTGGACACCTGGCACACCATCGGGCTGCGGGGGACCGGCAGCAACAGCGTCACCCTCCAGGGCGTCTTCGTCCCCGCACACAGGACCATGGTCCTGGCCGACCTGGCCCGCCCTGGCGGGAGCGGCGCGCGCTGCCACGCGGTGCCCTACGCGATGGTCGCCGCACCGCAGTTCGCGGCCCCGGCGCTCGGCGCCGCCCGCGGCGCGCTCCGGGCCTGGACGCGCCGGGCGGCGGGACGCCACCGCTCCGACGGGCAGGCGGTGCGGGGCTCGGACGCGGCCCAGCGGGTCCTGGCCCGGTCGGCCGCGGAGATCGAGGCCGCCGGACTCCTGCTGCGGCTGGCGGCGCAACGCGCCGACGAGGCCGAGCCGGGCGCGTTCACGGCGGCGGAGAACATGAGGGACTCGGTGATGGCCGTCGACCTGTGCCTCACGGCCACCGGCCGGCTGATGCAGGCCTCCGGCGCCTCCGGGCTCGCCCAGGACAACCCCGTCCAGCGGGGCTGGCGGGACGTCACCGCCGTCGCCGCCCACGGCGCGCTCGACCCCGAGCGGGCCGCCGCCGCCTACGCGCGGGCGGTGTTCCCCCAGGGACAGGGGAGCAGCGCATGAGCGGCAGCGGACGGGCGGCGTTCTTCGACGTCGACGAGACCCTGCTCGCGGGCAAGAGCATGCTCGGCTTCTGGCGGTACTGGTCGACCACCGCGGAAGGGCGCGGCTACGCACACCGCTTCGAGACGCTGCGTCCGCTGCTGAGCGGCGGCGCCCCGCGCGAGGAAGCCAACCGCGCGTACTACCGCATGTTCGCGGGCCTGCCGGCCGCGCACTTCGAGCGGGCCGCCCAGGACTGGTACGAGACCCTGCGCACCGGCCCCGAGATGGTGATCGTGCCGGTGTACGAGGCTCTCGTGGCGCACCGGGAGCGTGGCGACCTGATCGTCCTGGTCTCCGGATCCCCCCGCCCGCTCCTCGAACCGCTCGCCCGCGACGTGGGCGCCGACCAGGTGGTGTGCGCCGAGCAGGTGGTGGCGGACGGCAGGCTCACCGGCGAGATCGGCCGTCAGGTGATCGGCGACGGCAAGGGCGGGGCGGCGTCGCGGATCATGGCACGGCTCGGCCTGGCCGCCGAGCGGTGCTGGGCCTACGCGGACCACCAGAGCGATCTGGCCCTGCTGCAGAGCGTGGGTCACCCCGTCGTGGTGGGCGAGGACCGGGTCCTGACCGAGCACGCGGTGCGGCGGGGCTGGCAGCGGCTGCCCGCACTGCACGGCCCCATGACCGGGCAACGGTCCGCGCCGCGCCTCCTGGTGTCCTGAGCGCCACGGCCGGCCCGGGGCACACCGCCCCGGGCCGGCCGCATCCGCTGGTCCCGGCCGCAACCCTTGGTCCCGGCCGCAGCGCTGGCCCCGGCCGCCCGTCGCTTTCCGGCCGTCTTCGCCGCACGGGGTGCGCCGGCCTCCCGCACCGCTCGATAACATTCCTTCTGGAGGGTATGTTTTATGCGTGCTACGACCCTTCTGGGAGGGACCAGTGAAGCAGGAGCGATCCCGGCGCACCCGTGAAATCGTGCTGGACGCCGCGGCGGCGGAATTCTCCGCCCACGGCTACGCCCACACGACCATGAACGCGGTGGCGGACCGGATCGGTATGACGAAGGGCGCCCTGTACGGGCACTTCACGTCCAAGGAACGGCTCGCGGAAGCCATCATCGGCCACGGGGAGTCCATGTGGACCAGCACCCTCACCGAGACGGCGGGCCGGCCCCCGCTGCCGGCGCTGGGCGACCTCGCGCTGGAGCTGGCCCGCCGTGTGCACACCGACGCCCGCACCAGGGCGGCCTTCCGCCTGGTCGCCGACGAACTGGCGGCCGGGCGCGAGCGCCCCAACCTGCTCCGGGACGTACGCCTCCACATGACCGCTCTCGCACAGTCGGCCCAGGACCGGGGCGAGATGACGGACCGGTACCCGGCCGCCTCGATCGTCGAACTCCTGCTGGCCATGGTCTTCGCGGTCCAGTCCGGCACCTGGCCGGCCATCGGCATCCACCCGGTGCCCTGGCTGGAGTCCATCTGGCGGATGCTCCAGGACGTGCTGCGCGTGGAGCAGCCCGCCTGAACCCGTACGGCCTGCCCGCGCCCCGCGCCCCGCGCCCCGCGCCCCGCGCCCCCGCCCCGCGCCCCCGTCCCCGTTCAGGCCGCGGCCGCCAGCCGCCGAGCCGCGGGCAGCCGCGCCAGCAGCGCCGCACTGCCACCCACCACCACCGGGTGCCCCACCGCCGCGAGCATCGGCAGATCCGAGATGTGGTCCCCGTAGCCGAAGCACTCCGCCGGATCCAGCTGCGGATACCTGCCGAACAGCTCGCGCACGGCGACGCTCTTGCCCTCGCCGATCACGGGCTCCCCGACGATCTCCCCGGTCAGCACACCGCCCCGCGACTGCGGCACGGTGCACACGACATGGGCCGCGCCGACGTCCGCGGCGATCGGGTCGAGCAGCGCGGGGAACGACCCCGACACCAGGACCACGGCCGCCCCCTGCGCACGGTGTCCGCGCAGTGCCTCGCGCGTGGCGGCCAGGTAGAACGACGGCTCCGCCGAGCGCTCGGCGAACCACCGCTGCCCCCACCGCCGTACCTCGGCGGCGCTCTCGCCCGCCCAGGCACGGAAGTAGGTGCGGTTGGTCCGCTCCCTCGGTACCCCGCTCGCGGCCTGCGCCAGCAGGGTCTCGCGCACCGAGCGGGCGGTGGCCGCGCCCCGGTCCCCGTAGCGCCCCGTGAGGTAGTAGTCGAGGAAGTCGAACATGCTCTTGCAGTTGATCAGGGTCTCGTCGACATCGCTGAAGACGAGCCGGGTGGGTACGCCGGACATGCTGCTCCTCGGAAGGGCAAAGGGAACGGGAAAGGGAACGGGAAGAGACCTGGCGGACCGGCACCCAGGCCGGCGCCACCAGGTCTCCCGGGTGTCGTGAGGTGTCCGCGGTGCCTACGGGACCGGTACGGACTCGGCCTCCCGGGCCTCGGCCACCGGCTGCGCGGCGTCCTTCCGGGTCTCGGCCACCGGCGGCGCACCGGCCGCCCGGGCCACCGCCCTGCGGCGGCTGTTGCCGAAGCGCTTCATCATCGGCTCCTCCACGAGGAAGTTGAGCAGCCAGCCGACCAGGCACGTCATCGCGAAGAGGACGAGGGTGAGGCAGAGCGCCACGGGCGTGCTGAAGGTCCGGTCACCGCCGAGCCACAGCCGGCCCTGGAAGAGCACCACGCCCTGGCACAGGTAGAAGCCGAAGGAGATCTTGCCCAGCCAGACCATGAAGGGCTTGCGCAGGTACGTGCGGTCGCCGCGCAGGTCGGCCGCCGCGACGGTGGCGATCAGCACCGCGATCGGGACGATCATCGGGAGGGTGAAGTTGAACGGCGACGGCACGTAGTTGGTCACCAGGTAGCCGACCGCTGCGATCACGCCGGCGTGCCAGATCTTGAGCTGCTTGGGCCAGGCGCCGGCCTCGACCAGGCGGGCGAGCATCATGCCGAGACCGAACTCGAACATGCGGGGCACCGGGAAGATGTAACCGAACCACTGCTGCGGCACGGCCATCGGCAGCAGTCCGGACTTCGGGCTGTCCGGGATGAAGGCGTAGTTGACGACCGCGATCGCGGCCATCGCCCCCACCAGGATGACCGCCCACAGCCACAGCCGGTTGGTGGCGAGCCGGCGCACCGGTCGGATCAGGAACGGGAAGAGCAGGTAGAACAGCAGCTCGCAGCCGAGCGACCAGCTGGGCGAGTTGACGCTGATGAACACTTCCGGGCTGGGGAAGTAGGGGTGCAGCAGCAGCAGGTTGACGGTCGGCGTGAACACACCCGTCGCCGCCGCGGGCACCAGCAGCATCGCGATGATCCAGGTCACCACGTGGTTGGGCAGGATCTTGACCAGCCGGCGGCGGATGAACTGCCGCGGGCGCTGCTCGGGCCGGGACGCCCAGGTCAGGACGAACCCGCTCAGCACGAAGAAGAAGGAGACGCCGACGATGCCGGACATCCACACGAACTTCGCGACCGATTCCGCGAGGTGCTTGTCACCGATGTACGTCATCGGCACCGACGGCTTCAGCGGGTCGGCCAGCATCAGCGAGTGGAGCAGGAAGACGCCGAGGGCGCCGAAGATTCTCAGCCCGGTGAGCGCGGGCAACTGGGGCTTGATGCCGGCCCGGGTGGGCGGGCCTCCGTCAGACATCGCAGCAAGGCCTTTCGTGTGGGAGGGGAGGTACGGATGACATGGCGGACCGCACCGGCCGCCCGCCCCGGTCCGGTGCGGTCCGCGGGCGGCGTGGACGGTGGTGATTCAGATCAGGGAGGTGAGCGACACCGGGTCGAACGGGAGGATGTCCCGGGTGCGGCCGTCGCGGACCTTGGCCGCCCACTCGGGGTCGCTGAGCAGGGCGCGGCCGACGGCGACGCCGTCGAAGTCGCCGCGCTCCAGGGCCTCCTCGACCCGGGTGAGGGGGGCGGACGCCGCGGTCCTGCCCGCGAAGGCGTCCTGGAAGTCACTGTCGGCCAGCCCCACCGACCCCACCGCGAACGTCGGCTTCCCGGTCAGCTTCCGGGTCCAGGCCGCCAGCGACAGCGGCGAGCCCTCGAACTCGGGGAGCCAGAACCTGCGGGTCGAGACGTGGTACGCATCGACGCCCGCGGCGGTCAGCGGCGCGAGCAGTTCGCCGAGCTCCTCGGGGGAGTGCGCCAGACGCGCCGTGTAGTCGGTGACCTTCCACTGCGAGAAGCGGAACAGGATCGGATAGTGCGGACCCACCACCTGGCGGCAGGCGGCGACCACCTCGGCGGCGAACCGGGCGCGGGCGGCGGGGGAGCCACCGTACCCGTCGGTGCGCCGGTTGGTCTGCGGCCACAGGAACTGGTCGATCAGGAAGCCGTGGGCGGCGTGCAGTTCGATGCCGTCGAAGCCCAGGCGCCGGGCCTCACCGGCCGCCTCGGCCAGCGAGGCGACGGCCTCGGCGATGTCGTCGCCGCTCATGGGCTCGCCGACGCGCTCGCCCGCCAGGTCCAGCCCCGACGGGCCGACCTGGGGCGCGGCCTCCGGGACGAAACCGGTGTCCCGGTAGATGCCGGTGTGCCAGAGCTGGGGCACGATCCGGCCGCCGGCCCTGTGCACCTCCGCCACCACCCGGGCCCAGCCGGCCAGTGCGTCCTCTCCGTAGAAGTGCGGTACGCCGTCCGGCGCGGTGACCGAGGGGTGCTCCACCAGGGTCCCCTCGGTGATGATGAGCCCGGTGCCGCCCCGGGCCCGGCGGGCGTAGTACTCCGCGACATCGGGGCCGGGCACCCCGCCGGGGGAGCCCTCCCGGGTCATCGGTGCCATGGCGACGCGGTTGTCCAGCGTCAGGCCGTTGATCCGCAAGGGCGCGAAGAGCGCCGAGGCGGGGCGTCCGGCGCGTTCCTCGACGGCCGGGGCGGTGGCGACGGTTTCCGTCGGGCTCACGGGTACTCCTCATCTGCGCACGGCACACGGCGGCGCGCGGAAAGTTCTGGCTGACAGGCGTCAGGCGCACGCCGTGGCCGGCCGGCTGGTGCCGGGCACGGGGAAGAGCGGGGGCGGCGCGGGGCGACAGAAGGCGGCAGACGCCCGGGGAGGACGGCACGAACACGGCCTCCGGCCCGGTCGGCCGCTGCAGGCCGTCACTGTGCCGCATCGGTCCCGGCGGCGGCTAGGTCGTCTCTTTCGGATCGGCCGCGGAGGGGCCGCGCCGGTGTGCGACCGCCGCCGCGCCGCAGTTGCACACCCGTCCGGAGCGGTGTCCAAAGCCGTGCGGGCCGACCGTTCTTGACGCAATGTCCGCCCACGGGCTGAACTGGCTCCGGAGCGTCGGGACCGGCACCGGACATTGCCCCCGGATGTGCCACCGGCCCGCGAAGGAGCTCCTCCCCGTCGCCCGTCACGTACGCGGGATCCGTGCGGAGGACCTCCAGCAGTTCTTCACCCCGGAGCGGATACTCCGGGAAGGCTCCACCGGCGGCTCGACCACCGACCTCGCAGCCAGGTCAGCGAGGACGCGCAGACGCGCGTGCTCCTCGGTGGTGAGCCGCATGACCCGTGCCAGCGCATCCACCCCGGTGAGCTGGGCCGCGTCTCCCGGCCGCGCCCGATCCGTGTGCGGCAGTCGACGCTCACCGCCGCGAGGGCGGCGAGCTCCTCCCGGCACGCCACGCCACGGCGCGGTCCGCCCGCCCCGCGTCCCGCACGTCAGGTCGGTGGGCGGCACCAGCGCCGTACCGGCACCTTCCTTGGAGATTTCCGATGACCTCACTTGCCCCGTCTCCCACCGCCACCAGCAGTCCGCCTGAGGAGCAGCCCAAGGCGACCGGCGCGGGCACCACGCTCGCCGCGTCCCTCATGGGCTTCTTCGTCATTGCCCTCGACGCACTGGTCGTCACCGTGGCGCTCCCGGACATCAGCAGCAGCGTCAGCGGCGGGATGTCGGGCCTGCAGTGGGTGGTCGACGGCTACACCCTGATGTTCGCCGCGCTGATGCTCTCCTCCGGTGCGCTCTCCGACCGGATCGGCGCGAGCCGTGCGTACGGCATCGGACTCGCCCTGTTCACGGCGGCCTCGGCGGCCTGCGGTCTCGCGCCCAACCTGACGATGCTGGTGGTCGCGCGCCTCGTGCAGGGCGCGGCCGCCTCGCTGATGATGCCCGCCTCGCTCGCCCTGGTCCGCCAGGCGTTCCCGGACGCCGACAAGCGGGTCCGCGCCATCGCCCTGTGGACGGGCGCCGGTGCGGTCGCCGCCGCTGCGGGACCGGTGGCCGGCGGTGCGCTGACCAGCGCGATCGGCTGGCGCGCGATCTTCTTCCTCAACCTGCCGGTGGGCCTGATCGGCCTGGCGCTGCTCACCCGGGCCCCGCGATCGCCGCGCCAGAGCGCCCCGATCGACCTGGCGGGCCAGCTGACCGGCATCACCGCGCTCGCCGCTCTGACGTACGGGGTCATCGAGGGCGGTGCGAACGGCTTCGGCTCCCTTCCGGTGATCGTCACCCTGGTGGTGGCCGCGCTCTCGGCGATCGTCTTCGTGATCGTGGAGTCGAAGCAGGAGAAGCCGATGATGCCGCTGAACCTCTTCCGGTCGCGCACGATGTCGGTGTCCGCGGCCGCGGGTTTCAGCATCAACGCCGCCTTCTACGGCAGCATTTTCGTCCTCAGCCTGTTCTTCCAGCAGTCGCACGGCATGTCCGCCTTCTCCGCCGGCCTGATGTTCCTGCCGATGACCGCGGTGGTCGCGACGATGAACCTCTTCTTCGCCGCCAAGCTGATCCGCCGCTTCGGGCCGCGGATGCCGATCGTGATCGGCCAGGCCGGTACGGCGGCCGCCCTGCTGGCCCTCCTCGCCGTGGGCAACGACACCTCCCCCCTGGTGATGGCCCTGGCCGTCCTCCCGGTGGCCTTCGCCGGCTCCCTGTCGGTCCCCGCGCTGACGGCCATGCTCATGGGCAGCGTCCCGGCCGAGCGGGCCGGTTCGGCCGCCGGCATCCTGAACACCGCGCGCCAGGTGGGCGGTGCCCTCTCGGTCGCCGTGTTCGGCGCGCTGCTCGCCGACAAGGACACCTTCTCCACGGGGATGCACACCAGCCTGGTCATCGCGGCGGTCCTGCTAGCCGCCACGTCTTTGGCCTCGCTGCTCTTCCTGCCGCGCGTCAAGGCCGCCCGGAGCTGAACCACCGGCCGGCGTACCGCCGGTCCGCCGTCCGCCGATGGCCTCCTGCCCCGAAGGGCAGGAGGCCATCGGCGCGTTGGCGTGCGGCCGGGGCGAAGAGGCTCCGACGGAGGCCCGCCAGGCCCGCCGGGCCCGCTTTTCCGCTCGACAAAGATTCCTTCGCGAAGGTATCTTCTGTTCAGAACAGTTACCCGACACATCTCCGACCCGGAGGAGCTGTCCCGTGAGCGTCGACACCCTGCCCCTACGCGCACCCACAGCGCCCGTCCCGCCTGAATCGTCGTCGCAGGACTGGCAGTCCCCCACCCTCTCCCCGGTCGAGCTGGTCTCGATCACCTCTCTGCTCCCGCCGGCCCACTCGCCGCGCGCCGACGGCGAGGACGCCGACCACGCCCGGGTCCTCGCGGACTCCGGCGGCGTACTGCCCCCCATCACCGTGCACCGCGCGACCCTGCGCGTCATCGACGGCGTACACCGGGTGCGCGCCGCACTGCTGCGCGGCGAAGTCGAGATCCCCGTCCGGTTCTTCGAGGGCGACGCCCAGGACGCCTTCGTCCTGGGCGTCGAAGCGAACACCACGCACGGCCGTCCGCTCTCGGCGGCGGACCGGACCGCGGCCGCCGCCCGGATCCTCGTCTCCCACCCGCAGTGGTCGGACCGCGCCGTCTCCGCCGTCGCCGGGCTGTCCGCCAAGGCGGTCGGCGCGGTGCGGCGCTCCGCCCAGGAGGAACTGCCCCGACTCACCGCCCGCGTCGGCCGCGACGGCCGGCTGCGGCCCGTCGACGGCGCCTCCGGCCGCATCCGCGCGGGCGAACTGCTCGCGCAGAACCCGCAGGCCTCACTGCGCGAGATCGCCAAGGTGGCCGGCATCTCCCCGAGCACGGTCCGCGACGTACGCGAGCGGCTCGGCCGCGGCGAGGACCCGGTCCCGCCGAAGCAGCGCGCGACACCGGCCGCCACCGCACCGCACGATCCCGCCCCCGCCCCTGTCGCCGCCCCCGTCCACCGAACCCCCAGCACCCCGACCCCCGTCCGCAGGGCGCCGCTGCCCGCCGCCGACCACGCCCGGCTGCTCGACGCCCTGCTGAAGGACCCGACGCTGCGCTACACGGAGAGCGGCCGCTACCTCCTGCGCCTGCTGTCCACGCACATGATCCCGGGACGGCGGCGCGGCGAACTCGCCCGCAGCGTCCCCGAGCACTGCGCGGCCGTCGTCTCGGCGGCGGCCCGCGAATGCGCCGCCGCCTGGACGGAGCTCGCGGAGTTCCTGGAGACGCAGTCCCTGGAAGCGCCGTCCCTGGAAGCGCACTCCCTGGAAAGCGTGCCGGCCGACGCCGCGACAGCCACCCGGTGAGCCGCCGGACCCGCTCCGGAGGCAACCGCCGTCCGACTGCAACCCGTCCGCACTCGCACACCCGTACCCACCCGCCCAAAGGAGAGAGCAGATGGCACCCGACAGGATCCACCCCCGCAGAGCGGCCCGGGACCAGGTCACCGCGCTCGTCCCGCACGACGGCCTGGGCGCGCTCGCCTCCTGGGCGAGGGCCGCCCCCATCCGGCTCGCCGGCTACGAGGACGACCTCGCGGAGCCGCACATACTCCCCAGCGTCGACTAGGGCGCGACATGGACACCTCCCTCCCGTCCGCCCGGAAACGGCCGCCGAAACTCTTCGCCTTCCACCACGCGGGCGGTTCCACCACCGCCTTCACCGGCTGGCAGCGGGCCCTCGGATCCCGGATCGAGGTCGTCCCGGTGGCGCTGCCCGGCCGCGACCCGTCCAGCCGCAGCCCGCGCCACCAGGACCTCACCTCCCTCGCCGAGGCCCTCCAGGAGGAACTCGGCCCCCAACTGGCGGCCGACCACCTCTTCTACGGCCACAGCATGGGCGCCCTGATCGCCTACCACCTCACCCGGCTGCGGGTGGCCGCCGGCCTCGCACCGCCCAGGCGGCTCCTGGTCGGCGCCTTCCCCGCACCCCACCTGCCGCACCTGCTCGACCGGGTGCTCCGCTTCACGGACGAACAGCTGGCCCGCTGGCTGCTGGACCTGACGGGCATGCCGGAAGAGCTCCTCGAAGGCCGTCACCGCCGCGACCGTCAGATCACCCTGCTCCGCGGCGACCTCGGCCTGTGCGCCAGCCACCGCCCCGAGCGGTGCACCGAACCCCTGCCGTGCCCGATCGACGTCATGGCCGGGACCCGGGACCCCCTGGTCACGGTGGCCGAGGCGGCTGCCTGGAGCCTGCACTCGGGACCCGGCAGCACCCTGCGCGTCATCCCGGGCGGCCACTTCTTCCCGCGCGAGACCAAGGACGCCTTCTTCGCGGAACTCGCCTCCGTGGTGCGGCTCGCCGACAGCCGATGACCCGTCGGCAACGCACCGAACATTTCTCCCGTCCCCTATTCCGAGAAATTCATACCTGCTATTCACGGGGCCATTTCCGGACACTTGGCCGAACCTTGTGGAAGCAGTCGGAGCGAGGCAGACTCTCGTTCGCCCGGACCGGATTCATGGTTCTCCGCAATCACCCATGTGACTCAAAGGATTGGTAATGACCGACCGTATTCGCCTGGCCATATCGGGCACCTACTCGACCGGCAAGAGCACGACGGCCGAGGCGCTTTCCATCGCCACCGGAATTCCGCGGACCCATGCGATGACCTCGCGCGAGATCCTCATGGAGATGATCCCGGGCAAGACCGTCATGGAGCTCAACGCCATGGAGCTCATCATGCTGGGGCTCCGCCGCTTCGAGGAGCGCGTCCACAACGAGGGCGCCGGCGTGGATTCCTTCATCTCCGACGGCGGCGTCTTCCACGAGTGGGTGTACTTCGAGGCGCGGATGCGGGTGGGCATCAACCCCGGCGCCGACTGGTGGGTCAATGCCATCAAGCGCGTGACCGGACTTCCGGTGAAGCACTTCTACCAGCGCTACACCGACACCCTCGGCGCCGTGACCAAAACCCGCGCCAAGAAGATCTACGACGCCTACGTCCACCTGCCGGTCGAGTTCGACATGCACCCCGACGGGCACCGCCCGGTCTCCGAGAAGTTCCGTCGGCTCTCCGACGAGCTGCTCATCCAGTCGCTCGAAGAGATGGGCCTGCCCTACCACGTGGTCGGCGGCTCGATCCCGGAGCGCCTGGAGAAGATCATCAGCATCTTCGACCTGCCGGTCGTGGTCCCGATCGACGAGGCCATCGCCCTCGCCCAGACCCGCGTCGAGGCAGCCATCGACGTCCTCAAGACGGACGAGCGCTACCACGCGGCCCAGCGCCAGAAGTCCCTGGGCCGCCGGATCGCCTTCGCCCTCCGCTACTGATCCCTGCACGGACAGCGCAATCGGCGGGCCGCCGAGTCCACGGCGGCCACCGCGCCGGGCAGACGGGGACGGGGGACGGACGATGACAGGCACTGATCAGGCACGGCACGGCACGGCGCAACTCCTCGCCCTGCGTGAGCAGGCGCGGCGCGGCCCGAGTGAGCGGGCAACCGAAGCGCAGCATGCCAAGGGCAAGCTGACCGCCCGCGAGCGCATTGCGCTGCTGCTCGACGAAGGTTCCTTCAAGGAGGTCGAACAGCTCCGCCGCCACCGCGCGACGGGGTTCGGCCTGGAGGCCAAGAAGCCCTACACCGACGGTGTGATCACCGGCTGGGGCACGGTGGAGGGCCGGACGGTCTTCGTGTACGCACACGATTTCCGGATCTTCGGTGGCGCTTTGGGCGAGGCCCATGCCACGAAGATCCACAAGATCATGGACATGGCCATCGCGGCCGGTGCCCCGCTGGTCTCCCTGAACGACGGCGCGGGTGCCCGTATTCAGGAGGGCGTCTCCGCGCTCGCCGGTTACGGCGGGATCTTCCAGCGCAACACCAAGGCCTCGGGTGTCATCCCGCAGATCAGCGTGATGCTCGGCCCGTGTGCGGGTGGCGCGGCGTACTCGCCGGCGTTGACGGACTTCGTGTTCATGGTCCGTGAGACCTCGCAGATGTTCATCACCGGCCCGGACGTGGTCCGTGCGGTGACGGGCGAGGAGATCACCCAGAACGGCCTGGGCGGCGCCGACGTGCACGCCGAGACCTCGGGCGTGGCGCACTTCGCGTACGACGACGAGGAGACCTGCATCTCCGAGGTCCGCTACCTCATCACGATGCTCCCCTCCAACAACCGGGAGAACCCCCCGGTCCACGAGACCAACGATCCCGCCGACCGGCGCTCGGACGTCCTGCTGGACCTGGTCCCCGCCGACGGCAACCGCCCCTACGACATGCTCAAGGTCATCGAGGAACTCGTCGACGAAGGCGACGTCCTGGAGATCCACGAGCGCTGGGCCCGCAACATCATCTGCGCCCTGGCCCGCATGGACGGGCAGGTGGTGGGCATCGTCGCCAACCAGCCCGGGCACCTCGCCGGTGTCCTGGACATCCACGCCTCCGAGAAGGCGGCGCGTTTCGTCCAGCTCTGCGACGCGTTCAACATTCCGATCATCACCCTGCTGGACGTGCCCGGTTTCCTGCCGGGTGTCGACCAGGAGCACGGCGGCATCATCCGCCACGGCGCCAAGCTGCTGTACGCGTACTGCAACGCGACGGTGCCGCGGATCTCGCTGATCCTGCGCAAGGCGTACGGCGGTGCGTACATCGTCATGGACTCGCAGTCCATCGGCGCGGACCTCACCTACGCCTGGCCCACCAACGAGATCGCGGTGATGGGTGCCGAGGGCGCCGCGAACGTCATCTTCCGCAAGCAGATCGCTGACGCCGAGGACCCCGAGGCGATGCGCGCGCGGATGGTCAAGGAGTACAAGGCCGAGCTGATGCACCCGTACTACGCGGCCGAGCGCGGCCTCGTCGACGACGTCATCGACCCCGCCGAGACCCGCGAAGTACTCGTCGCCGCCCTCTCGATGCTCCGCAACAAGCACGCCGATCTGCCGTCCCGCAAGCACGGCAACCCACCCCAATGACCAAGGAGCCCAAGCCGTGACCACCCGTGTCGTACGCATCGAACGAGGCGAAGCGGCCCCGGAGGAGCTGGCCGCGATCACCACGGTCCTGCTCGCCCGCGCCGCGACCACCGCCGACCCGGCCGCCCCGGGCCACCCCCGGCCCGCCACCGCACACTGGCGCCGCTCCGGCTATCTCTGCGCGCACAGCTGGCAGAGCTGAGCGACACCTTCTTGTCTTTCTATTCGTTTCGCCAAAGCAATGCGCCGGACCTGGGAGTGAAGAATTCGATGGAGAGTGGAATTACCGATCCGGTGCAATTACTGACAGCGGACGGCCGAAGAATCGAGCATCCGGACTACGCAATAGAAGTCACGCCCGAAGAATTGCGCGGGTTGTACCGGGACATGGTCCTCGCCCGGCGCATCGACGCCGAGGGCGTCACCCTCCAACGCCAGGGCGAGCTCGCCCTCTGGCCCTCGCTGCTCGGCCAGGAGGCGGCGCAGGTCGGCTCGGCCCGCGCCCTGCTCGACACCGATCACGTCTTCCCCAGCTACCGGGACCACGGTGTCGCGCTCTGCCGCGACGTGGACCCGCTGAAGCTCCTCGCCATGTTCCGCGGCGTGAGCAACGGCGGCTGGGACCCGATCGACCACGGCTTCCACCTCTACACCCTCGTCATCGGCTCCCAGGCGCTGCACGCCACCGGATACGCGATGGGCGTGGCCAAGGACGAAGCCGAAACGGCCGTCATCGCGTACTTCGGCGACGGCGCCACCAGCCAGGGCGACGTCAGCGAGGCGTTCAACTTCGCCGCCGTCTACGACGCCCCGGTGGTCTTCCTCTGCCAGAACAACCAGTGGGCGATCTCCGAGCCCACCGACAAGCAGAGCCGGGTGCCCATCTACCAGCGCGCCGCGGGCTTCGGCTTCCCCGGCGTGCGCGTGGACGGCAACGACGTACTGGCCTGTCTCGCCGTGACGAGGGCGGCGCTCGCCCGGGCCCGCCGCGGCGAAGGCCCCACGCTGGTCGAGGCGTTCACGTACCGGATGGGCGCGCACACCACCTCCGACGACCCCACCCGCTACCGGGACGCCGCCGAGCTCGCCGAGTGGGCGGCCAAGGACCCCATCGCCCGGCTCAAGACCCATCTGCTCGCGGACGGCCTGGCCGACGAAGACTTCTTCGAGGCCGTGGACCAGGAGTGCGAGGAACGGGCGCTGCGCCTGCGCGAACAGGTGCGGTCCATGCCGGGCCCCGCGACCGAGGCGATCTTCGAGCACATCTACGCGGACGGCCACGCACTCGTCGACGAGGAGCGCGCCGGATTCGTCCACTACGAGGCATCGTTCGCCGAACGGGGAGGGCACTGACATGGCCGTCGCGACCATCGAGACCATCGCGAAGGCGGCGGGCCCCGCAGCAGCCGGCCGACCGGCCGCGGCGCGGGCGCTCCCGCTCGGCAAGGCCATCAACGAAGCCTTGCGCGACGCCCTCGCCGAGGACCCCAAGGTCCTCGTCATGGGTGAGGACGTAGGCCGGCTCGGCGGTGTCTTCCGGATCACCGACGGCCTCCAGGCGGAGTTCGGCGAGGACCGGGTCATGGACACCCCGCTCGCCGAGTCGGGCATCATCGGCACCGCGATCGGCCTGGCGCTGCGCGGCTACCGGCCGGTCGTGGAGATCCAGTTCGACGGTTTCGTCTTCCCCGGGTACGACCAGATCGTCACGCAGCTCGCGAAGATGCACGCCCGCTCGCTCGGCAAGATCAGCCTTCCCGTGGTCATCCGGATCCCGTACGGCGGCGGCATCGGCGCCGTCGAACACCACAGCGAGTCCCCCGAGGCACTGTTCGCGCACGTGGCGGGCCTGAAAGTGGTCTCTCCGTCGAACGCCTCGGACGCGTACTGGATGCTGCGACAGGCCATCGCGAGTGCCGACCCGGTGATCTTCTTCGAGCCGAAGCGGCGCTACTACGAGCGCGGCGAGGTCGACACCACCGCCCCCGCGCAGCCCCTGCACACCGCCCGCGTCCTGCGCGAGGGCACCGACCTCACGCTCGTGGGGTACGGGCCGACGGTGAAGACCTGCCTGGAAGCGGCCGCCGAGGCCGGACAGGAAGGCCGTTCCGTGGAGGTCGTGGACCTCCGGTCCATATCCCCCGTCGACTTCGACTCGCTCGCCCACTCCGTACGCCGCACGGGCCGCCTCGTCGTGGTCCACGAGGCCCCCGTGTTCTTCGGGGCGGGCGCGGAGATCGCGGCGCGGATCACCGAGCGCTGCTTCCACCATCTGGAGGCCCCCGTGCTGAGGGTGGGCGGCTACCACGCCCCGTACCCCCCGGCCCGACTGGAAGAGGAGTACCTGCCGGGCCTGGACCGGGTGCTCCATGCCGTCGATCACGTCATGTCGTTCTGAGGCGAGGGTTGTGACTGTTCAGCGCTTCCGCGAGTTCAAGATGCCCGATGTGGGCGAGGGACTCACCGACGCGGAAATACTCAAGTGGTACGTCGCCCCCGGCGACACCGTCACCGACGGCCAGATCGTCTGCGAGGTGGAGACGGCGAAGGCCGCCGTCGAACTTCCCATCCCGTACGACGGCGTGGTGCACGAGCTGCGCTTCACCGAGGGCACCACGGTGGACGTCGGCACACCGATCATCTCCGTGGACACGGCGCCGGCCGCCCCACCGGAGCAGCCGGCCGCTCCCGGGGACGGTCCGTCCTCCGGCGAACGGCAGCCGGTACTCGTCGGCTACGGCGTCTCGGACGAGCCGGCCCGCCGCCGCACGCGCAAGCCGGAAGCGGCGACGGCAACGGCGCCGACGCTGCCGCTGAACGGGCACGCGACGCCGGCCGAGCAGTTGACCAAGCAGTGGGCCAAGCCGTTGGCCACGCCCCCGGTCCGCAAGCTGGCGAAGGACCTGGGTATCGACCTGGCAGCAGTGGTACCGACCGGACCGGACGGCGTCATCACGCGTGCGGACGTGCACGCGGCTGTGGCCCCGGCCCCGGCCGAGCCCCCGGCCGCCGTGCCCGTGCCCGTGCCCGCACCGGCGCCTGCACCGGATCCCACCGCGCCCGTACGCGGCGATGCCGCCCGCGAAACCCGCACCCCGATCAAGGGCGTACGGAAGGCGACGGCCGCGGCGATGGTCGGGAGCGCGTTCACGGCGCCGCACGTCACGGAGTTCGTGACGGTGGACGTGACGCGGACCATGCGGCTGGTCGAGGAGCTGAGGGCGGACAAGGAGATGGCGGGGGCGCGGGTCAACCCGCTCCTGCTGATCGCCAGGGCCCTGCTGGTGGCGATCAGGCGCAACCCGGAGATCAATGCGGCATGGGACGAGCAGAACCAGGAGATCGTCCTCAAGCACTACGTGAATCTCGGGATTGCGGCGGCGACTCCACGGGGCCTGATCGTGCCGAACATCAAGGACGCGGACTCGAAGACGCTGCCTCAACTGGCAGCCGCACTAGCCGAGTTGGTCGGGACGGCCAGGGAGGGCAAGACCTCGCCCGCCGCGATGTCCGGTGGCACGGTGACCCTCACGAACATCGGTGTCTTCGGTGTCGACACCGGGACGCCGATCCTGAACCCGGGGGAGTCCGCGATCCTCGCCGTCGGCGCGATCACGCTCCGGCCGTGGGTCCACAAGGGCAAGGTCAAGCCCCGTCAGGTCACCACGCTCGCGCTCTCCTTCGACCACCGCCTGGTCGACGGCGCACTCGGCTCGAAGGTCCTCGCCGATGTCGCGGCGGTCCTCGAGCAGCCCAAGCGGCTCATCACCTGGACCTGACGCTCCCACCCCTACGCAGACATGGGATTGATGATGGAAAACGCTGTGCAACAGGCCACCGGGGCCCACTATCCGCAGCCGCGGGCCCGTAACGGCGGACATCAGTCCGCTGCAGTTGAGCACGTCACGGGTGCGCAGTCCCTCATCCGCTCTCTCGAAGAGGTGGGGTGCGACACCGTCTTCGGCATCCCGGGCGGGGCCATCCTCCCGGCGTACGACCCGATGATGGATTCGAAGAAGGTCCGTCACATCCTGGTCCGTCACGAGCAGGGGGCGGGTCATGCTGCCACCGGCTATGCGCAGGCCACGGGCAAGGTGGGCGTCTGTATGGCGACCTCGGGTCCGGGTGCCACGAACCTGGTGACGCCGATCGCCGATGCGCACATGGACTCGGTCCCGCTCGTCGCGATCACCGGTCAGGTGTCCTCGAAGGCGATCGGTACGGATGCCTTCCAGGAGGCGGACATCGTGGGTATCACGATGCCGATCACCAAGCACAACTTCCTGGTGACCAGGGCGGAGGATATTCCGCGGACGATCGCGGAGGCCTTCCACATCGCCTCCACCGGCCGCCCCGGCCCGGTTCTGGTCGACATCGCGAAGGATGCTCTGCAGGCGAAGACCACGTTCTCGTGGCCGCCCACCCAGGACCTCCCTGGCTACCGGCCGGTGACGAAGCCGCATGCCAAGCAGATCCGTGAGGCCGCCAAGCTGATCTGTCAGGCGAAGCGTCCGGTGCTGTATGTCGGTGGCGGCGTGATGAAGTCCGGTGCGACGGCCGAGCTGAAGGTCCTGGCCGAGCTGACGGGTGTTCCGGTCACCACCACCCTGATGGCGCTGGGTTCGTTCCCGGACAGTCACCCGCTGCATGTGGGCATGCCGGGCATGCACGGTGCGGTGACCGCGGTGACGGCGCTGCAGAAGTCGGACCTGCTGATCGCGCTGGGCACTCGTTTCGATGACCGTGTGACCGGCAAGCTGGACAGCTTCGCCCCGTTCGCGAAGATCATCCATGCGGACATCGACCCGGCCGAGATCGGCAAGAACCGCGCGGTGGACGTTCCGATCGTGGGTGATGCCCGCGAGGTCATCGCGGATCTGATCCAGGCCGTCCAGGCGGAGCACACCGAGGGCAACGCCGGCGACTACTCCGCCTGGTGGAAGGACCTCAGCCGCTGGCGCGACACGTACCCGCTGGGCTACGACCTGCCCGCGAACGGCTCGACGGCACCGCAGCAGGTCATCCAGCGCATCGGCGAGCTCGCCCCGGAGGGGACGGTCTTCGCCTCGGGCGTCGGCCAGCACCAGATGTGGGCCGCCCACTTCATCGACCACGAGCACCCGGCGACCTGGCTGAACTCCGGCGGTGCCGGAACGATGGGTTACGCGGTTCCGGCCGCGATGGGTGCCAAGGTCGGCATGCCGGACCGTACGGTCTGGGCGATCGATGGTGACGGCTGTTTCCAGATGACCAATCAGGAACTGGTCACCTGTGCGCTGAACAACATCCCGATCAAGGTCGCGATCATCAACAACGGTGCCCTGGGAATGGTCCGCCAGTGGCAGACCCTCTTCTACAACCAGCGGTACTCCAACACGGTGCTGCACTCGGGGCCGGACGACATCCAGGCCAACAACGGCACCCGGGTTCCGGACTTCGTGAAGTTGTCCGAGGCGATGGGCTGCCACGCGATCCGCTGCGAGCGCCCCGAGGACCTGGACCGGGTCATCGCCGAGGCCAACGCGATCAACGACCGCCCGGTGGTGATCGACTTCATCGTCCACGAGGACGCCATGGTGTGGCCGATGGTCGCCGCCGGCACCTCGAACGACGAGGTCATGGCCGCCCGGGGCGTCCGTCCCGACTTCGGCGACACCGAAGACGACTGAGAGAGAGCCCGAGCACATGCCCAAGCACACCCTCTCCGTCCTGGCCGAGAACACCCCCGGTGTCCTCGCCCGGACCACCGCGCTGTTCTCCCGCCGCGGCTTCAACATCGAGTCCGTCGCGGAAGGCACCACCCACGACCCCGGCATCTCGCGCATCACCATCGTGGTCAACGCCGAGGACCGCCTTCTGGAACAGGTCATCAAGCAGATCGGCAAGCTGGTCAACGTCCTGAAGGTCGTCGAACTCGAACCGAGCGCCGCGATCCAGCGCGAACTCGTCCTGGTGAAGGTCGGCGCCGACAACGAGACCCGCTCGCAGGTCGCCGAGATCGTCCGCCTGTTCCGCGCCAAGACGGTCGACGTCTCGCCCGAGGCCGTGACCATCGAGGCCTCCGGCGACGCGGACAAGCTGGAAGCGCTGCTCAAGATGCTGGAACCCTTCGGCGTCAAGGAGCTCGTCCAGTCCGGGACCATCGCCATCGGCCGTGGAGCCCGCGAAATCGGTGTCCCCCCGCTGCGCGCCGTAGTCCGGCCGCGCTGGCAGGCAACCGCCTGACGCCGGCCGCCGCCCTTCACCTCGCTCCGTACCGACACCCACCCCATCCACCAAGGAGAGTTCCCAGTGGCCGAGCTGTTCTACGAGAACGACGCCGACCTGTCCATCATCCAGAACCGCAAGGTCGCGGTCATCGGTTACGGCAGCCAGGGTCACGCCCACGCGCTGTCGCTCCGTGACTCGGGCGTCGACGTCGTCGTGGGTCTGCACGAGGGCTCCAAGTCCAAGGCCAAGGCCGAGGAGCAGGGCCTGAAGGTCCTGCCCGTCGCCGAGGCGGCCGCGTGGGCGAACGTCATCATGATCCTGACGCCGGACCCGCTCCAGGCCGAGATCTACGCCGAGTCCATCGAGCAGCACCTCAACGAGGGCGACGCGCTCTTCTTCGGTCACGGCTTCAACGTGCGCTACGGCTTCATCAAGCCGCCCACCAACGTGGACGTCGCCCTCGTCGCGCCGAAGGGCCCGGGTCACCTGGTCCGCCGTCAGTACGAGGAAGGCCGCGGCGTGCCCTGCATCGCCGCCGTCGAGCAGGACTTCACCGGTTCCGCGTTCCAGCTCGCGCTCTCCTACGCGGCCGGCATCGGCGGCACCCGCGCCGGTGTCATCAAGACCACCTTCACCGAGGAGACCGAGACCGACCTGTTCGGTGAGCAGGCCGTTCTCTGCGGTGGTGCCTCGGCTCTGGTCAAGGCCGGTTTCGAGACCCTGACCGAGGCCGGCTACCAGCCGGAGATCGCGTACTTCGAGTGCCTGCACGAGCTGAAGCTCATCGTGGACCTGATGTACGAGGGCGGCCTGGAGAAGATGCGCTGGTCGGTCTCCGAGACCGCCGAATGGGGCGACTACATCACCGGTCCCCGCATCATCACGGACGCCACCAAGGCCGAGATGAAGAAGGTCCTCGCGGAGATCCAGAACGGCGAGTTCGCCAACACCTGGATGGCCGAGTACAAGGCCGGCCTGCCGAAGTACAACGAGTACAAGAAGGCCGACGAGGCCCACCTGCTCGAGACCACCGGCAAGAAGCTCCGCAAGCTCATGAGCTGGGTCGACAACGACGACTCCTGAACGACCATTTCAAACCCCTAAAAACCAGGAGGAAAAAATGACGAGCCTTATCGATGCCCCCGTATCCGTTCGTGCAACGGTCGACGACTACCTGGGACCGGGAGACCGGAGATTCTTCGGAAAGGGATACAAGCGGGCCGACCAGAACCTCCGGTCGATCCGAATAGAAACAACAGGAGACGGAAAGGGGCACGTCACCGCAAGGGCTGCCGTCTCCTACCCCGACGACTGGTCCCGAAAAGGGAAAACGAACCAGCCACCGCACCTGAGCAGTATCGACGTCCTCCTGGTCGCGGGCGAACTGGCCGAAATGTACCTGACCCACGCGCTGAGCCTGGACAGCGAGCAGCGCAGCAGCATGCGCCTGCGCCGCGTGGTCATCAAGGCCGGCCGCAGCCCCGTAGAGGAAGAGCTCGTCGACTTCGGCGTCTCGGCCGTGATCACCCCCCAGGACGCCTCGTCCCTCCCGGAGGGAACCGCGGTCTCCCTCGCGGACTGCCAGGTGGGAGCCCTGCGCGTGCACTGCGAGATCGAGCACCCGCAAGGCGCCCCCGAGCCCGCGCCCGGCGCGTACGCGAGCCCTGCCGAGCTCCTCGGACCCTCGCGGCTGCGCCCCTACGCGCATGGCCACAAGGCGAAGTCGCAAATCATCGAAGACCTGGAACTCGAAACAACGGGCCTCTGTGCACACGCCGTACTCGCCACCCGCTGCGACATCCCCGAATTCCCGGCGGTGGGTCTGGAGAGCTATAGTCACAAAGGCGCCTCACTCATCGACGCATTCGTCGCGGCAATTCAGCTGGGCCAGATCCTGCTGTACGAACTCGACTCGGTGAAGCGCTCCGAAAGCAACACCCTGTGGATGCGTCAGACCGTGCTCGAAATCAACGAGCCGCGCGTCGCGGTCCTCACTCCGAGCCGCATCTCCACCCGGCTCGAAGAACTCCAGCTGCTGACCACGCGCGAAGGCGAAGTCTGGCGCTCGTGCGACATGGTCTCGGAATTCCAGAACATCGACATCAGGTGCTCGGTGGCCCACCGGCTGCCCAGAGCCCGAGGGGAGGGAACCGAACATGCATAAGACAGAACACCCCACGAGCCGCGCGGCCGTCCTTGCGGGCATCGGAGCCATGGTCCCGCCACGCGTGGTCGACAACGAGGAACTCTCGAAGTCCCTCGACACCAACGACCAGTGGATACGCACCAGGACCGGCATCTCCCGACGCCACTGGGCGAGCCCCGGCACCGCGACCGGAGACCTGGCGGCCGTGGCCGGCGAGCGGGCCCTGGAGTCCGCGGGCAGCCGCTCGGTCGACATGCTCATCCTCGCGACCAGCACCCCCAACCAGCCCATGCCGGCCACCGCGCCCGAAGTCGCGGCCAAGCTCGACCTCGGCATGATTCCCGCATTCGACATCTCCGTCGCCTGCGCGGGCTTCATCTACGGCCTCTCCACCGCCGCCGGCGCCATCGCGTCCGGCATCGCGGACCGGGTCCTGGTCATCGGGGCCGACATCTGGTCCACCCGCCTCAACCCGGAGGACCGCGCCACGGCCATCATCTTCGGCGACGGCGCCGGAGCGGCCGTCCTACGGGCCGGAGACCCCACCGAGCGCGGCGCGATCGCCGGCTTCGACCTCGGCAGCGACGGTGCCCGCAAGGACCTGGCCATGGTCCCCGGCGGCGGCTCCCGCGAGCGCTCGGCCCCGGAGGCGGCCGTCGACACCGACGAGTACCTCTACATGCGCGGCAAGGAGATCTTCACCCACGCCGTGAACCGCATGGGCGGCTCCTCGGCCGCCCTGCTCGACCGGATCGGCTGGAGCGCCGACAGCGTCGACTGGTTCGCCGGCCACCAGGCGAACGCCCGCATCCTGCACACCGTCGCCGACGTACTCGACGTCGATCGCGAGCGCGTACTGATCCACCTCGACCGCGTCGGCAACACCTCCGCGGCCTCCATCCCCCTCGCCCTGACCGACGCGGCCGCCGACGGCCGCCTGACCGCCGGAGAACGGGTCCTCCTGACCGCCTTCGGCGGCGGCCTCAGCTGGGGCTCGACCGCCCTGACCTGGCCCAAGATCTACGTCCCCGACATCGCTTCCTGACCCACACCACACAGAAACGAGGCTCACCATGACCTCCACCGGCACCACCCACGAGATCATCGGCTTCCTGGCCGGCAAGCTCGCCCTCGGCGAGATCACCGCCTCGACCTCCTTCGCCGAACTCGAACTGGACTCCCTCGTCCTGCTCGAACTGTCGGTCCTGCTGGAGCAGAAGTACCGCGTCCGCATCCCCGAGGACGAACTGGTCGAGGCCGACAACGTGAACGCGGTCGTCGCCATCGTCGACCACCGCCGCCCCGCCATGGCCGCCTGACCGGCCCGCATTCGGCAGGCCACCAACCGCCGGGACCCGAAGCCGCACCCCCCGCCGGCATCGGGCCCCGGCTCTCACCCCGAACCCCCGGACGCCGAACCGGCACCACCGACCTGCGCGTCGCGATGCCCCACCGCGTACGACAGCGCCTCACGATGCCGGTCCAGGCCCGCCCGCCCCGCCGGGGCACGCCCCGTCAGATCCGCGGCCAGCCGCCGCGCCAGCGCACCCGCACCCGTCGGTGCCGCAGCCCCGTCGGCGTACTCCAACAACTGCACCAGGGCACGCAACTCACCCTGCCGCAAAGCCACTTCAACCACCTGCGGACCACCCTGGAGCAGCGACGCGACAGCCCGGTCCCGGTAGGCCTCACTGCGCACCACATGGAACCGGTACTCGTAATCCAGTGCCGCGGCCACGGACCCCCCGGGCACATGCTTCCGCAGCCGCTCCACCAACCCGTCCCGCTCCGCGTCGAAGTAGGGCTGCTCCCCGCTCCCCGCCCCCGCGGGATCCAGCAGCACCGCGGCCATGAACGCGGCCACCCGGTCCACCGGAGGCACCAGCCCACCCCCCATCCACCGCGCCGCCCCGCCCGGAACCCGGCGGAAACGCCAGCCGGACGCCGCGGACCAGTGCAGCCCCGCCTCCCCACCCCGGAACGCCCGCGAGAACTCCACCACCCCCTCGCCCGCCACATCCGCGATCCCGCACGCGTGGACCGCCGTCACCGGCAACCCGTCATCGAGCAACTGCCCGGCCACGGCCACCAGGTAATGCCCGATCTCGGCGTCGTACCCGTCATCCACCACAGCGCACCTTCCCCGGCCGCAAGCCGGCCACGTGCCTACACGTCCTGCAGCCCCCTCGGCGCCGACAACACTGCGCACCCCGCAATCCAGCGCAGCGTGAACCACACCCCTCCCCGCACGCAACCACGACCCCTTGCACACGCCCCCCGCGCGCCGCGTCATCGCGGAGCAGGGCCGAACCGATCCCTGCCAGGACATCGCGGCGGCCCGGCAGGCTGGATGCCTGCCGGGCCGGGTGGAGAGGGGGTGGGGTACGGGGTGTGGGGTGCGGGTCAGGTCATCAGCCCATGCCCGGCCACTTCAGGAGTCCCTTGACCACGTCCTAGAGGTTGTTGTCGGTGGCGGCGAAGGTCGCGCCGGGGCCGCCGATGACGGTCCATTCGTACGGGTCGTCGCCCGCGACGCCCGCACCCGGGACCACAAGCTCCAGGAGGCGCGCCGCCTCTGCACCGCGGCGAAGGCCGCCGCGGCCACTGTCCCGGACCGGGACGCGAAGGCCCCGCTCGTCGCTGAACCCACCGGATTGTCCGTGGACAACCCTCCGACCTCGGCGGACGCGGGACCAACCCCCGACGCGGATGTCCCGACGAAGTCCGAGCCCCGCCCCGAAGCGGACGAGCCGGTCGTCTCGCCCTCCCTCCCGGGCCCTGCTGCAAGGCCGGGCGGGCGGGGCGGGCGGCCCGCCGGGTACGCGCGCTGGCGAACGCCTGGCCAGTGGCCCTGCGACAACAGTCCCGCCCAGACCTGGCAGTGACCCCGCGGGCCAGCCCCTAGGAAAGAAACGGTCTGTCCGGTATATTTTCGCCTGCTGCGGGGGCGCGCTCCGAGGTTCCGGCACCCGATCTCCCGGCCCGCCCCGTGAGCGGCGCGCCGGACCACCAGTACCGGACCGTGTGTCACTGAAGCTCGGAGGAGCACCGATGACCATCGAACGTCCTGCCGTCGTGGAAGTGCTGCGGGAGCAGCTCGCGGCGATCCTGGGCTGCGACGCCCGGGACATCGACGCCACCGCCGCGTTCAACGTGCTGGGCATGGACTCCATGGTCGGCGCGGAGTTCATCGCCACCGTCAACCGCGTCTTCGGCATGCAGGAGCGGTCCGTCCTGCTCTACGAATACCCCGACCTCACCGAACTGGCGGCCTACATCGCCGCGCGCACGGGAGCCTCCCCGCACGGGGCCCCGCCCGCGCGGGCACCCGAACCCGACTCCCGTCCGGCGGTCCCCGACGACCTCGACGTCCTGCTGGACGCGGTCCGCGACGACCGGATCAGCGTCGACGAGGCACTCGTGCTGCTCGCCCGCCGAGGCTGAACCCGTTTCCCGAAGGAGCCCGTCCAGATGGACGAGAAGGAAGTCCTGACCAGGTTCAAGAGCGGTCACCTGAACCGGGCACAGGCCGCTGCACTGCTGACCGGCGCGGGTTCCGGTGCCGGTGTCCGTACCCGATCGGACGCCGGTTCCGGCGCCGGCGGTACGGTTCCGGTGCCCGTGGCCCCTGCGCGGCCGGACACCGGCGGCAAGCGGGCGGCGGACGGGCAGGCCCCCCTCGAACGGATCGCCGTGGTCGGGATGGCCGGACGCTACCCGGGCGCGCACGACCTCGAGACGTTCTGGCGGCAGGTGCGCGAGGGGCGCGGCAGCGCCGGGGCGCCGCCGCCCGGGCGGCCCGGTGAGGAGCCGGGCCACTACCTGGAGCGCGTACAGGACTTCGATGCGGAGTTCTTCGGGATCGACGCGTCGGAAGCCGCCCTGATGGACCCCCAGGAACGGCTGTTCCTGGAGACGGCCTGGGAGGCCCTCGAGCAGGCCGGATGCACCGGCGACCGCCTGGACGCCCTCACCGCCGCGGACGGAACCCCGCGCAGCGTCGGGGTGTTCACCTGCGCCGGGACCGGGGACTACGGGCTGCTCGCGGCCCGGACCCGGGCGAACGGGCGGCCCGTGCGGCTGCCCCGCGGCGGCCACTGGAGCCTGCCCAACCGGTTCTCGGCGCTGCTCGGCCTCACCGGCCCCAGTCAGTCGGTCGACACCGCGGAGTCGTCCGTGCTCGTCGCCCTGCACCTCGCGGCGGCCGCCCTGCGCGGCGGTGAGTGCGCCGCCGCGCTCGTGGGCGGCGGGCGGCTGCTGCTGCACCCGTCCAGCCGCCGCCCCGGCGCGGGCGAGGGCGTGGGCGCGCTGCTGCTCAAGCCCCTGGAGCGGGCCCTGGCCGACGGGGACACCGTTCACTGCGTGATCCGCGGCAGCGCCGTCGGACACACCGCGCCGGGCCGTACGGTCACCGGACCCGGCCGCGGGTCCCGAACCGGTGCGGACGCGGATGCGGACACCCCGGCCGGTGGTGACGGGGTTCTGGGGCAGCGGGTGCTGCGCGAGGCGCTGCGGGCGGCCGCGGTGGACGCCTCCACGGTCGCCGTCCGCGAGGACGCCGATTCCGTACGGGCGTTCGTGGGCGAGGCCGGGGCCGTGACCGGGGCGGCCGCGCTCACCCGGGCCGTCCTCCAGCTGAGCCACCGGGTCCTGGTGCCCGGTCCGGGCCGGGCCGAAGCCCGGGCCTGGACGGGCGGGGAGTCGGCGCCCCGCCGGGCGTCGGTCGGGGCGTACGGAGCCGGCGGTTCGGCCGCGCACGTGATCCTGGAGGAATACCTGCCCGCAGCCGGGCCCGGCGGGGGCGCCGAGCCGGCCGGGGCCGCCCGGGCCGCCGGGGGTGCCGAGCTGGTCGTGCTGTCCGCGCCCACCCCGGCCCATCTCGCCGCCACCGCGGCCCGGTTCGCCGAGCTGCTGCGCGGAGCGGGCCCCGTGCCGGCATTGGACGTGCTCGCCCGCGCCCTGCGCACCGGCCGCGCCGCCATGGACTGCCGGTTCGCGGCCGTCGTCGGCGATGCCGGCGAACTCGCGGCCGTTCTGCAGCGGTTCGTCGCGGACGGCGGACCGTGCGCCGACCTGCGCGACGGCGGGGCCGACCCGCTGGACATGGGCGCCTTGCCCGAGACGGCCGACTACCTCGCCGCGTTGTGGCGGGCCGGACACCTGCACCAGCTGAGAGGCCTGTGGCTGTCCGGACTGGACGTCAACTGGGGTGCGATGGAGCGGGCGCACGGGGCGGGCGCCGTGGCCGTACCCCTGCCCGCCTCCGCCTTCCTGCGCACCCCGCTGTGGCTGGGCGGCGAGGAGGAGCGGGCATGACCTCGCTGCCCTCCGGGCCGGACGGGACCGGGCCCGCCCCGATCCACCTGTGGTTCTGTCCCAACGAGGACCTCGCCCCCGGCATCGCCGCCACCCTGGCCTCGTACTGGCTGGACGAGCAGGAGCAGGAGGTCGCCGACGGCTTCCTCTTCGAACGCGACCGCAGCCAGTACCTCATCGCGCACGCCCTGGTGCGCCGGGTGCTGGCCCTGGAGACCGGCATCCCCGAGGCCGAGGCGGTCATCTGGCGCTCCTCGCGCGGGCGGCCCTTCCTCCAACTGCCCTCCGGAGGGCTGCCGCGCGGCGCCGACATGCTGGACTTCAACCTCTCGCACGCCCGCGCGTACAACCTGCTGGGCGTGTCCCGCGAGCACCGCATCGGGGTGGACGTGGAGCGGATGGACCGGGGCGACCGCGGTCTGGAGAACATCATCACGACGTTCTGCGCCGAGGAGCAGGACTGGATCGCCCGCGCCGCCCCCGGCCGGTCGCGCGACCGGCGCGTGCTGCGCCTGTGGACGCTGAAGGAGGCGTACTCCAAGGCCCGCGGCCTGGGACTCGCCCTGCCCTTCGACTCCTTCGCCTTCACCCTCGCCGAGGACGAGGGCGTGCTCTCCTTCCAGCCGCCCGCCGACGACTCGGCGGAGCGCTGGCGGTTCCTCGAGGTCGAGCCGGTGCCCGAGGTGCTGGCGGCCGTGGCGGTGGAGGTCGCGGGCCCCCACCCGCCGGCGGTCCATCTGCACCACGGATTCCCGTGGGGCCGCGCCGCGCCGCGCCGCCTGGTGCTGCCGGAACTCGTCGGGGCGAGCCGGCGCGGGCGTTAGGGGGTCGTGGACCTGCTGCACCGACCGGGAGCCGCCCCCGGGGCCCGTCAGCGGAAGCGGGCCTTCGGGTGGTCGGCGACATCGGCGAGCAGCCCGAAGTAGTCGGTGGTCAGCTGCCGGATGCGGGCCTCGGAGAACACGGACGAGTCGTACGTGAACACGCAGTGCGCGGTGCGCTCGTCGTGCCGCAGCATCAGGGACAGCGGCCGGGCTGCCGGGGCGGGGGCGTCCGTGAACGGCTCGGCGCGCAGCCGGGAGCCCCAGGAGGCCGCACCCCACCGGGGACCCTCGGCGCCGGGTCCGGCGCCGAACTGCACCTCGCCCAGCTGCTCCACCAGCCGCGGCCGGCGCAACTGCGCGGCGATCGGCTCCAGGGGCACCTCGTGGTGCGCGAAGTCCCAGGCGCTGGTGAGCCGGACCCTGTCGACGACCTCGCCGAAGGTGGGCGCGCCCGTCAGATCGGCCCGCAGCACCACCGCGTGGGACAGCGGACCCAGCATGCGCTGCTCCCCGTCCCGCCCGCGCTCGGGGACGGACCCCCGGACGCTGATGTCCCGCTGGCCCGACCAGCAGGCCAGCAGCAGGTGGAAGGCGGCCAGGCCCACCACCCGTACGCCGGTACGGTGCCTGCGCGCGGCCTCCGCGACCTTGACGGCCAGATCCTGCGGCAGCGGGAAGGACAAAGTCCTCCCGGTGCCCGGGGTGCGCCCGGGCGCACCCGGCGCGCTCACGTCCCAGGGCAGGACGGCCGGTTCCGCACCGTTGAGCCTGTGCAGCCAGTGCTCGGTGCTCTCGTCGCCGCGGCCCTGGGCCGCGCGCTGCAGCTGCCAGGCGGCGAGGTCGGCGTACTGGGGGGCCGCAGGGGGCGCCGGCGCGCCGCGGTAGGCGGCCGCGAGTTCCGCGACGAGCAGACCCAGCGAGGTGGTGTCGGCGATCAGCTCGTGCAGGACGAAGACGGCCACGTGCTCGCCCGGGCCCTGGCGCAGCAGCCGCAGCCGGGCCAGCGGTTCGTGCGTCGGGTCGATGGGCCGCTCCCGCTCCGCCGCGACGGCAGCGGGCAGCTGCGCCGGGCGGACATCCGCGAGCGAGACCGGTACGGGCGCATCGGACCTCGCGGCGACGACCTGCGTGAGCTGCCCCTCGTGCATGCGGTAGTGGCTGCGCAGGATCTCGTGCCGGTCCGCGACGGCCCGCCAGGCGGCCGTCAGCGCCTGCCCGTCCAGTGTTCCCGTCAGCCGGAGTGCCCCGGTGACCACCGGCGGGTGGGTCCGGTGCACGAGTCCGGCCCAGAGCGCCTCCTGGCTCGGCGAGGCCGCCCAGCGCAAGGGGCCCGGACCGGCCGGGCGGGGCAGCCGCGGGACGGCGTCCGTCTCCGGCTGGGGCGGGGGTCTGTGCAGCGGCCCGGGGTCCGCGCCCGGCGGGGCCGGGGTCCTGGTCCCGTCCACGAGTACCGTCGTCACCATCGGTTCAACGCCTCCTCGGTGATCAGCGCTGTGGGGGCCCGCCGCCCTTGCGGCGCGGCCGGCCGGGCACGGTGTCCCCGGCGGGGTCCGGGTCAGTGCGAGGTCAGGCGAACCGTAGGGGGACTCGCGGGCCGGGGCCCGATTCCTTGAGCGCCCGTGCACCGCACGTGTTGCGGTAGTCGATTCAAGCCATCGCCCGCCAACCGTCGCGACCCCTTCCGCAAGAGCGGCCCGCCCGCGGTCGGACGGCGGCGGGCCCGGCGTCAGACGGCGGTGGCGGCCCCGGCGGCCAGCCGCGCCGACACCGTGCGCAGGACGGCGTCCTGGTGGTCGCTCAGATAGAAGTGGCCGCCCGTGAACACCTCCGAGTGGAAGGCGCCCGTGGTGTGCCGCCGCCAGGCCAGCGCCTCCTCGACGGTGACCTTGGGGTCGCGGTCCCCGGTGAACGCCGTCACCGGGCAGTGGACCGTAGCCCCGGGCCGGTGGACGTACGTCTCCACTGCCTTGTAGTCGGCGCGGATCGTCGGGAGCAGCAGCGCCCGCATCTCGGGGTCGTCGAGCAGCTCGGAGCCCGCGGCCCGGTGGGACTTGATCTCGGCGACCAGCTCGGCGTCGCCGACCGCGTGCCAGCGCTCGCCGCGGCTCGTCGAGGGGGCTCTGCGCCCCGAGGCGAACAGCTCGACGGGCCCGTCACCCTGCTCCTCGAGGCGCTGGGCGATTTCGAAGCCGATGATGGCTCCCATGCTGTGTCCGAAGAGGGCGAGCGGCTTGTCCCGGTACGCCGAGAGCGCCCCGGTGATCCGGTCGGCGAGCGTGTGGATGTCCTCGACCAACGGCTCCAGGCGCCGGTCCTGGCGGCCGGGATACTGCACGGCCAGCACTTCGACCGCGGGCGAAAGAGCCTTGGCGACGGGGAAGTAGAAGCTGGCGGAGCCGCCCGCGTGCGGCAGGCAGATCAGGCGCACGGACGCGTCGGGGGCTGGACTGAAGACGCGGAACCACTCCGGATCGCCGCTGGGCCCGTTCATGACATCTCCGCTCGCCGCTCTCGATCGTTCCCGATCACTCCTGATGACCGGCCTCCAGGGTGCAGGGCGGGGCAGCCGCGCGAAACCCCGGACGGGCCGAGGAGCCCGCTGCTCGACCGGCACTCCTGCAAGCCTCCGGCCGCTCGGAACATTCTGTTCATGCGGTGTTACAAAACCCGTCGTGATCCGTAGGACCCGGCCCAACCACCGTCCCGGTCCTACGGCTCGCAGCGCCCGGCCGGCGCGCTACACCAGATTCGAGGCCGTCGCCCCTCCTACGGAGGACGCGACGGCCTCGCTTCGTTCCCCCCGCGCTCTCCCACCGCCGCTCTGCCATGGGCCGAGCGGCCCGTCCCACCCTGGAGCCCCGACACCCGACCGCCCCGCCGACGGCGGGACACCGGCCCACACCGTCCTGATCAGGAGACCACGTGCGCATCGCGGTGACTGGATCCATCGCCACGGATCACCTCATGACCTTCCCGGGCCGGTTCGTCGACCAGCTGCTCCCAGACCAGTTGGCGCACGTCTCGCTCTCGTTCCTCGTCTCCTCGCTCGAGGTGCGGCGGGGCGGGGTGGCGGCCAACATCGCGTACGGCCTCGGTGGACTGGGCCTGACCCCCGTCCTCGCCGGGGCGGTGGGCGTCGACTTCCAGGAGTACGAGGTCTGGCTCAAGGAGCACGGAGTCGACACCAGCGGGGTGCACGTCTCCGACAGCTGTCAGACCGCTCGCTTCATGTGCATGACCGACGAGGACTCCCACCAGATCGCGTCCTTCTACGCCGGGGCGATGGCCGAGGCGGCCGAAATCGATCTGCGCACCCTCACCGGACCCGGGGACGCCCCCGTGGACCTGGTGCTGGTCTCGCCCAACGACCCGGCTGCGATGCTCCGGCACACCCGCCAGTGCCGGGGGCTGGGCATCCCGTTCGCGGCGGACCCCTCCCAGCAGCTCGCCCGCCTCTGCGGCCACGAGGCACGGGAGCTGGTGAAGGGGGCGCGCTGGCTGTTCACCAACGAGTCCGAGTCCGCGCTGCTGCGCGAGCGGACCTGCTGGGACGCGGGGCAGATCCTCGACCGGGTCGGCATCTGGGTGACCACCCTGGGCGCCGAAGGGGTCCGGATCGAGCGCAAGGGCGAAGCCGCCCTCACCGTGCCGGCCGTCCCGGGCCTGCGGCCCAAGTCCCCGACGGGCGTCGGCGACGCCTTCCGGGCCGGGTTCCTCGCGGCCGTCAGCTGGTACCTGCCGCTGGAGACGGCCGCGCAACTGGGCTGCGCGATGGCCGCCCTGGCCCTGGAGGCCGTGGGCTCGCAGGACTACGAGGTCGACCCCGAGCAGCTGCTGGCCACCGTCACGACGGCCTACGGGCCCGACTCGGCCCGGCTGCTGGGCCCGGCGCTGCGGGCGCTGACCTAGGCCGTCTCTTTCGGATCTTGTCGGCCCGGCAAGATCCGAAAGAGACGGCCTAGCCCGAGCCGGGCATGCCGGACGTAATGCAGGGGAACCGGTACGGGGATCACCCGTCCTGGTTCCCCTGCATGTCCGCGTGCGCCCGGCGGGTCCCGCCGGGCGCACGCGGGGTCAGGAGGCGGTACGGAAGGCCCGCTGGTACCAGAGCAGCGGCCGGCCCGAGCCCCCCATCCGTACCTCGAGCACCCGGCCGACCAGGAGGTCGTGGTCGCCCAGGGTTATCCGGTCCGCGAGCGCGCAGCGCAGGGCGAGCGCGTCGGGAACGTGCGGCAGGCCGGGGCTGTCCGGCCATTCCTCCAGCGGCGCCCCGGCGAACCGGTCGACCCCGCTGGTCGCGAAGCGGCCCGCGAGTTCGCGGTGCTCGTCCCCGAGCACGTTGATCACGAACTCGGGGACCCGTGTCAGCGCCCCGTGGCAGCTGGAGGTCTGCGAGATGCCGACCAGAACGAGGGGCGGCTCCAGCGACACCGAGGTCACCGCGCTGGCGGTGAACCCCCAGGGCTGCCCCTGCGCGTCACGTGTGGTGACCACGGTCAGCGGCGCCGCCAGCAGGGACATGGCTTCCTTGAAGGTCGCCCCGTCGACGGCGGGCCACTTCTCTTGCAGTCTGGTCGGCATGACGGCTCCGTCCGTGGTGGGGGTCAGCGGGGGGCCGTGGTCTGTGCCGCGGCCTCCCGGGCCTGTGCGGCGAAGCCGCCCTTGTTCTCCGAGACCCACTTCTGGGACGCGCGACGGCTGTCGAGCGCACCGGTGAAGTGCGGTGCCACGTAGCGGGCGAGCAGCTCGTAACTGCGCTTGGTCTGCTCGCGGGTGGCCCAGTCCTGGGTGTTGACCAGCAGGGTTCCGAAGCCGCCGCTCTCACGCTGCATGCGCTCGATGCCCTCGATGACGTCCTCGACGGAGCCGATGATCGCGGTGTGGGTCTCGACGGCCACCTCGGCCTCGCGGCCCTCGGGCAGCTTCGCGGAGGCGCCGATCGTGTCGCGCACGTACTCGCGGAACCAGTGGCTCATTCCGGCGCGGACCTGGTCCAGGGCCTCCTCGCGGGTCTCCGCGACGTGCAGACAGATCGCCACGCGCCACTTGGAGCGGTCCACGGTCTGGCCGTACTTGGCGGCCTCCTCCTCACCCGCGGCCCACAGCTGTGCCAGCGGGGGCTCCGACATGCCCGGGCGGCCCGCGAAGGTCAGCGCCTCCAGGCCGTACTGGCCCGCCAGGCGCATGCCGCGCTCGGTGCCGGCGCTCGCGACGGCCATGTCGAAGCGCGGCTTGGTGTACGGGCGCAGGTGCAGCTGGGCGTCGCGCAGCTCGAACCAGTCGGTCTTCATGGTGACCGGCTCGGTGCTCTCGAACAGGCGGACCAGCGCCTCCAGCGACTCGGCCATCATGCGGCGCTGGTCACCGGCCGAGATGCCCATCATGTGCGCGTCGGCCGGCGAGACCCCGGCGCCCATGCCGAACATGGCGCGCCCGCCGCTCTGGTGGTCCAGCTGCACGATGCGGTTGGCCGCGGTCAGCGGGTGGTGGTACGGGAGGCTCACCACTCCGGTGCCGAGCTTGATGCGGCGGGTGCGCTCGGCCGCGGCGGCGAGGAAGACCTCGGGGGAACTGACCGTCGACCAGCCGCCCGAGTGGTGCTCGCCCACCCAGGCCTCGTCCAGACCCAGCTCGTCGAGCCAGCTGATGAGGTCCAGGTCCCGCCAGAAGGAGGTCGTGGGGTCCTCGCCCAGGGAGTGGAACGGAGGGATGAAGGCACCGAACTTCAGCGTCATGACTGTATTCCTTCGAGGGGTCGGGCCGCCGTTCCGGCGAGCCAGAGGGACAGCTGGTCGGCCAACTGCCGCAGGAGCGGCGACCGCATGACCGAGTAGTGGTCGCCGGGCAGTGCGACGTAGTGGAAGCCGGAGGGGAACAGGTGCGACCAGGCGGCGACCGCCTCGTCGGTGGAACCGTCCTCGGCGCGCAGGAACGCGGTCTCTCCCGCGTACGGCTGCGGCGCGTAGGCCAGCAGGGCCCGGAAGTTGCGGGCGAAGCGGGTGTAGATCTCGCTGAACATCTCGAGACCGATGCCCGCCGGGAGGACGCCCAGCCCGGCCGCCTCGCTGTACAGGATCTCGAACGCCTTTTCGGGGCAGTCCGCCGCGCGGAACAGCTCCGGGTCCGGCTCCCACGAGGTCCCGGCCAGGCCCGCGAGGTCCCGGCCGAACCACGAGAGCAGGACGGCGTCGTCGATCTCCGCCAGCCGGGGCGACGGGCCCGGGGCCTCGAGCAGGTCGATCAGCGCGAGGTGTTCGACCTCGTGCCCGGCGGCGGTCAGCTGCCGGGCCGTCTCCAGGGCGATGACGCCGCCCATGGACCAGCCCCCGAGCCGGTACGGTCCCTGCGGCACCGCGGCGGTGAGGGCGGCGGCGTAGTGCGCCGCCAGTTCGGGCACGGTCTCGAGGGGTTCGCCGTCCGGCACCTGGAGGGCGTAGAACGGCTGGTCCTCACCGAGCAGCGAGGCCAGTTCGCCGTAGCAGAGAACGTCTCCGCCGACTGGGTGGACGAAGAACAGCGGGGTCTGCGTACCCCCGGTGCGGATGGGTACCAGCGCGGTGCGGCGCACCGAACCGCCGGCCTCCCGGATCGCCGTGGCGAGCAGGGCGATCGTCGGCCGGGCGAACAGTGTGGACAGCGGCAGCCAACAGTCGAGCCGGACCCGGATTTCGGACATCAGCCGGACCGCGAGCAGCGAGTTGCCGCCCAGGGCGAAGAAGTCGGTGTGCACGCCGAACCCGGCGTCCGGGAAGAACTCCGCCCAGATCGAGGCGAGTTCGCTCTCGGTCAGGTCCCGGGGAGCCTGTGCGGCGTCGCCGTCGGCGGCCTCGGCCCCGGGCACCGGCAGCGAGGAGCGGTCGACCTTGCCGTTGGCGGTCAACGGCAGCTCGTCGAGGATCAGGATGTACTGCGGGACCATGTACGAGGGCAGGGTCGTGGCGATCGTCTTGGCGAGCAGTTCGGGCGTGACCTCGCAGCCGTTGTCCTTGTCGAGGACGACGTAGGCCACCAGCCGCTTGGAGCCCTGGCGTTCGCCGACCGCCGAGACCACCGCGGCGCGCACCGAGTCGCAGGCCAGCAGCGCGCACTCGATCTCGCCGAGCTCGATCCGGTAGCCCTGGATCTTGACCTGGAAGTCCTCCCGGCCCAGGAACTCGATGTTCCCGTCCGGCAGGTACCGGCCCAGGTCGCCGGTGCGGTACAGCCGCTCGCCGGTGGCCGGGTGGCGCAGGAAGGCCGCCCGGGTCTTCGCCTCGTCGCCGAGGTAGCCGCGGGCCAGGCCCGCTCCGGAGATGTAGAGCTGGCCGGGCACCCACACCGGGCTGGGCTGCATGGCCTCGTTCAGTACGTGGAACTGCTGGTTGAGCAGGGGCTTTCCGTACGGGACCGAGGTCAGCGCGGGGTCGGCGGGGCCGGTCACCCGGTGCGCGATCGACCAGATCGACGCCTCGGTCGCCCCGCCCAGGCTCCACACGGCCGCCTCGGGCGCCAGCGTGGCGATGCGCTCCGGGAGGGTCAGCGGGATCCAGTCGCCGCTCATCATCACCGTGCGCAGCGGCAGGGTGCCGGTCATCCCGGCGCTCAGCGCGTGCTCGGTGAACATCTCCATCAGCGTCGGCACGCTGTTCCAGACGGTCACCCCGTGCGCGGTCACCAGCTCGGCCCAGCGGCCGGGCTCGCGGTGGGCGTCCGGGGCCGGCAGGACGATCGCGCCGCCGGCGGCGAGGACGCCGAACACGTCGTACACCGACAGGTCGAAGTTGAGCGCGGACAGGGCCAGGACCCGGTCCTCGTGCGTGATGCCGAACCGCTCGTTGATGTCGAGACAGGTGTTCAGGGCGCCCGTGTGCTCGATCATCACGCCCTTGGGCTGGCCCGTGGAGCCGGAGGTGAAGATGACGTACGCGAGGTCGTCCGGGCGCGCGGCCGAGGCGGGCAGGGCGCCCGCCGGCACGGCCAGCGCCCCGGGGCCGTCCACGCTCAGCCGGACGGTCCCCTCCGGCCACGAGGTGTCGGCCTCGACACGGCTCTGCGTCAGGACCAGGCGGATGCCGGACTTCTCCAGGAGCAGCCGCAGCCGCTCGGCGGGCACATTGGCGTCGATGGGCACGTACGCGGCGCCCGACTTCAGCACGCCGATGGTGGCGGCGACCTGCTCCCAGCCCTTTTCCATCACGATGCCGACGAACGTGCCGGGACCGGCGCCCGCCTCCAGGAGCCAGCGGCCCAGCCGGTCGGTGTGCCCGTCCAGTTCCCCGTACGTGAGCTCGCGGCCGGGGGCGATCACCGCGACCCGTTCGGGGTGGGCGGCGGCCTGCGCGGCGAACGGCTCGTGCAGCAGGCCCGTGGGCAGCGGCCCGGCCGTCGCGTTGGCCGACCGTCGCACGTCGAGCTCGGCGGCCGGGGCCAGGGCGTGCGCCGGGCGGCGCCAGGCGTCCTCCTCGTGGCACAGGCCGCGCAGCACGTCGAGGTACGCGTCGAACATCGCGTCGATCATCCCGGCGGGGAAGAGCTCCTCGATGACGTCCCAGTTCACGATCAGCGCACCGGCGTCCTCGACCACCTGGTGGTCGAGCCACACCTGCGGGGTGCGGATCGAGCTGGAGACCTCCTGGCCGCCCTCGCCGATGGAGGTGAGGTGCTGGGCCAGGCCCACGGAGGCCGCGGAGTCCTCCTTGGCCGCGAAGTTGACGGTGCTGGCGAAGACGACCGGCATGTTGGCGCGGGCATTGCCCCCGCGGGCCCGGTTGAGCTCGCGCAGTACGGCGACACCACTGACATGGCTGTGCTCCAGGTCGGTCCACAACTGGCGCTGGATGCGCCCGGCCCGCTCGCCGAAGGCGGTCGAGGCGGTGGAGTCGATCTCCAGCAGGGTGGTGGCACTGAAGTTGCCGAGCACGCTGCCGACCTGCTCGTGCAACGGCAGCCGGTTGAAGAAGAGCACGTTCAGCGTGAACCGGCTGGACTTGCTCCAGGAGGCCAGCACCTGCGAGTACGCCGTGCACAGCGCGGCCGACGGGGTGACACCGGCCGCGGAGGCGTACGCCTTGAAGCGCGACCAGTCCTCGGCCCCGATCCGGCTGGAGCGGTGGGTGAACGCCGGGTGCTCCAGCGCGCCCGGGTCCGTGGCCAGCGTCAGTTCGGGGGCCGGCGGCAGGGTGTCGATCCGCTCGCGCCAGTAGGCGAGCGAGGTCGCGTACAGGTCGGTCTCCTCGACGGCCTTGGCCGTCACCACGTATTCCCGGTAGGTGAGCGGGATCTCGGGCAGCGCTCCGGCCTCGCCGCGGTAGGCGGCGGCCCACTCCCGGAACAGCGTCGAGGTGCTCCACGCGTCGATGATCAGCGCGTCGAGCCCGATGTGCAGGCGGGTGCGGCCCTCGGTCACCCGCGTGGCGCGGATGTCGAACAGCGGCCACACGCCGGTGTCGAAGACCTGTCCGGCGACCTCGTCGTGGAGTTCGGCCAGCCGCGCGCCGCGCTCCTCCTCGGCGCAGCCGCGCAGATCGGTCGTGCGGATCTCGTACGGGGCGACCTCGGGCAGCACCCTCTGGTAGCCGTCCTCGGTCATCACGGCGCGCAGCATGTCGTGGCGGTCGATCATCAGGCGCAGGGAGTCCTGCAGCCGGTCCACGTCCACCCCGTCGAGGTCGACCTCGATGAAGAAGTACGTGGAGACGTTGCCGAGTTCGAAGGCGCTGGAGCGGCCCACCAGATACGCCTGCTGGAGGTCGGTCAGCGGGAACGGCTCGTAGCGGGCCGCCTCGTCGCGGACCAGCTCCGGCAGCCGGTCGCCGCCCGCGGTGAGCGCCGGCCGCGGGGCCGCGCCCTCGGGGCCCGCACCGGCCGGGGCCTCCTCGGGGGTGCCGAGGGTCTCCAGGACCTGGTCGCCGAGCGTGCTGACGCTGCGGCCCTCCAAGAAGGCCACCAGGGGCAGCGAGACCCCGAGCGCGACGGACAGCGCGTCCTTGACCTCCAGGGCCATCAGCGAGTCCAGGCCGAGGTTCTGCAGCGGCTCGTCCTGGTCCACCGCGTCCGGGGAGGTGCCCAGCGCGCGGGCGACGGTCGCCGTCAGCAGCTCCCGTACGCCCGCGGCGTCCAGGGAGGCGGGGACGGCGGCCGGGGCGAGCGGGGCCGCGACGGGCAGTACGGGGGTGCTGCCTTCCGTGCGCAGCAGCTGGTCCTTCGCGGCGCGGCGCAGGCACACACCGGTGGCCTCGACCACCGTGCGTCCCCGCTCGTCGTAGAGCGCGGCCTCGGCGAGCAGCATCCCCTGCGGGTCGGGCGACGGCAGCAGCCGCACCCGGCAGTACGTCTCGCCCTGCGCGCCGGAGAACCCGTGGAAGGCGAAGCGGTCGATGCCCACCAGCATGAAGGTGGCGTCCTCGGGGGTGCCCTCGGGCAGGCAGGCGAACAGGGACTGGAACAGCGCGTCGGTCTGGCCGGGGTGCAGCCGGTAGCCGTCGGCCTCGCCCGGACGCGGGGCGCGCATCCTCGCGACGGCCTCGCCCTCGCCGCTCCACACGTGCTCGATCCACTGGGCGGTGGGGCCGAGGTACAGCTTGCGGCGCCACATCCGGCGGTAGAACTCCTCGCCGGTGGTCTCCTCGGCGAGCGGGGCGCGCAGCGCGTCCAGATCGGTCGCGGCCGGTGCGCCCGCGGGCAGCGGGGCGAGCTTGCCCTGCGAGTGCAGCAGCCAGCCGGCGCCGTCCCGGCGGGCGGAGTAGAAGCGGTACGCGGTGCGGCCGCCGGGCGCCGGGTCCAGCACGAGCTGCACCCGGGCCCGCTGGTCCTCGTCGAGGATCATGCTCTGGAGGACCAGGCACTCCTCGATCAGCGCGCCCGCGCCGCCGCCGTCGGCCCGGGCCGCCTCCAGGGCGGACTCCAGGTAGACGCCGATGTTGACGACGGGGAGCCCGTCCATCACGCAGTCGCCCAGACAGGGGTGGCCGGTGGTGTCGAGCACCGCCGAGTACTGCGTCGAGTCCAGCGGCGAGGGCACCAGCTCGCCCAGCAGGCGCGCCGAGCCGCTCTCGCCCGCGACGGGCCCGGCCGACACCGGGCGGGCGCTCGGCGTGAACCAGTGGCGGGTGCGCTGGAAGGGGTACGTCGGCAGCGCGGCGCGCCGCCGGCCGCGGCCCGCGTCGTACGCGGCCCAGTCGACCGGCGCCCCCAGCGCGTACAGGGCGCCCAGGCTGTCCAGCGCCACCCGTCCGTCGTCGTGGCCCTTGCGCAGCGACGGCAGGAAGACCGGGGCCTGTTCGCCGTCGCCCGCACCGGGGACGAAACGTTTGGCCATGCCCGAGAGCGCGGGCTGCGGGCCGGTCTCCACGAAGATGCGGAAGCCCAGCCCGTGGAGGGCGGTCATGCCCCGCAGGAAGTCCACGGGACGGCGGACGTGCTCGCGCAGATAGCCCGCGGAGAAGGCCTGCGGGCCGGTCAGCGGCTCGCCGGTGACGTTCGAGACGACCGGGATGCGGGGGGCCGCGTAGGTCAGGGCGGCCGCCGTGCGCTCGAACTCGTCCAGCACCGGGTCCATCAGCGGCGAGTGGAAGCCCCGGGTGACCGTGAGCCGCTTGGACTTGACGCCCGCCGCGGCGAGCTCGGCCAGCAGCGCGTCCAGCGCCCTGGCGCCGCCGGAGACGACCAGGGACTCGGGGCCGTTGACCGCGGCCACCGACAGCTCGCCCTCGTACGGCGCCAGCGCCTCGGCGAGCCGCTCCGCGGTGGTGAAGACCGCCGCCATGGCGCCCTCCACCGACAGTTCCTGCATCAGGCCGCCACGCCGCACCGCGAGGGTCAGGGCGTCCTCGAGGGACAGCACGCCCGCCACGCAGGCCGCGACGATCTCGCCGATGCTGTGGCCGAGCACGGCGCCCGGTTCGATGCCCCAGGAGCGCCAGAGTTCCGCGAGCGCGTATTCGACGGCGAACAGGGCGGGCTGGGTCCAGCGGGTCTCGTCCACCAGCGCGGTGTCGTCGGGCTCCGGGTGGAGCACGGAGAGCAGCGAGCGGTCCGTCAGCTCCGAGACGACGGCATCGCACCGGTCGATCGCGTCCCGGAAGACCGGCTCGCTCGCGTAGAGGCCCGCGCCCATGCCGGCGTACTGCGAGCCCTGGCCGGTGAAGAGGAAGGCGACCTTCGGCCGCGCGCCGCCGGGCACGTGGCCCGTGCGGGCGCCCGCGGGCGGGAGCGTGCCGGGCGCGTACGCGGCCAGTTTCTCGCGCATCTCCTCGGCGGAGCCGGCGACCACGGTCAGCCGGTGCGCCAGCGGGGCGCGGCCGGTGGCGGCGGTGTGGCAGACGTCGGCGAGCGGCGCGGCGTCCGGCCCGCCCAGGTACGCGGCGTGGCGCGCGGCCACGTCGGCGAGCGCGGCCGGGCTCTTGGCGGACAGGGCCAGCAGCTGCGCGGTGCGCTCGCCCCCGACCTCGCCGCCCGTGGTGGGCGCGGGGGCCGGGTCGGCGGGTGCCTCCTCGACGACGACGTGGGCGTTGGTGCCGCTCGCGCCGAAGGAACTGACGCCCGCGATACGGGGCTTGTCGCCGCGCGGCCAGGCCAGGGCGGTGCGCGGGAAGGTGATCGAGAGGTCCTCGATGCCGATCTCCGGGTTCACCTCCTCCAGGTTCAGCTGCGCCGGGATCTCCTCGTTCTGCAGCGAGAGCACGACCTTGATCAGACCGGCGACGCCGGCCGCGGGCTCCAGGTGCCCGATGGTGCTCTTGACCGAGCCGACGACCAGTTCCTCGCCCGGCGCGCGCCCGCCCAGTACGGCGTCCAGGGCGCGCAGTTCCAGCGGGTCGCCCAGCGGGGTGCCGGTGCCGTGCGCCTCCACGTAGCCGATCTCCGCGGGTTCCACACGGGCCGAGGCCAGCGCGGCGCGGATGACGTCCTGCTGGGCGGCGGCGTTCGGGACGGTGATGCCGCCGCTGCGGCCGTCCTGGTTGACGGCGGAGCCGCGGATGACGCCGAGGACGCGGTCACCGGCGGCCTGCGCGTCGGAGAGGCGCTTGAGGACGACGACTCCGCATCCCTCGCTGCGTACGTAGCCGTCGGCGCGGGAGTCGAAGGTCTTACAGTGGCCGTCCGGTGCCAGCATGTTCGCCTTGTCGGCGATGCTGAACCACTCGGGCGACAGCAGGACGTTGACGCCGCCCGCCAGCGCCATGCCGGTCTCGCCGGAGCGCAGGCTCTGACACGCCAGGTGCACGCCGACCAGCGAGGACGAACACGCGGTGTCGACGGAGAGGCTGGGGCCCTGCAGGCCCAGCCAGTACGAGAACCGGCCGGCCGCGAAGGTGGAGGCGTTGCTGGTGAGGCTGTACGCCTCCAGGTCGGCCGGGTCGATCTGCTGCATCTGGCTCTGCACGTAGTCGTACGTGGTGACGCCGAAGTACACCCCGGTGTCCGTGCCGGTCAGGCCGGCCGGCGAGATGCCCGCGTGCTCCAGCGCCTCCCAGCCCACCTCGAGCAGCAGGCGCTGCTGCGGGTCCAAGGTGGCGGCCTCGCGCGGCGAGATCCCGAAGAACGGGGCGTCGAACCCGTCGACCCGGTCGAGGAAGCCGCCGAGGCGGCTGCCGTGCCTGGAGGTGTCCCAGCGGTCCTCGGGCACCTCGCGGATGCCGTCGCGGCCCGAGCTCAGGAACTCCCAGAACTCCTCGGGCGTCTCGGCGCCGCCGGGCATCCGGCAGGCGAGGCCGACGATGGCGATCGGCTCGCTGCGGGCGCGCTCGACGGCGTCGAGCTCCTCGCGCAGGCGGCGGATCTCCCGCACGCTCTGGGCGAGCACGTTCTGCCGCTCGCGGTCCTTGTCGGTCATCGGGCTCCTCCGGCTGCGTGCGTCGGGGAACCGGACTCCGCGGCCAGCAGGGCGAGGAGTTCGGCTTCGGGAAGTTCGTCGAGGGACTCGTCGTCCTCGGACCCGGAAAGGTCCGAAGGCGCCTGTGGTGCGGAGGCGGCGGCGGGCGCGGGCGCGGGTACGGGTACGGGCGCGGAGGCCTGCGGGCCGGCGGCCGCCGCCCGCTCCGCCAGCGGCAGCAGGTACGCGGACAGCGCCTCCACCGAAGGGTGTTCGAACATCACGGTCGCCGGGATGCGGCGGCCGAGCAGGGTCTCCAGCCGGACCCGCGCGCAGCGGGCGAGCGTGGAGTCCATGCCCATCTGGAAGAAGCCGGCGGTCCGGTCGACCCGGTCGGGGCTGAGTTCCAGGGTCGTGGCCACCACCGCGGCGACCTCGGAGCGGACGGCCTCGGAGCGGGCGGCGCCGGGCTCGGCGCCGGCCACGGCCGCCACCAGCCCAGGCAGCTGCCCGGGCACCTCGGCCACGTCCGGCTCGGGCACCGCGCCACCGGCCGGGGCGCCCAGGGCCACCGGGCCGGTGGTGCCCGAGGCACGGAACCAGAAGCTCTCGTGCTGCCAGGCGTACGAGGGCAGCGGTACGGGACGCGCCGGCGCCGCCGGGAGCAGTTCGCTCAGCCGGGCGGGCAGGCCGTGCGTGTGCAGGGAGGCCAGGACCTCCAGCAGGCCGTTCGCCTCCGGCTCGTCGCGCCGCATGGACGGCACGGCCAGCCCCTCGCGGCCGGTGTGCTCGAAGGCCTGTTCCACGGCGGACAGCAGCGTCGGATGGGGGCTCATCTCGACGAACACCCCGTGGTCGCTCTCGATCAGCGTGCCCACGGCGTCCCAGAAGAGCACCGGCTCGCGCAGGTTGCCCGCCCAGTACTCGGCGTCGAAACCGGAACCGTCGCACAGTTCGCCGTTGACGGTGGACAGGACCGGCACCCGCCCCGCGCGGGGCTCGATGCCCTCCAGCTCGGCCAGCAGGTCCGCGCGCAGCGCGTCGACCTGGGGGCTGTGCGAGGCCACGTCCACCTTGACGTGGCGGGAGAAGACCTTGCGGGCCTCGAGGGTCCGGGCGAGCTCGTCCAGCACCTCCGGGTCGCCGGAGAGCACCGTGGAGGTGGGGCTGTTGCTGACCGCGACCGAGACCCGGTCGCTGTGGTCCGCGACGAACTCGGCGGCCTGGTCGAAGGGCAGGCCCACCACCAGCATCGCGCCCTGCCCGCTGATGCGGCGCAGCAGGAAGCTGCGGCGGCAGATGATGCGGGCCGCGTCGTCCAGGCTCAGGACACCGGCCACGTACGCGGCGGCGACCTCGCCCATGCTGTGGCCGACCACCGCGTCGGGCTCCACGCCGAAGGCCTTGGCGCGGGCGGCGAGTCCGACCGCGATGGCGAACAGGGCCGGCTGGATGATGTCGATGCGTTCCAGCGGTGCCCCGTCCTCCAGACCCATGATCGTGTCGATGACGGAGAAGCCGCCGTCGGTCCAGCGCTTGAAGGCCTCGTCGCACTCGGTCACGGTGGCCCTGAACACCGGGCAGACGCGCATCAGTTCGCGGCCCATCCCGGCCCGCTGGGCGCCCTGGCCGGGGAAGACGAAGACGATCTTGTCGGCGATGTCGTGCCCGGTCCGGCCGGTGATCACGGAGGCCGGGGACTTGTCCGTCAGCCACATGTCCAGCCGCTCGGCGGCCTCGGCGTGCGTGCTCGCGGCGACCGCGAGCCGGTGCGGATGCTTGGTACGCCGGGTGGCGGCGCCGTGCACCAGCGCGGGGAACGGATCCTGCCGCGCCTGACGGGTCTGCAGGTGGTCGCGCCAGGCGCGGGCCATCGGGACCAGAGCCTCGGCGGTGCCCGCGTAGACCGGCAGCAGCCAGGGGCCCTGCGCGGCCTGCGGCACCTCGGGGGCCTCGGCCTCCTGGACGCCGTCGTCCTCGGGCGCCGGGCCGAGGACCACGTGGGCGTTGGTGCCGCCCGCGCCGAAGGAGCTGACGGCACCGTTGCGCCGCTCGGCGGGCTCGTCCCAGCCCGCCGCCGAGGTCGGTATCCGCAGCCGTCCGCCGGCGAGCGAGATGTGCGGGTTGAGCTCCTCCAGGTGGAGGTGGGGCGCGATGGCCCGGTGGTGGATGCTCAGCGCCACCTTGATCAGGCCGGCCAGTCCGGCGCCCGCCTCCAGGTGCCCGATGTTGGTCTTCACCGACCCGAGCGCGCAGCTCCCGCCGGCCGCGTCCGCGGTCCCGTACACCTCCTGCAGTGCCTCGACCTCGATGGGGTCGCCGAGGCTGGTGCCGGTGCCGTGCGCCTCCAGCAGGGTGACCTGCGAGGGCTCCAGCCGGGCGGAGCGCAGCGCCGCCCTGATGACATCGCGCTGGGACAGGCCGCTGGGCGCGGTCAGGCCGTTGGTCAGGCCGTCCTGGTTGACGGCGGAGCCGCGGATGACGGCCCAGATCCGGTCGCCGTCCGCGACGGCGTCCGAGAGCCGCTTCAGGACGAGCACGCCGACGCCCTCGCCGCGGGTGTAGCCGTCGGCCTTCGCGTCGAAGGTCTTGCAGCGGCCGTCGGGGGCGAGCGGCAGGCCCTTGGAGTGGGCGACCGTCATCGTCGGCGACAGGATCAGGTTCATCCCGGCGGCGACCGCGGTGGAGCACTCCTGGGTGCGCAGGGACTGGCAGGCCAGGTGCACGGCCACCAGCGAGGACGAGCAGGCCGTGTCGACGGTCATGCTCGGGCCGCGCAGGTCAAGCTGGTACGACAGCCGGTTGGAGATGATGCAGTTGGTGCCGCCGACCACGGTGTACGGGTCGACGCCGGCCGGGTCCTCCAGCTGCATCTGGAGGTAGTCGCTGGAGTTGGCGCCGACGAACACGCCCGTCGCGCTGCCCTGGAGCTTCTCCCGGGGCAGGCCCGCGTCCTCCAGGGCCTCCCAGGCCACCTCGAGGAAGTGCCGCTGCTGGGGGTCCATGCGCGCGGCCTCGCGCGGGGAGATGCCGAAGAAGTACGGGTCGAAGCGGTCGACCCCGTCGATGAACCCGCCGAAGCGCATGGTGGTGCGGCCCGGAGCGGCCGGGTCGGGGTCGTAGTAGGCCTCGGCGTCCCAGCGGTCGCCGGGCACACCGGTGATCGCGTCGGTGCCGGAACTGATCATCTGCCAGAACTCGCCGGGGGAGCGGACCCCTCCCGGCAGTCGACACCCCATGCCGACGATGGCTACGGGCTCGTGGCGCTTCTGCTCCAGCGCGTCCAGCCGGCCCCGCAGCATGCGGACGGCGGACAACGCCTTGACGAGGGCGGTCCCGGAGCGGTCTTCGACCGGGGCGGCTTCGGCGGCGGTGCTGCTCATCTAGAAGGTCTCCATCCGCTCGCTCAGTTCCGCGAGTTCACGTCCGAGGAGGGCCTCGAGGCTCTCCGGGTCTGTTTCTTCGTCCATCGCCAGGGGCAGGACGGGGGCTTCGGCCGCGCGGCCCTGCTCGTGGCCCCGCTCGTGGACCTCGTCGCCGTCGAGGGCGATGCCCGTCCTGCCGGCCAGGAACGGCGCGACGTCCCGCACGGTCGGGTAGTTCCAGATGAGCGTGGCCGACAGCTCCACGCCGAAGGCCGCCTCCAGCCGGTTGCGCAGTTCCAGCGACATCAGCGAGTCGATGCCGAGCGAGCGCAGCGGGGTGTCGGGGTCGATTCGGCGGGCGGGGAGCCTGACCACCTGCGCGGTGATCTCCCGTACGGCGGTCTCGAACGCGGCCCGCCGCTCCGCCACGGGCAGTTCGGCCAGCCCGGCGGCGACCGCCCCGCGTGCCGGCTTGCCCAGCGGATCGTCCTCGTCCGCGGCGAGGACGGGTACGGAGTCCAGCCTGATCACGCTCAGGTCCTCGGCGTCGGCCAGCAGGGTGCCGTCGCCGGACAGGATCCGCACGCGGGCCCGCCAGTGCCGGTCGTCGTCGGTCCGCTCGCACTGCGCGTACGCCCACAACTCGCCGGTGAGGACTCCGTACACGGTCAGCCGGCCGATGGACTCGCTGACGAAGCACTGGGTGGTGCCCTCGCCCCACGCGGCGCCGAGCAGCGGGGCCACGGCGCTCTGCAGGGCGGAGTCGAGCAGCGAGGGGTGCACCCGGTAGCCGGGGTCGGAGGGCAGGGCCGCCGGATCCGGTGCGATCCGGGCCAGGGCGGCGCCCCCGCCGCGCGAGACGGTGGTGATCCCCTGGAAGGCGGGACCGTATCCCAGGCCGCAGGCGGCGAGCGCCCGGTAGTAGGCCGGTCCCTCGACGGTCTCGGTCAGCGGCCCGGCCAGCGCGGCCGGGTCGCGGGGCTCGCCCGGATCGGCGGCGGCGCCGAAGACCACCCGGGTCTCGGCCGTGCACAGCGGGCCGTCGTCCTCGCGGACGAAGAAGCGGATCTGCGCCCGCCCGGCGTCCGAGCCCTCCAGTACGGCCTGCACCCGGCGCACGCCCCGCGTGGGCAGGATCAGCGGCTCCCGGAACGCGAACTCCTCCAGTACGGGCTGTTCGCCGGGCCGGACCTGTTCGCACATCGCGAGGGCCATCTCGACGAACGCGGCGCCCGGCAGGACCGCGGCCCCGCCGATGCGGTGGTCCGAGGCGGTGGCGGCCGAGGAGTCGAGGTCCATCTGCCAGTAGTGCGTCCCCGGGGTGACCGGGGAGTCGAAGCGCTCGCCGAGCAGACCGCCGCGCAGGGCCCGGCCGAGCGCAGCGGCGCCGCCCGGGCCGGGGGCGTCGATCCAGAACCGCTCCCGCTGCCACGGGTAGTGGGGCAGCTTCTGCCCGGCGGGGGCCGGGGTCAGCGCGCGGTCCACGCGGGCCGGTGCGCCCAGCACGTGCAGCCGGCCCAGCGAGCCGAGCAGGGTGTCGCGTTCCTCCTCGCGGCGGCGCAGGGAGGGCAGCGCGGCCACGGCCGTACCGCTCTCCGAGGCGACCTGCTCCACGGCGGGGAGCAGGATCGGGTGCGGGCTCATCTCGATGAAGACGCTCACGCCGTCCTCGACGAGGCGGGCCACCTGGTCGGCGAAGAGCACGGGCTCGCGCAGGTTGTCGGCCCAGTAGTGGATGTCCATCTCGGCGCCGGAGGCCAAGGAGCCGGTCACGGTCGAGTAGACGGGGACCGTTCCGGCCCGCGGGTCGATGCCGTCCAGCGCGGACAGCAGGTCCTCGCGCAGCGGGTCCATCTGCGGGCTGTGCGAGGCCACGTCCACCTTGACCCAGCGGCAGAAGACCTGGTCGGCCTCCAGCCGCGCGGCTATCGCGGTGAGCACGTCGCGGTCGCCGGAGAGCACGGTGGAGCGGGGGCTGTTGTTCACGCCGACCGACACCAGGTGCTCCTGGCCGACGAGGAGCTCGCGGGCCTGGGCCATCGTCAGTTCGCACGCGAGCATGGCGCCCTGGCCGGCGGCGCGGCGCAGCAGCAGGCTGCGGCGGCAGATGATCCTGGTCGCGTCCTCGACGCTCAGCGCGCCGCTGACGTGCGCGGCGGCGACCTCGCCCATGCTGTGCCCGACGACCGCGTCGGGCTCGATGCCCCACGAGCGCCACAGCGCGGCGAGCGCGACCTCGACGGCGAACAGCACGGGCTGGACCACGTCGATGCGGGTCAGCTGCGAGTCCTCCTCGTCGGCGCACAGCTCGGCCTCGACGGACCAGTCGATCCAGGCCCGGGCGGCGGCGTCGGTGGTACGGATGGACGCGGCGAACGCCGGTTCCGTGCGCAGCAGTTCGCGGCCCATCCCGAGCCACTGGGAGCCCTGGCCGGGGAAGACGAACGCGGTCCGGGGCCGGGTCTCGGCGGGCTTCGCGCCCTCGTACAGCTGCGGCGGGCGCTCGCCGTCGGCGTGGGCGATCAGCGCCGCGGCAAGCTCGGCCGTGTCGTGGGCGACGAGCGAGAGGCGGTACGGGTGGTGGGCCCGCTCCAGGCCCGCGCGGGCCAGGGACGCCAGCCGGTCCGCACCCGGCGCGCCGTCCGAGAGGGCGGCGGCGACGGAGACGGCGAGGTCCCGCAGGGCCTGCGGGGTGCGCGCGGAGAGGGTGAACAGCTCGGCGCGAACGGGGGCTTCGCCCGGAAGACGCACATCGAGGCCGAGCCCGGCGAGCGCCCCGAGCGTGTCCACCAGCCCGGCTCGGTCGTCGTCGCCCTCGCGGCTCATGGTGGTCAGTACGGCCGCACCCCCGCCGTGCTCCTCGGCGGACTGGCGCAGCGCGGGGGCCAGTACGGGGTTGGCGCTGATCTCCACGAGGACGCCGGTCCCGTGGGCCAGCAGATGGGCGACGGCCGGGGCCAGCAGCACGGGCCGGCGCAGGTTGCGGACGAAGTACGAGGCGTCCGCCTCCCGCCAGTCGAGCGGCTCGCCCGTCACGGAGGAGATCATCGGGATGCGGCCGGGCCGCGGGGTGAGCGTGCCGATGGCCGCTTCGAGGTCGGCGGTGATCGGGTCGATACCGGCGCTGTGGGCCGGCAGGTCGACGCGGATCATGCTGCACAGCACGCCTTCGGCCTTCAGCTCGGCGACCAGCGCCTCCAGTGCGGCGCGCGAGCCCGCGAGCCCGGTGGCGCGCGGGCCGTTCTGGGTGGCGACCGAGATGTCGCCGCCCCCGTCCCGGTCGTCGATCCGCCGCTGGAGGTCGGCCGCGGAGAGCTCGACCACGGCCATGCCGCTGCCGGATCCGGCGACCCGGCGCTGCTGGTCGCTGTAGTGGTGGATGAGGCGTACCGCGTCCGGCAGGTCGAGGATGCCGGCGATGACGGCGGCGGCGACCTCGCCCAGGCTGTGGCCGACGACGGCGTCCGGTCGCACGCCGGCGGCCTCGAGCCAGGCGGCGATGCCGACCTGGATGGCGAACAGCAGCGGCTGCACGACCCCGACGTCACCGCTGCGGGCCGGGTCGGCGGGGGCCGCGGGCTCGTCGGTGTACAGCTCCTCCAGCAGCGACCACCCGGTGTACCGCGCGAGTTCGCGGTCGCACTCCTCCAGTACGGAGCGGAAGACCGGCTCGGTACGGAGCATCGTGCGGGCCATGCCGATCCACTGCTGGCCGTACGGGGAGCACACGAAGGCCACCTGCGGGCGGCCGGAGGTGCCGGTGCCGGGTACCTCGGCCAGGGTCAGCGGCGCGGGCGCCGTGACGGCCTCGAGCACGACGTGCACGTTGGTGCCGCCCCAGCCGAAGGCGCTCACCCCGGCCCGGGCGGGCCCCTGCCCGGACGCGGGCCACGGCTCCTCGGCGGCCGCGACCCGCAGACCGAGCTCCTCGAAGGGGATGTGCGGGTTGGGCGTCTCGAAGTGGATGCTGGGCGGAATGACCCGGTGGCGCAGCGCGAGGGCGGTCTTGACCACACCGGCAATGCCGGCGGCCGCCTCCAGGTGGCCGATGTTGCTCTTGACCGACCCGATGCGCAGGGCCGCGTCCTCGCCGCGGCCGCGGCCGTAGACCGCGCCGAGGGCGGTGGCCTCGACCGGGTCGCCGAGGGCGGTGCCCGTGCCGTGGGTCTCCACGTACTGGACCTCGGCGGGGGAGACGCCGGCCTGGCGGCACGCGGTGCGCAGGACGGCTTCCTGGGCCAGCGGGTTGGGGGCGGTGAGTCCGTTGCTCAAGCCGTCGTTGTTGGTGGCCGTGCCCCGGATCGTGCACCAGATGTCGTCGCCGTCGGCCAGTGCCTTGGACAGCGGCTTGAGGACGATGGCCGCGGCGCCCTCGCCGCGGCCGAAGCCGTCGCCCCGGGCGTCGAAGGCCTTGCAGCGGCCGTCCGGGGAAAGGCCGCCGAACTTGCTGAGCGAGACCATCGTCTCGGGGCTGAGCAGCAGGTTCACCCCGCCCGCGACGGCGGTCTCGGACTCGCCGGCCCAGATGCTCTGGCAGGCCAGGTGGACGGCGAGCAGGGAGGAGGAGCACGCCGAGTCCAGGACGATGCTGGGGCCGGCGAGCCCGAGTACGTAACTGAGGCGGTTGGCCACCATGTTCAGGGCCCGGCCGGTGGCCGAGTGCAGGGAGGCGCCGGCCGGGTCGGCCGCGCCGAGGTCGGCGTAGTCGTGCCAGATCGCCCCGGCGAAGACACCGGTCGCGGTGCCGGACAGCCGGCCGTCGGACAGGCCCGCGTCCTCCAGGGCCTCCCAGGCGACCTCCAGGAAGAGCCGCTGCTGCGGGTCCATCTCCTGGGCCTCGCGCGGGGAGATGCCGAAGAAGAGCGGGTCGAAGGTGTCCACCGGGCCGCGCAGGAAGCCCGCCTGGGAGGTCACCATCTTGCCGGCAGCGGCCGGGTTGGTGTCCAGGTAGGCGGCGGCGTCCCAGCGCTCGGCCGGCACCTCGCTCACCGCGTCGGTGCCCGAGCGCAGCAGCTGCCAGAACTCCTCGAGGCCATCGGCCCCGGGCAGGCGGCACGACATGCCCGTGATGGCGATCGGCTCGTGGGTGCGGGGCGCGGACCGGAAGGTGTCCGGCAGCTCGGCGGGCGCTTCGGACTCGCCCGCGACGACGCGGGCGGCGAGCGCCGCGATGCTGGGGTGCGACCACATGAGCGCCGGGGAGAGCCGGGTGCCGGTCACCTCCGAGAGCTCGGCCATGATGGCGACGGCGCGCATCGAGTCGATGCCGACGGCCGAGAAGAGATCGTCGTCGCGGATCTCTTCGGGCGCGCGCCCCGACCGTACGGCGATCTTGCTCCGCAACCAGTGCGACACGGCCTCGACGGTGTCCATACGGGACGACGCGTCGACGAGCTCAGAACCCTTGCCCATCTGCATGTGAACCCCCTCCGCTTGTACATAACGTTGAAACACTTGAGCGCCGATGGATCTGACTTCGACACGGAAGGGGAGGTGGGGCGGCTTGTCCCGGATGCCCTGGATGTGATCAACAGGCCTTGAAAGAAGGAGAGTTGGATTCCGCTTGGGGAGTTGGATTCCGGTTGTGGGAGGCGGAAACGGACAGTGCCCGCCGACCCCGAAGGGTCGGCGGGCACTGGTGACGGCGTGGCGCGCGCAGGGTCAGGAGCGGAGGCTCGGCTCGTCCTTCGCCGGGGCGGGCACGGCCGCGGGGGCACCGGGCGCCTGGGCACCCGGTGCCTGGGCACCCGGCGCGGCCGCGCCCGGCGGGGGTCCGGGCGGGGCCGGCGGGGTCTTGGGCAGCCAGCGCAGGGCCACGAGGGCCGCCGCGAGGGCGACGCCGGCGACCACGAACAGCGTCAGCTGCATACCGCTGACGTAGGCGTCGGAGGCCTTGGCCAGCAGGGCCGGGGCCTGGTCCCCCAGCTTGGCGGCGTGCACGGCGCGCACGGTGCCGCCAATGGATCCGGCGGCCTCGTCGCGCAGGGCCTCCGGCAGGACGTTGACCGCGTCACCGATCGAGGAGCGGTAGCTGGATCCCAGCAGGCTTCCGATGATCGCGACGCCGAGGGCGCCGGCGACCTGGCGTGCGGTCTGCGAGACCGCCTGGCCCGCGCCCGCCTTGACCGGGGGAACAACGGACATCAGCGAGGCGGTGGCGGGAGCCATGATGGAGCCCCAGCCGATGCCCAGGAGCAACTGGGCGACGATCAGCAGCCAGGTCGGCGTACCGGCGTCGAAGAAGGCCGCGCACGCGGCGTACAGGGCGATGGCCGTGGAGCCGGCGGCGACCACGGCGCGGGGGCCGAACTTCATCACGAGCTTGGGACATCGGGCCGAGACGACCACGGAACCGATGCCCATGGGCAGGACGAGCAGGCCGGACTCCATCGGCGTGAAGCCGAGGACGGCCTGGAAGTAGAACTGCGAGATGAAGATCGCGCTGATCAGGGCGAAGAAGCACAGGGCGATGGCGCCGGTGCCCGCCGCGAAGCGCGAGTTCTTCAGGAGGCTGACGTCGAGCGAGGGAGCGGCGATCCGCTTCTCGAAGAGGACCAGCGCGATGAGCAGGACCACACCGCCCGCGATGGCGCCCAGCGCGCCGCCGCTCGTCCAGCCGTCCTCGCCGGCGAGGACGATGCCGTAGACCAGCAGGCCGACGGAGACGATGGAGAGCAGCACTCCGAGCGGGTCGAACGCGGTGCGGACCGGGTTCTTCGACTCGGGCACCAGCGCGATCATCAAGGCGACGGCGACGGCGATGATCGGGGCGTTGATGAGGAAGACCGAACCCCACCAGAAGTACTCGAGGAGCACGCCGCCGAGTACCGGACCGACCGCCATGGCCACACCGGCGGCCGCGGCCCAGCCGGCGATGGCCTTGGGGCGCTCGGCCGGCGGGAAGGCGTTCATGAGGATGGCGAGGGTGACCGTGGGCACCACGGCCGCGCCCACGCCCATGACGGCGCGCCAGACGATGAGCTGGACGATGTCGGTCGCGTAGGCGCCGAGCACCGAGCTGACGCCGAACAGGACGAGACCGGTGATCAGGGTCTTCTTGCGGCCGAACCGGTCGGCGCAGACGCCGCCGGTGAAGAGGAACGCCGCGAAGGTGATCAGGTACGAGTCGAGCGCCCACTGGAGCTCGCCGTTGGTCGCGTCCAGGCTCTGCTGGATGGGATTGAGCGCGACGTTGATGATCGTGAGGTCCATGACCACGACCAGCACCGTGGATGCGAGCAGAGCCAGGATCGCCCGGCGGCGCCCGCTGCTGACTTCGGGATTCATTGCCTGTCCTTCGTTGAGTTTTCTTCTGATGGCCGCTGCCGAGGTCCGCGCGCCGTGACGCGGCGCGCGGACCTGGTTCAGCTCGCCGGGCCGGTCGGAACTACTCGGCCCAGGGGAGCGGCAGCTTGTTGCCCTCGTTGCCCGGAACACTGGCCTTGCCGCCGACGGCCATGGCGACGAGCGCCTGGGTGTCGCCGACCGCGGTGAGCTGACGAACCGCGCCCGCGGGGATCGCCAGCGCCTCGCCGGCCTTGACCTGTCCGTCCTCGCCGTCGACGGTCACGGTGAACCCGCCCGACAGCGGCATCCAGACCTGCTCGCGATCGATGATGTGGACCGGCGTCGAAGAGTCCGCGCCGAGCTCCACCCGCCAGGTGCTGATCTCCGTGCTGCCCTGGCTGGGGGCGGCGAGGCCGAACATCGCACCCGAAGGGGTACGGGTAGTCCGCTGCTCGCTCTCGCTGACCACGTTCATTGCGACCTCCTGTGTAAAGAAGCTTTACTTTGCTTGCTTCGGAAGTAAAGCTGCTTTAGTCACGAGTGTCAAGCGGGAAAGAGGACCGCCCCGCGAGTGTCCCCGCGGGCGGCGGACCGCCGCTGGAGTCCGGCTCGAGCGAGGGGTGGATCATGGGAGTAAAGCGTCTTTCCAAGGTGTGCGAGCATGGCTGGATGGAGTCCACAGCAGAGACCGGAAGCCCCGGAGCGGAACCCCGCCAGACCGGGGACCCGCTGGCCAGGGCCGAGCTGACCTATCTGCTCGGCATGTCCTTCCAGCTCGTCCTGTCCGATTTCGTCTCCCGCCTCGACGCGGCCGGGTACGACGATCTGCGGCCGGTGCACGGACTGGTGTTCCAGAGCCTCTACGGCGAAGGCGCCACCAGCAGCGAACTGGCGGAACAGCTCGGCGTCACCAAGCAGGCGGCCGGACAGATCGTCGACGACCTGTCCGCCCGCGGCTACGTGGAGCGGCGCCCCCACCCGGCGGGCGGGCGCCGCAGGCTCGTCGTACTCACCGACAAGGCCCTGGAGCACCTCGCGGTCGCCGGTCGGGTCCTGTTCGACATGGAGAGCGAGCTCGACGAACGCCTGGGAGCCCAGAACCGCAGGGTCCCGCGCGCCGAACTCGCCGCCCTCATCAGGGCCATGACGGACGGAGACCTACCACCCCTGCGCCCACTGTGGTGAGCTGAGCGCCACGCAAGGCCGGCCGCGGAGCCACCACCTCCACGGCCGGCCTCGAGCGCGCCTCAGCCCTCCCCACCACCGGCTCTCCCCAGGATCGCCGCGACGCCCGGGACATCTCACTCCTGGAGGCGGTCCGCCCCTCCGTGGACCGGGGCGGCGGCGGCCACACCGCTGGTGCGCTGCGCAGGCGGTGGGACACGGCGGTTCCCGCTGGATGCCCCATGACGAGCCCCTACCGACGACATCGAGGACACCGACCAGCTGCCTGACCCGGCCTCGACGGCCTCCTCGGCGGAGCCGTCGGCTCGCTGGGCTCGCCACCCGCAATCGGCAGCCCGCGTATTCATTCGTCGAGCGGGTGGCTGACAGTGCTGGCGGACTCGGCCTGTCGGGACGGTGTCCGGGTGTTGTGGTGCGGTTTCCGGCTGGCGGGTGTGTGCTGCATCCGGTCTACCGGTCATTCGCAGGCGTATCCCATGATCCATTGCTCCGTTGTCCTCCACATGAAGACACAAACCGAATTCGGAGCCCTGGTACTGGCGGCCGTGCCCGTGTCCGTATGTTCTGTCAGGAGGCCGTCGTGATCGATCCGGCTCAGCTGTCCGACCCCGCTGTCCGCGCCTTCGTCACCGCCGTCAACGCTGGTGACCCGACGGCGTTCCGGGATGTCCTCACCCCGGACGTGACCATGTCCGACGACGGCTCGGACCGTGACGTCACTGAGTGGACGGAGAGGGAGATCTTCTCCGCCGGCGGTCACATGGCGGTCGATTCCGAGGTCGACGGTGGGCGTTCGCTGGTGGTCGACTTCCGCAACGACACCTGGGGCGAGATGCGCACCGCATGGCGATTCGACGTCACACCCGACGGCCACGTGCGCCGCTTCGAGACCGGCCAGGCCTGAACAGTCCCGCGACCGGGCCTTGACCCCGGACTTTGGACACCGGAGACACTTGGATCTCGATGGTCCAGGATCACCGCCGAGCGCCGTGACGAGGGCGGCCAGGTAGCCAACCACAAGCAGGTCGCCAGGATCATGCGGACCATCGGTCGCGGACCAGTCGGCGTCGAAGGCGTCGGATCTGATCGGCCGTGACTTCACCGCGGCCGCGGTGAACACGAAGTACGTCGGCGACATCACATACCTGCCGGTCAGCGGCTCGAAGCACCTCTGTCTCGCGACCGTCATCGACCTGTGCTCGCGTCGGTTGGCCGGTTGTTCCCGGCCGAGATGAACCTTTCATCGACGAGGGCGCTGAACTGGAGATTCCGCTGCCACCTTGCCGCAGGCCCGAGTCAGCAAACTGCCAGCGCGTCCCCGGAGCCAGGACTCCGCCATGACCGCCGTGGAGGCGGTCCGGGCGTCGTGGCTGGGCGGAAGGTGCCACGTCGGCACTCCTCGCGCGGCTGCCTGTTCGGCCGCCGTGCCGGGTCTGCGCAACCGCGGCCGCCTTTGGGAGTGCTTCCTCGGCGGCGAACCGGGCTGCGGGGGAGACACCGCCGCGCGGCGTGCCGTCGGACAGGAGGTGTTCGGGCAGGGTGAGCACACGTCAAGCAGATCCGGGGTGCGGGAAATCGTCTCCCCGGAGCGCTTTCCCCGCGTGGACGTCGCCACCGACGAATCGATGACCCACCTGGACATCCTCTTCGCCGCCCCGAAGTCCAACACCTTCCTCACCTCGGCCACGACGTTCCTCGGCACCCTCCCCCGCTAGAACACCACTGAAAACCCCGGCTCTGGCCCCGCGTGCGCCCACGCGGGGCCAGAACGCTGTGTACGCACGCAGGGGGAAAGGAAGGCGCCTGCTGCGCGGCGCACGGCGGGTTCGGCGAGAAGTCCGGGGAAACGGGCCGGGAGAGATCCCGGCACCGCGCCCCGGGCGTCAGCTCTCGATCAGCCGCTGAAAGACCACCGTGTCGAAGATGTCCTCCATCCGGACGGCGATCCCGTCCCGCAGGGTCCAGGAGTGGATGAAGGGAAGGGTCTCCGTTGTGCCGCGGACCGAGGTCACCTGACGGACGCCGAAGACGACGATCCGGTCGTCGGCGGCCACGAACTCCTGCGGCTCCAGGCGCATCCCGCCCAGGACGGTCGGTACGCGCGACAGGAACTCCCTGACGCCGTCGTGGCCGTGCTTGGTGCCGCCCAGGCCGTAGTCGGCCATGCCGTCGGGGTGCACCCACTCCACCTGCGGATCCAGCGTATCGAGCAGACCCGCCACATCGCGTTCGTGGAAGGCGCGGTAGGCGCGCTGGACCAGGGCCAGATTGTCGTCGACGCCGGTCGTCATGTCGTCTGCGTCCCTTCCCGGCGGCTCATGTGCTGCGGGTACAGGGCACGCAGGGTGCTTTCGATTCCGTCCCGCCAGTCGACCCGGCACGGGCCGGTCAGCCGGCGGCGCAGCGCGGGGTCGAACCGGTACGTCTCCCGGGTGACCTCCTGCGGTACGAGCACGGCCTCCACGCCCGTCAGCGCCTCGATGTGGCGGATGCAGTCGCTGATGCCGACCGACTGGTCACCGCCCCAGTTGACCAGCGTCGCCGGTACCGACGCGGCCCGCCACAGCGGCGGGACCTGCGCGACCAGGTCTTCGGTGTGCAGGAGCGAACACCAGTTCTGCCCCTCGAGCGGTACCGGGATCGGACTCCCGGCCAGCATCCGCTCGAAGTAGAGCATGGGCACGCCGCCGTAACTCCCCGGCCCGTAGGCGATGTTGAGGCGCGCGATGGTCGTGGGCAGGCCCAGCACCCGGGCGAAGGCGCGCACCGCTCCCTCGGTCGCGAGCTTGCCCATCGGGTAGGCCGGCAGCCACGCGGCGCAGGCGTCGACCGGGTCGTCCTCGGTGTACGCGTGATCCAGGGTCTGGCGTGTGTACAGAGCGCCCGTCGAGACGAACAGGAAGGCCTCGGCGGTCCGGGCGTGGACCATCAGGCGGCCGGTGGCCACCGAGTTGATCTCGGCAGTGGCGTTGAAGTCGCCGTCCTCGCCCCGGTGCACCGCGCAGTGCAGTACGTGGGTGAAGTCCTCGGGAATGCCCTTCAGCGCGTTCTCCGAGGGGTCGCTCATGTCCCACTGCCGTGTGGTGATGCCCCGTTCGGTCAGCTCGCGCTCCACGCCCGGCGTACCGAAGCGGCCGATGCACCAGACCTCGTTGTGCTCGGCCAGCGCCTCGGCGACCGGCCGGGCGACCTGCCCGGTCCCGCCGGTTATCAGGATCTTCTTTCCCCGCATGGTGTAGTCCCCCGTCATTTCCGTCTTATCCCCGGGCCGCTGTCGCGTCGGCCTCGGCCAGCGAGCGGTCCAGCTCCCGTCGAAGAATCGCCTGGAACGCCGCCACGTGGCGGGAGCCCATCATGGTGTAGTGCTCGCCCGGCACCTCCAGGTACCGGTTGGGCTCGGTGGTGTGCTCGTCCCAGCGGCGCAGCTCGTTCTCGAGCCACTCCTCCTTGGTGCCGCGCAGCGGGACCGCGTGGAAGACGCTCATCGACCGCACCGTGCCGCTCGGCTCGTAGCCGCGCCCCATGTCAGTCAGCGTGTCGGCGAGTTCGGCCCACGCGCCGAACTTCGCGGCGTCCAGGTCGAGCTCGTCGAGCCGCTCCCGGGGGGCGATCTCGATGAAATGGGCCACCTGCGCCTCCCGCGACAGGTGGCGCAGGGCGTCCGGCAGCTCGATCGACTGCTGCTTGTCGATCAGGTCCAGGAAGAACGCCAGGTTCGCCGCGGTGTCCACGAAGTCCAGCTCGTCCATGCGGTACTTGATGTGCGGCGGCAGGTTGAAGCTGCCGACGAAGTCGACGCGCTCGCCCTCGGATTCCAGGATCTTTGCGATCTCGAACGCCACGGCGGCGCCGTACGAATAGCCGGCCACCGCGTACGGGCCGTGCGGCTGCCGGGCCCGGATGGCCTCGACGTAGGAGTCGACCATCTGCTCGAAGGAGACGAAGGGCTTCTCACCGGTGTTGAAGCCACGGGCCCGCAGCGCGTAGAACGGCCGGTCGCCGACGAAGTACTTGGCGAGGCCGACGAAGACGAGGACCTCGCCGACGCCGGGGTGCACGCAGAACAGCGGGGTCTTGGAGCCGCCCGTCTGCATGGGCACCAGCGGGTCGTACCGGCGGGCGCCCTGCCCGCCGCCATCGGTCAGCCGGGCGGCCAGCGCGCGCACCGTCGGCGCGGTCAGCACGGTGACGACCTCCAGGCCCGAGATGCCCAGGCGCTGCGCCACGTTGCCGCGCAGCCGCAGGATGTCGAGCGAGGTGCCGCCCAGGTCGAAGAAGCTGGCGGTGGCGCTGATCGTGGCGGGATCGACGTCGAACAGCTCGCCGTAGATCTCCGCGAGCGCCCGCTCGGTGGGGCCCTCGGGTGTGGTGTAGCCGCCGAGCATGCGCAGCGTCAGGTCGGCGGTGGCCCGCACCTGTGCCTCGTACCCGCCCGCCTCCAACCGGCCGCGCATCGTGGCGCGCTGGATCTTGCCGAGGCTGGTCTTCGGGAAGGCCTCGGCGGGCAGCGGCAGCACCAGGGCGGGACGGAAGCCCCAGTGCATCACCACGGTGCTGCGGACGGCGTTCAGCACCCGGTACAGCCCGGCCTCGTCGCCATCGGGCACCTCGGGGCGGAACGCGATCACCAGCTGCTCGGTGTCGCTGCCGGCCGACCGGGTCGGGAAGGCCGCGACGAAGCTGCGGGAGACGCCGTCGAGCTGTTCGAGCGTGGCCTCGATGTCGTGGCTGAAGTAGTTGACGCCGTTGACGATGACACTGTCCTTGCTGCGCCCGGCCAGGCTCAGCCGTCCGTCGTCGATGCGGCCGAGGTCGCCGCTGCGGAACCAGCCGTCGGCGGTGAAGGCGTCGGCGGTGGCCCGGGCGTCGCCGTAGTAGCCCGGGGTGACCATGGGACCGGCCAACTGCAGCTCGCCGACCTCCCCGTCGGGCAGCGGCCGGTCCTCACCGTCCACGACGCGCATCCGCAGCCCCTCGACGGGGGTGCCGAGGTTCGCGAACTCGCGGCTGCGGTCGGCTTCGGGGAAGGCCTTGCGGGAGTAGACGCTGCCGGCGCAGGTCTCGGTCATCCCGAAGGCCGGCCACAGCGCGTCCGGGGCCAGGCCGTACGGCGCCCAGCGCTTCAGAAACGTTTCTCCAGTGGCCACCACCACGGCTTCGCCACCGCTGATGATGTGCCGCAGGCCGCTGAGGTCGAGCGGTTCCGCGGATCCGGCGAACCGCTCCGCGGCCGCGTTGACCAGCCCCAGCAGGAAGTTGGGCGTGAACGTCATCGTCACGCCGTGCCGGGAGATCAGCCGCAGGAACTCCAGCGGATCGCCGAGCACCACCGACGCCGGGACGTGGACCTGCCGACTGCCCGTGGACAGCGGCAGCAGATGGCACTCCAGGAGCGCCGCCACATGGTCGAAGGAGACCCAGTTCAGCGTGGTGTCGGCGGGGCCCAGCCGGTGGTGGCCGTTCTTGGCGGCCATGGAGGCGAGCAGGTTGGCGTGGCTCAGCATGACGGCCTTCGAACTGCTGGTGGACCCCGAGGTCAGCATCAGCAGGGCTGTGTCCTCGGGGGCCGCCCGGTGCAGTTCGGCGGCGGGCTCGGCGTACAGCTCCTCCAGCGGCGCCACCCGCAGGCCCTCGACCTCGGGGAGGCGCCCGGCGAGGGCGGCGCCGGTGACGACGAGCGGCCGGCCGAGCAGGCCGTGGACATGGCGGAGCAGGTCGGCCCAGCGCTCGAGGTCGCCGCCCGGCGGCGCCACCGGGCAGGGCACGAAGCCGCCGAGCACGGCCGCCCAGAACGTGGTCAGGAACTCGTTCGAGTCCTCCAGGACCAATACGATGTTGTCCTGTGGTCGCAGCCCCCGGGCCCGCAGCCCCGTGAGGACCCGACGGGCCCGGTCCAGGAGTTCGGGGTGGCTCTGGTCGAGGACGCCGGCGTCGGCCGCGCCCGTGCAGTGGCGCAGACCCGACTCGGGGTACCGCTCGGCGGCGGTCAGCAGTAGGTCGGACAGGTTGTTCGAGGGGTTCACGGTCTCTGTCTCCTGGCCTCGAAGGGCGCGCCTTGGTGCACGCCGGGGGAGGGACAAGGTGGGGGGGCAGGGACGGGACGTGGTCCCGTCACAAAGGCCCGCGTCGGGCGGGCCGCAGCGACGTCGGCGCTCAGAGCGGGCGAACCGACGGCGGCCGGTCCGCGCCGGCGGGCAGCGCGAGGGCGGCCACCCAGCCCGCCGGGCTCGGTACGGTCGCCATCCGCCAGGTGCTCGGGGAGCCGAGCGCCGACGTGGTGACTTGGGCAGGGCCTTCGGCCCAGGCCCGGGACTCCAGCGTGGTCAGATCGATGGTGATGCCGATCCCGAGGGCCTTGAGCACGGCCTCCTTCCGGGTCCAGCAGCGCAGGAACGCGGTGGCGCGGGCGAGGCCTTCGGGCTGGGCCGTCACGGCCTCTCGCTCGGCCCGGGTGAGGACGGGCGCGTCCACCTGACCGACGTCGAGCGGGCGGACCTGCTCCACGTCGATGCCCACCCGGAAGGGCGAGAGGGCGAGCATGCCCAGTCCGTGGGTGTGCGCGATGCTGATCCGCCACGGAGTGGCCGGAAGGAGCACGGCCGGAGGGCCGTGCTCCGCACTGCCGCAGCCGGGGCAGGGGTTTCGCCCCAGAGCGACCTCGGCGGCGGGTACGTCCAGTACTCCCGAAAGCACCCGCTTCACCGCTGCGCGGCACGTGATGAACTCCGCCCGCGCCTGCGTCGATTTCATTTTCTGAATACGAGTCAGTTCGCCGTCGTCGAGCATTTGCAGGTCGCTGCTGCGATACCGCCCGGTCGGTACCGTCCACCACCAGACAGCGGCGTCGGTGGATTCGAAGAGTGTGGCGCTCGTGCGTTCGCTGGTCCCCGTGTGGCTTGTTGTCACGTGACTCACCGTAGGCTCGAGGGCTGCTGGAGAGGGGCTCGAGTGGCGCAGGGTTGGCCGGAACCGGACAGCGATGACACGGACGGTGAGAGCGGCTGCGCACCCGGTGACGCAAGCGGAAGTGGCGGTTTTTGTTCCGGGGTGTGGGGGCAGCTTGCTGCCAGAGTGGCCGGAAAGATCGCCCGAAATGGCGGGAAAAAATTGCGGGTTGACATATGCGGGTACCGTCTTGCGCCCGCTCGGATCTTGTTGACTGGCCTTTGCCAGCAAACTACTGTCTGAGCTCGGAGATCTGCTCGAATGGCGCCGGAGAGTTTATTTGTTGAATACTTGAAAAGTGCTGGACGGCCGACTTTCGATGCAAGCAGATTCTGGTCAGTCAAGGGGGACGCAGTGACCGGTGCCGCGATTGATCCACGCGACGTGGAAGGGGTCGAGGACAAGACATCCGTAGACCATGCGACGCATGTGGAGCAGACCCTTCTCAGGGCCCGGGAGCTCATCGAATCCACCGTCTCCTTCTATCAGCAGAGACCAGCCCAGGGGTCCGCCGCTCCGCACACGGACGTCGCCGTGCTCGGCGAGGCCCTCGAGGACCTCGTGCGCGGAGCCCGCCACTCGGTCTGTGTCGCGATGACCGGCAACGACGCGTTCCACCAGGTCGCCCGCAAGGCCCTGGCCGCACTGGAATCCGGGCTCGTCGTACGGCTGCTGTGCGCGCCCCAGGTGGCCGACGGCACGCTCGCCGTCCTCACCCGGGTGCCCGGCGCCCGGTTCGAAATCCGGGTGTCCGAGGGCGAGCTGCGCGACATGGTCGTGGTCGACGGTGCGGCGGCGCTGGTACAGGCGGCCGCCGGCAACGCGAAGGGTCACGCGACGCAGGTCAACGACCCCGCCGCGGTACGCGCCCTGGAGCTCCTGTTCGCCGGAGCCTGGTCCCGGGGCCGCAAGCTGGACGACCACCTGGCGCTGAGCCCCAAGCTGCGCGGCGAGCTCACCGGCCGGATCCTGGAGCGGCTGCGCGACGGCTACACCGACGACGCCGCCTCCCGCGATCTCAACGTGTCCCTGCGAACCTACCGGCGCCACGTCGCCGAGATCATGCGCGAGCTCGGCGCCGACTCCCGCTTCCAGGCGGGCGTGCGGGCGGTGGAACTGGGGTTGCTTTCGGAGTGATGCGGCAGTGTGAACGGGGAGCAGCGCGGTCCGGGCTCGACGCGGACCGCGCAGCAGTTTGAACACCAACGGGGAAATGGTGAGAAGGACGTGTCCAACGCGCCTGAAGACGAACTGGAACAGGCACTCTTGGAAGTACGGGCCCTGATCGAATCGACGATGGCCATCCACCGCGACCGGAGTGCCCGGTCGCAGCAGATAGCCACGGTCGACGGCGGCTACCTGCCGGTCCTGCGGGCCGCGGGCACCCTGATCCGGGGCGCGGTGCGGACGATCGACATCGTGGACGCCCGGGCGCCCGGACCGGGCGGCGAGGAAGAGCCCGCGCGCAGCGACCGGGCCGAACGGAACCTGATCTACTCGGCCGCCGAAGGCGTCTCGGTCCGCCTGCTGGCCAGGCCGGGCCTGGTCGACGAGGAGTTCATCCGGGAACAGCTGGCGCTGGAGCGCCCGGTGGCGATCAGGGTGGCCCGGGTCCCGCCGCTGCAGGCACTGCTGGTCGACGGCACCGCCGCGCTGGTGGTGGCCGAATCGGCGGCCGGCGTGCGGGCCTCGGTGATCCGGGTGCCGGAAGTCCTGCACACCCTCGGCACCCTCTACGAGAGCATCTGGCGCAACGCCGTGCCCGCCGGCGAACGCATCGTATTCGGCGACCGGGACCGCGCGGCGCTGGCCCGGCAGATCCTCGGCGCGCTGCGCGCCGGCGTCACCGACGAGGTGGCCGCCCGCGAACTGACCGTCTCGGTGCGCACCTACCGGCGTCACGTCGCGGAGATCATGGCCCTGCTCGGCGCCCAGTCCCGCTTCCAGGCAGGTGTACGCGCAGCCGAACTGGGACTGCTGCCCGCGGCCGCGACGACCGACGCGGCTGGCGGAACGCGCAGCTGACAGCCCGTTCCGCGCACGCCTCTGGCAGCTTCCTGAAACCTGGGTTGCCGCCCGTCAGGTGCCCGCAGTTGTATGACGCCAGGAAGGGGATTCGGGCTCCCGGCGAGCCCTTGAGCTCCTTCCTGGTGGCATGGAGACCCCCCCGAACTGCATGCCACCGGCGCGCGGGGATCCGTACGTCGCGGAAAGGCGGCGGCCACGGATCCCCGTGCCCCCGGTGAATACGGCGCGGAAGGCGGATCCATGGATCGAATGCCGATTGGTCTGGTGTTCCCGGGACAGGGAACGCAGCGGGAAGGAATGGGCACACCGTGGCGGGACACCCCGTCATGGAAACTCACAGAGGAAATCTCCGACGTCACCGGAGAGGACCTCGCCGTACTGCTGCTCGACACACCCGACGAGCACCTCAGGCGTACAGATCTGGCCCAGCTGACCGTGTTCACGGTCGCGGCCGTCGCCCACGCCGAAGCGGTGCGCCGCGGCACGCTGGCCGCCCTCGGCGACGTGGTCGCCTGCGCCGGACACAGCCTCGGCGAGTACGCCGCCCTGACCGCGGCCGGCGCGCTGTCCCTGAGCGCGGCCGCCGCGCTGGTGGCCGCCCGGGGCCGGGCCATGCGGCAGGCCGCCGAAGAACGCCCCGGCACCATGGGAGTCCTGGTCGCGGCCCCCCTCGACGAGGTCGGCGGCCTTGCCGAGCGGGTACGCGCGGACGGCTTCGACGTCTGGGTGGCCAATGTCAACGCGCCCGGCCAGACCGTGGTCTCCGGCTCCCCCGAGGGCATCGACCGCATCGAGGCCGACGCCCCCTCCATCGGCGCCAAGATGATCCGCCTGAAGGTGGGCGGCGCCTTCCACAGCCCCTACATGGCTCCCGCCGCGGACAGCCTGCGCGCTGCCCTGAAGGACACCGCCTTCGCACCCGAGCACCTTCCGGTGGTCGCCAACGCCGACGCCGAGTCCCACACGGGCGACTGCGACTGGCCCGGGCTCGCGACCCGCCAGCTCACCTCGCCGGTGCTCTGGGAACCCGCAGTGCGCACCCTCGTAGGCCGCCTGGGCTGTCGAAGCCTGGTCGAGATCGGCCCCGGCCGCACCCTCGCCGGGCTGATCCGACGGATCGCCGCCGACACCGAGGTCGTGTCCCTGGACAGCCCGGCGGCCCTGGCTGCCGTCGGCGCCTGAGAACCGCACGCCACGCCTACAAGGAGACCATCCACCATGCCACTTGGCACCGACAGCATCTGGCTGCGCAGGTACCCCAGCGCGCAGGCGCCGCGGCTGCGGCTGCTCTGCCTGCCGCACGCCGGCGGTTCGGCCAGCTTCTTCCACAGCTGGGGGCACGCCTTCGGCGACGACGTCGAAGTGCTCGCCGTACGCTACCCGGGCCGCCAGGAGCGGATCGGCGAGGAGCCCCTGACCGTGCTGGAGGACCTCGCCGCCGCCATCACCGGCGAGCTCGAGCCGTACCTGGACGTTCCCCTGGCCGTCTTCGGCCACAGCATGGGAGCCAGCATCGGCTACGAGATCGCCCTGCGCCTGGCGGAGCGGCACGGCACGGCTCCCGCGCTGCTGATGCTCTCCGGCCGCAAGCCCCCGCACCTGCTCACCCCCCGGACCGCCGCCTTCGGCAGCGAGGCCGACCTCGTCGAGGAGGTCAAGCGGCTCGGCGGTACCGACTCCGCGCTGCTCGACGACGAGGACCTGCGCGAGCTGGTGCTCCCCGCGCTCCGAGCCGACTTCGCCGCCGTCTCCACCTACACGGCGCGCCCCGGCGTCCCGCTGCCCTGCCCGGTCGTCGGGTACGTCGGCGACAGCGACCCCGACGTCGCCGTGCCCGCTGTCGCCGCCTGGGCGCAACTCGCCCCCCGCGGCTTCGCACTGCGGGTCCTGCCCGGCGGCCACTTCTACCTCCTGGACCGGCAGGCCGAACTTGTCGGGGACATCCGCGCACGGCTGGCCGCGCAGCGGTGAGTACCACCACCGTGCGGCCGCGGCCGAGGTGCGGCGTGGGCGTCCTGGACAAGGCGGCGGTCCTCTTGGAGATCCTCGAGAGCGGCCCGGCCAGCCTGGTAGAGCTGGTCGCGTACAGCGGGATGTCCCGCCCCACCACCCACCGGATCGCCGTCGCCATGGAGCGGCTCGGCCTGCTCACCCGCGATGTCCAGGGCCGCTTCATGCTCGGCCCCCGTCTCGGCATGCTGGCCGTCGAGGTCCGGCACGACCGCCTCGCCGAGGTGGCCGGCCCCGTCCTGGCCGAGCTGGCCGCCCGTACCGGCCTGGCCGCGCGGCTCTACCGCCGGCGCAGAGCCCTGCAGATCTGCGTCGGCTCCTCCGTCGACGCCTTCGACGGCATCGATGCCGCGGGCTGCGACCCGGCCGCCGTCGGCACCGCCCGCCCGGCCTCGGCGGGGCCCGGTGCCCAGGTGCTCTACGCCTGGGCGGAGCCCGAGGAACTGTACGAGGGGCTGCGGCACGCCCGGTTCACGCCGGCCCAACTGGCCGTCGTACGTCGCCGGTGCTGGGCGTACGGACCCGATCCGATCGCGCCCCGCGCCGTCTCCTACGCCGTACCGGTGCGCGCCGCGTCCGGCGCCGTGGCCGAGGCCTTGGTGCTGACCGGCTCGGGTGCCCGGATGCCCGAGGCCCCCGACCGGCAACTGAGCCGCGCTGCTGCGGACGCCGCCGCGTCCTTGAATGACGCATTGCTGCGAGGTACCGGAGAGCTTTCCCCGGCAGGCCGGGTCGGAAGCTGAATGGACCGGCGACGGTGGCAGGTTGTTGCAGCCGTCGTTGTGAGGAATCGGCCACGACAGCATCCTTTCCAGTGCGAGTAACTCTGCCGCGATTTGAGCGGCGAATCCGAAAAGAGGAAAAAAGAGTGACGACTGCTACGCGCGACGAGCGTCTCGAAACCATCAAGGAAATCGTCTGCGACATTCTCGAGATCGAGGAGGACGAGGTCAGCGAGGTCAGCCTTTTCAAGGAGGACCACAATGCCGACTCGCTCCGCGCCATCGAGATTCTCGCGGCCCTCGAGAAGGAATTCCGCGTCGTCATCAACCAGAGCGAGCTGCCCCGGATGGTGAACCTCAAGGGTGTCTACGAGGTTGTGTCGGAGCCGGCCAACTGGTAGTCGATCCCGCTGCGGAGGATGGGAAGGTTGCCATGACGGCGGCAGAGCGCGGCACCGGCCATACCCGGCCGGAGCGGCACCGGGTGGTTCTCACCGGACTAGGAGTGGTGTCGAGCATCGGACTCGGCGCGAAGGAGTTCCTTCAGGGACTGCGTGAAGGCCGCAGTGGTGCCCGGCCCATCTCGGTGTTCGACACGGAGGGTTTCGCCCACGCGAACGGGTGCGAGATCGCGGATTTCGACCCGCAGGACTGGATCAGCACGCTGGACGTGGAACAGCTCGGCAGGGCCGCGCAGTTCTCGGCCGCGGCTGCCCGGATGGCCCTGGAGGACTCGGGACTCGATCTGGCGCAACTGCGCACCCGCCGCGGGCTGATCTCCATCGGCACCACGGATGGCGAGAGCTACGACCTCGACCAGCTGGTGGAGAGCGAACTGGCCGACGGCACGGGAGCCTTCGACCCCGCGGCCGCCCGGCGCATACCGGCCGGGCGACTGTCGGTCGCCATCGCACAGGAACTCGGCCTGACCGACGTGGAGGCACTGACCATCCCGACCGCCTGCTCGGCGGGCAACTACGCCATCGGCTACGGCTTCGACGCCGTCAGCTCCGGTGAGGCGGAGTTCGCCTTCTGCGGCGGGGCGGACGCGATGTGCCGCAAGACCTTCACGGGCTTCTACCGCCTGGGCACCATCGCCCCGGACCGCTGCCAGCCCTTCGACGTCGACCGCAAGGGCATCCTCACCGGCGAGGGCGCGGGCGTGCTGGTCCTGGAGCGCCTGGACTCCGCCCTGGCACGCGGCGCGACCATCTACGCCGAGGTGCTCGGCTACGGGCTCAACTGCGACGCCCACCACCAGGTCGCCCCTGACCGGGACAGCGTCGCCGAACTGATGCGCCTCGCGCTGGACAACGCCGGCGTCAAGCCGCACGAGGTGGACCTCATCTCGGCGCACGGCACCGGCACCAAGGCCAACGACATCACCGAGGCGGGCGCCATCCGCCAGGTCTTCGGAGACACGCCTCCCCGCACCGTCTCCATGAAGTCGATGCTCGGCCACAGCATGGGCGCCGCCAGTGCCCTCGGCGCGATCGGCTGCGCCCTGGCCATCCAGAACCGTTTCATCCCCCCCACCATCAACCATGTCACCACCGACCCCGAGTGCGACGTCGACTGCGTACCGAACCAGGCGGTCGAGGCCGACCTGCGGATCGTCCAGAACAACGGTCTGGCGTTCGGCGGCAACAACGCGGCGGTACTGCTGGGCCGGTACGACGCGATCAAGGAGGCGTCATGACGAGCCGCCCCATCATCGGGATGGGCGCCGTGGCCGCCACCGGCTCCGGTGTCGGTGAACTCTTCGAGAACCTGTGCGCGGGCGTCAGCGGCCGCGCCGAGCTGCGCGGCTTCGATCGCACCAGGTTCCGGGCGCAGCACGCCTACGAGGTCGACGACCGACCAGCCGTCGGCGAGGACATACCCGGCCGCGCGAGCCGCCTGCTGCACGAGGCCATCGCCCAGGCCGCCGCCGACGCGGGCCTCGGAGAGGACCTCTCCGGCATCCCGATCCTGGTCGGCACCGGCCTGCGCGAACTGCGCTCGCTGGAGCTGTGGTGGCGTGACGGGTCGCCCTTCGCCGACTCCGGGCTGCACTTCGGCACAGGGCTGCGCGAGCGGTTCAACGCCGATGTCACCCACACCTTCTCCAACGCCTGCTCGGCATCCCTCTACGCCCTCGCGCTCGGCAGCGACCTGCTCAGCCAGGAGGGCGAGGACGCCCCCGACACCGTCATCGTGGCCGGCGTGGACGTCCTCACCGAATCCATGTACGGGCTCCTGGAGCGCGTCCACCCGACCCCGCCGGACCGTGTGCGGCCCTTCGACCGCAACCGCACCGGCGTCCTCATGGGCGACGGCGCCGCCGCGATCGTGCTGCGCCGCACCGACGCGGGCGCCCCCCGGGTCTACGGCCACTTGCGCGCAGTCGCCGTCAACTGCGACGCGTACCACGTCACCGCGCCCTCCCCGGAGGGCATCGCCGAGGCCATGCGCACCGCCCACAAGCTGGCCGGCGTCAAGCCGTCCGACGTGGACCTGGTGATGCTGCACGGCACCGGCACCCTGCTCAACGACGAGGCCGAGGCCACCGCGCTGGCCGACGTACTCGGCGGCGACGCCTCGGTGCCGCTGATGACCGCCGTGAAGTCCATGACCGGGCACACCTCCGGCGCGTCCGGCCTCATCAACCTGATCGTGGGCGTCAAGGCCCTGAACGAGGGGCGGGTACCGCCGACCGTGGGCCTGGACGAGCCGGTCGAGGAGGCCGCACCGTTCCGCTTCGTCACCGGGCAGCCGGCCGTGGACCGGCAGCTGAAGGTGGCGCAGCTCAACGCCTTCGGATTCGGCGGCATCAACGCCGTCGCCATTGTGGAGGGGATCCGATGACCGCCCAGAGCCTCGACACCACCGTGGTGGTCACCGGCGCCGCCGTCCTGCTGCCGGGCGCCGACACCGTACGCGCCCTGGCCGAGGGCCCGGCCGTCGGCGGCGCCCCCGTCGAACCGGCCGCCCACGTCGGCAAGAAGGGGCTGCGCTACAAGGACCGCGCCACCCAGCTCGGCTACGCCCTGACCGCCGCCGCCCTGCGCGACGCCGGCCTGCTCGGCGCGGACGAGAAGGACGGCCTCAGCGTGCCCGCCACCAGCGTCGGCGTGGTCGCCAGCTCCAACTTCGGCAACCTCGACACCGTCACCCGGGCCCTGGACACCATCCGGGAGGAGACCGTCACGGCCACCTCCCCGATGGACCTGCCCAATGCCTCCAGCAACGTCATCGCCTCCTCGGCGGCCATCCGCTACGGGCTGCGCGGCCCCAACCTGATGGTCTGCAACGGTGAGACCTCGGGCCTGGACGCCGTCCACTGGGCCGCCACGATGATCGCGGCCGGCCGCACCGAGCGGGTCCTGGTCCTCGGTGTGGAGCCGGACAACGAGGTCGTACGCCGGCTGCTGGGCGGCGGACACGCCGTCGACGGGGGCGCTGCCCTGGTACTGGAGTCCGGCGCCGCGGCCGACGACCGCTCGGCGACCGTACGCGCCGTGCTCGGCGCCTATCGCAGGGGCGCCGGTGAGAGCGTCGAGGGCGGCCGCCGCTGGGAGCTGCCCGAGCACCTCGGCACGGCCTCCGGCGCGCACGGCCTGCTCCAGGTCGCCGCCGCGGTCGGCCTCTTCGACGCCGGCGAACCGGGCCCCGTACAGGCGGTGACCGGCAGCAGGGCCGGCGACGCCCGCGCGGATCTCCTGTTGCTCGCCCCGCGAGCAGCGTGAGCGCCACGACGAAGGAGGAGACAGCCGTGGTGAACACCCATGTGGACCTGCGCCCGGTCGCCGTCGAGCGGCGCACCGAGGGCCGGGGCGGGCCGCGCGTCCTGTTGCTGCACGGCCTGGCCGCCAACGACAGCGTCTGGGAGCGCGTGCTGCCCGAGCTGCCCACGGACTACCAGCTGTGGACCGCCCGGCTGCCCTGGAGGACCGAGACCATCGCCGACTGGAGCGAGCAGCCCAACCTGCGCGGCTGGCTGGCCAAGGCGCTGGAGGCGGTCCCGGGCGGGGCGGAGGTGGTCGTCGCCCACTCCATGGCGGCCAACGTGCTGCTCGACCTGCTCGACCAGAAGAACCGCGGCGGGTCCGACGGGCTGCGTCAGTTCGGCATCCGGGCCCTGGTCCTGGTGTCACCCTTCTACCGGGCCCGCACCGAGCAGTTCGACTGGGACACCATCTCGTACTACCTCAACGACTTCCACCTGATCATGGAAGAGGGGATCCGGGCCCATTCGGGCGGCCGGGTGCCCGCCGACATCCAGCACGCCATGGGGGAGCGGGTCCGCGACCGGGTCGGCCCCTACGGCTGGTTCCGCTTCTTCGACCTGTACCTGCGCACGCCTTCCCTGGACACCGGGCGGATCACCGTTCCGACCCTGGTACTCGGCGGCGAGACCGACTTCGCCGCCCGCCCGGAGGAGAGCACCGCCCTCGCCGAAGCCCTCCCGAACGCGGTCGCCCGCGTCCTGCCCGGCACCGGCCACTTCCCCATGCTCGACGCGGCGGACGTCTTCGCCGCCGCGGTGAGCGAGTTCGTCCACATCACACTGGGCCCGGCCGCGCAGCGCGCGAAGGCCCTCACCGACGCCCTGGAGCTCCAGCGATGACCCTCGTCACGGACACCGCCGTCAAGGCGCTGCTGACCACCGCCACCACCACCACGGTGCGCCCCCGCTACGAGGGGTCCAACATCTGCACGTGGATCGGCTTCAAGCACGTCAACTACCTGGTCGAGGAAGCCGTACTGGACCACTTCCGCCAGGCCGGACTGCCCGCCCGCGCGCTCTACGAGGAGCACGGGCTGGGCCTGGACCTGGTCTCCATCGACAGCCGCATCCTGCACGCCTTCCACATGGACGACACCGCCGATGCCGAGGTCGTGCCCTGGACGAAGGACGACGACGGGACCATCGGCTTCAAGGTCACCATCCAGTTCGAGCGCAACGGCGAGATCCACAAGGCGGTCACCTCCAAGGTCCGCGTCTCCCTGCGCATCGACACCTACCTGGAGGCGGCCGGCGAGGTACCGGAGCAGCTTGCCCGCTTCGCCGTCGCCACCCTCGGCGACGACCTCCAGCGCGAGCCGGGCACCCCCGCGGAGGAGGAGATCCTCGCCTCCCTGACCGCCGGGCAGAACGCCTACGCCTGGAAGTGGAACATCCCGTACCCGTACTGCCACTTCACCGAGCGCATCCAGATGTCGGGCTACCTGCGCCTGATGGAGGAGGGCAAGGACCGCTTCGTCGCCGACCGCGGCATCTCCATCAAGACCCTGCTCGACGACCGCCGCTGGATCCCGGTCGTGCCCCGCTCCGACATCCGCATCCTCGACGAGGCGCTGATGGAGGAGGACCTCTACACGGTCTACACCGTCGAGGAGGTCTTCAAGGACTTCACCTACACCTCGCGCATGGACTTCTACGTGCTGCGCGACGGCAACCTCGTCAAGACCGCCACCGGCCGCATCGTGCACGGCTACGCCGTCATCGAGAACCGCCGCGACTGGAGCCTGGTCAACTTCGACCAGCACGTGCTCGACGCGATCAACGGAGCACCGGCGGCGTGAGCGAGATCTGGGAGAGCGGCACCCCACGCCTGCTGCTCATCGAGAGCCAGGGCCGCATCGCGCAGGACGCCGGCTTCCGGCGCGACGCGGTCACCCAGGTGCTCACCGGGCAGTCGGCGCTTCTCTTCCTGGTCCAGGACGGCGTCGTGCTCGCCGTCCCCGGCAGCGACAGCGACCTGGACCGGTTCCAGAAGGAGGGCGGGGTGCTCGCCGCAGACAGCTTCTCTCTCGCCCAGCGAGGCCTGGACACAGCCGCCCTGCGGCCCGAACTGTGCGTCGTCGGCATGGACGTGGTGGCCGGCTGGATCCTCGATCCAGCCGTCAGGGTGGTGTGGCACTAAGTGGCCAGGCAGATCCCCCACACGGACGTGCTCATCACCCTCATGGGCTCCCCTCACACGTCTGACCAGGTCACCACCGCACTGCGGCTGACCCAGGCCCTGCTGGACCGCGGCGCCACCGTGCAGGTGTGGACCTGCGGGTACGCCACCTTGCTCACCCAGCGTTCGCTCGGCCCCCAGAAGCCGCGCAACCTGGCCGACTGGAACCAGGAGTACCCCTCCACGTCGGCCCTGATCGAGGACCTGCTGACGACCTACGAGGGCCGGCTCCACTGGTACGGCTGCCGGTTCTGCAGCGACGACCGAGGGGCGGTGGACCACCTGCCCCAGGTGGTGCTCCGCCCGCCCGCCGGGTACGCCGCCAACGTCGCGGCCGCCGACAAGACCCTGCACCTGGGGGGGATCTGATGGACCGTCGGGTGCTGGCCGTCATCGAACGAGGCTACCGGGGCGCGCTGGAGAAGCAGTTCTTCGACGAGCTCTACCTGGCCACCGAGCTGCACCGGCAGCTCGGCGGCCTCGACATCCTGCTGCGCGGCTCCGCCGTGCCGTACGCCCTGGACGCGGGCCCCGCGCCCGCCCTGCGCATAGGTACCCGGACGGTGGACACCCTCACCGACCCCCACAAGGGACTGCGCACCCTGCTCGGCGTGGGAGTCCGCGTCTTCGTGGAGGAACCCGACATCGCGGCGCTGCACTCCACGCACCCGCTGATCGAGGGCATCGCCCTGGTCCGCGCGGGCGAGACGGCCGAGCGCTGGAGCGACTACCGGATGGTCCTCTTCCTGTGACCACCCCGAACGGAAGGAACACGTGACGGTCATGACCACCCTCACCACGGGCGCCGGACGCCCGGTGATCACCGCCTGGTCTGCCGTGTCGCCGTACGGCATCGGCAGGGCGGCGTTCACCGAGGGGCTGCGGGAACGGCGCTACACCGTCACCGAACTCGGCCCCGAGCACGGCACCACCCCCGGCGGCGTCGGCCACGTCGTGCCCGGCTTCTCCGTGCGCGAGGTGCTCGGCAAGAAGGGCACCCGCTCCATGGACCGGGTCACCGGCCTCGCCGTCACCGCCGTCGGCTCCCTGCTCGACGACGGGGAGCGCAACCGCGCGGTCGGCACCGGCGAGGGCGCGGCGTTCGCGCTCGGCACCACCACCGGCAGCGCCCAGTCGATGATGGACTTCACCCGCGACTCCCTCACCGGGGAGCAGCCGTTCTTCGTCGACCCGGCGCGGTTCCCCAACACCGTCATGAACTGCGCGGCCGGCCAGAGCGCCATCTGGTACCAGCTCAAGGGCCCCAACGCCACCATCGCGGGCGGCCGTACCGCCGGCCTGCACGCCCTGAACTACTCCCGCCGCCTGCTCGGCGCGGGCCGCGCCCGCACCGTGCTGTGCGGGGCCGCCGAGGAGTTCAGCCAGGCCCGCGCCTGGCTGGAGCACCACAGCGGAGACCAGGGCGCCGACCCGGCCCCGGCCCTCGGCGAGGGCTGCGCGATGCTCCTCGTGGAACCGCACGACCCCGAGGACCCCGGCCAGCCCGTGCTCGCCGAACTCCTCGCCGTGGAGCTCGGCGTCGTGCTCGACGCGGACCCCCGCCCCGCTCTGGTCTCCACACTGCGCTCGGCGCTGCGCCGGGCCGGAGTCGACCCCGCCCAGGTGGCCGCCGTCGCCCGCTGCGGCGCACCCGGCCGCGAGGGCCTGGGCGAGGCCGAGGCGGTACGGGAGGTGTTCGGGACGGCCGAGTACGCCGACCTCACGCCGACCCACCTGATCGGCGACACCGGGGCCGCCGCGGCCGCCTTCCAGGCCGCCGCCCTGCTCTCGTACGCCGAGGACCGGCCCGCCGAGGCGGCCGGCCGGATCGGCGTGATCACCTCCGTGGACCGCACCGGAACCGTCGGCTGCGCCCTGCTGGCCCTGCGCTGATCCCCCGCCCCGACCGAAAGGACCGAAGAACCGTGCTGGAGAAGGAAGAACTGCGCGCCGTCGTGGCCCAGGTGCTCGATGTCGACGTCGACGAGGTGACCGACGACGTGCGGTTCGTCGACGACCTCGAGGTCGACTCGCTCATGGCGCTGGAGATCGTCGTCGTCCTGGAGAAGAAGTACGGCGTGAAGCTGCCGGAGTCCGAACTCAAGCAGATCGTCACCCTGCAGAGCGCCTACGACCTGCTCGTCACAAGGCTCGCCACGGCGCAGGCGGCATGATGGCCGGCGCCAGCCCATTGAGCGGCGCGGTCGAGATCCTGCCCGCCGACGGCGAACTGACGGGCGCGGCCCGGTTCACCGTCGCGGACACCGAGACCGTGCTGCCCGGCCACTACCCGGGCTTCCCCATCTTCCCCGGCGTCTGCCTGGTGGAGTGCGCCCGGCTGAGCGCCGAGGCCACCCTGCCCGGCGAGGCCAAGGGCGCCGCTCTGGCCGCCGTGGAGTCCACCCGGTTCACCGGGCCGGTCTTCCCCGGCGACCAGGTCGACATCGACCTGGTGTGGAAGCGGACCCCGGCCGGCGACTGGCAGTGCCGGGCCAAGCTCAGCACCCGGCGCGGCCCCGCGGCCAGCGTCCGGCTGCGCTTCGCCCACCCGGCCGGCGAGGCGGCCGCCGCATGACCGGCCAGCGCGACATCAGGGCCCGGCTGCCGCATCGCTTCCCGATGCTGCTCGTCGACCGCCTCGTCGACGTGGTCCCCGGCGAGCGCCTCATCGCGCTCAAGGCGGTCACCTGCAACGAGCCCTGGTACGAGAAGCTCGGCCCGGACACGCGGGAGGAGGACTTCGCCTACCCGGCGGCGCTGCTCGTGGAGTCCTGGTGCCAGTCCGCCGGGGTCCTCGCCACCTGGGACGACCCCAACCCGGACGTGCTCGACGGGCAGGTGATGCTCTTCGGCGGCATGACCGGCGTCGAGTTCCACCGCCCGGTGCTGCCCGGCGAGGTCCTGGAGCACCGGGTCCGCCTGGACCGCAAGGTCGACGACACCCTGCTGTTCGAGGGCGAGACCCGCTCCGCCGGCGAGACGGTGATGACCGTCGGCCGCATCGTCATGGCCTTCCGCCCCGCCGCGGCCCTGCGCCCGGCGCCCGCAACCGCCTGACCCGCCCGCCCGAGGAGAAGAAGACCATGTCAGACAGCACGAGCCGGGTCGCCCTGGTCACCGGCGGATCCCGGGGCATCGGCCGGGCCACGGTCCGGGCGCTGGCCCGCGACGGATTCGACGTCGCCTTCTGCTACCGCTCGGACGACGACGCGGCGCGCACCCTGGAGAAGACGGGCCAGGAACACGGCGTCCGGATCGTCGGCACCCGGGTCGACGTCGCGGACGGAGCCGCGGTGCGGGCCTGGATCGAGGCCACCGAGGAGCAGCTGGGCCCGATCGACGCGGCCGTCACCGCCGCCGGCATCACCCGCGACAACCCGCTGGTCCTCATGGAGGACGAGCAGTGGCGCCAGGTGATCGACACCAACCTGAACGGCGTCTACCACGCCTGCCGCGCGGTGGTCTTCGGCATGATGAAGCGCCGCGGAGGCGCCATCGTCAACATCTCCTCGGTCGCCGGGGTCTACGGCAACGGCACCCAGACCAACTACTCGGCCTCCAAGGCCGGGATCATCGGCTTCACCCGCGCCCTGGCCAAGGAGACCGGCCGCGCCGGCATCCGCGTCAACGCCGTCGCCCCCGGCTTCATCGAGACCGACATGGTCGCCGAGATGAACGACAAGGCCCGCAAGGACGCGCTCTCGTCCATCCCGCTGCGCCGCATGGGCACCGCGGAGGAGGTCGCCGACCTGGTCGCCTACCTGGTCTCGGAGAAGGCCGCCTACATCACCGGTGCCGTGCTGCAGATCGACGGCGGCATCACCATCTGAACCCCCGTACGACCCGCAGACGAACCGCTGGAGGCGGCGATGGCACGACGCGGACCACGCTGGTACTTCTCCTTCCGCAGTCCCTACTCATGGATGGCCTACCGGGACCTGGTGGACCACCACGCGAACGTGGCCGCGGCGATCGAATGGCTCCCCTTCTGGGAGCCGGACGAGCCGGCCCTGGACGAGCTGGAGCGCAGCAACATCACGCTGCCCTACGTCCCCATGTCCAAGGAGAAGCACCTGTACATCCTCCAGGACGTCCGGCGCCTGGCCCGGGCCCGCGGCCTGGACATGGTGTGGCCGGTGGACCCCGCCCCCCACTGGGAGGTCTCCCACCTGGCGTACCTGGCCGCCGCGCGGCTCGGCGCGGGCCCGGAGTTCATCGCCGAGACCTACCGCGCCCGCTGGGAGCTCGGCGAGAACATCTCCGACCCCGACACCATGCGCAAGATCGGCGAGAGCCTGGGCCTGGACCCCGCGGTGCTCGCCGGGGCCCACGAGGACCCCGAGATCCGCGAGTTGGGGCTCAATGCACTCAACTCCCTGCATCGCGACGGGGTGTTCGGCGTTCCCTTCTTCATCAGCGGCTTCGACAAGTACTGGGGGGTCGACCGGCTCCCCGCCTTCGTCGAGCAGCTGTCCTCACGGGCCGCCTGACCGCGTACCCGTACCCCGTCCGTACCCGTACCCCGTCCGTACCCATTCGCGCAATCGCACCGGAGGAAGAACCGGCCATGACCACCAACCCGTTCGAGAACGACGACGCCCGCTACCTGGTCCTCGTCAACGAGGAGAACCAGCACTCCCTCTGGCCCGCCTTCGCCGAGGTCCCGGCCGGCTGGACCGTCGCCCGCGGTGAGGACAGCCGCCAGGCCTCCCTGGACCACATCAACGAGAACTGGACGGACATGCGGCCGAAGTCGCTGGCCGACGCCATGGACGCCGCCTGACATCCCCCGCCGGGCGGTCTGGCAGCGGGCGTTGGCAGCAATCTGCAACGCCCGTTGCCCACGTCCGGAGCCGATGACAGCGTGGCGCTCACGCAGCTTCCCAGAAAGCGATGCCGCTCATGACCCACTCCCTGATGTGCCTTCCGTTCGCGGGGGGCGGCGCCGGTTTCTACCGCGCCTGGAAAGACCTGCCCGCCCACGCCCCGCGGATCGTCCCGATCCAGCTGCCCGGCCGTGAGGAGCTCTTCCTCGACGAACCGTTCCGCGACGCGATCGCGGCCGCCGAGGTCCTCGCCCGGCGCGTCGCCGAACGCGCCGGGAGCGAGCCCGTGGCGCTCTTCGGGCACAGCCTGGGCGCGGTCCTCGCCTACGAGGTCGCCCGCCGCCTGGAGCGGAACCCGGCCGTGGACTTCACCCACCTGTACGTGAGCGGCTCGCCCGGCCCCTGGACCGGCCGCTCCCGGCGGGCGACGGGCCTGGACGACGACGCGTTCCTCGCCCGAGTGCGGGAATTCGCCGGGTACGAGCACGACGCGCTGGCCGACCCCGACATGCGGGAACTACTGCTGCCGATCCTGCGGGCGGACGTCGAGATGCACGAGACCTACCGTCCCGACTCCGACGAGCCGTTGCACACCCCGATCACCTCGCTGCGCGGCACCGAGGACGCCCTGGTGACGCGTGCCGAGGCCGAGGAGTGGCGGCAGGCCACCACCGGGGCCTTCCGCCTGGTGGAGCCGGCCGGCGGTCACATGTACCTCACCGAGTCGCCGCTGCCGCTGATCGACGCGATCGCCTCGGTGCCCGCCTCATGACCGCGGCCACCGCCCCCACCGCGCACGCGGCCACCGCCGCCGGCCGGCTCACGGGCAAGACCGCCGTCGTCACCGGAGCAGCCAGGGGCCTCGGCCGTTCCTGCGCCGTCCGCTTCGCCGCCGAGGGCGCCGACCTCGTCCTCGTCGACGTGGCGGGCGACGTGGCAGGGGTGCCCTACCCGCTGGGCTCGCGGAGCCAGCTGGAACACACCGCCCAGCTCTGCCGGGCATACGGCGTCCACGTGCACACCGCCGCCGCCGACGTCCGCGACCCCGACGCCGTCGGGGCCGTCGCCGACCAGGCACTGGACCGCTTCGGCACGATCGACGTCCTGCTCAACAACGCCGGGATCGCCGCCCCCTCCGGCAAGGCCGTGCACGAGATCGCCGAGGACGAGTGGGAGCTGATGGTCGGCACCGACCTCACCGGCGCCTGGCGCATGATGAAGGCCGTCGTCCCCGCCATGGTCGAGCAGCGCTCCGGCAGCGTCATCAACGTCGCCTCCACCGCCGGCCTCGTCGGCTACCGGCACTTCGCCGGCTACGTCGCCGCCAAGCACGGCCTCATCGGCCTCACCAAGGCCGCGGCCCTCGACTACGCGCCCTTCCGGGTCCGGGTCAATGCCCTGTGTCCCGGCTCGGTGCGCGACGACCCGCTGCACGAGGGCCGCATGCTCGCCGAGATCGCCCGCTCCCTCGACGTCGACGTCGCCGAGCACGAGGAGATCTTCGTCCAGTCCCAGCCGATGAACGCCCTCATCGAGCCGCAGGACATCGCCGGCGCCGCCCTCTGGCTGGCCGGTGACGACTCGCGCCAGGTCACCGGGACCACGCTCACCGTCGACGGGGGCTTCAGCGCCCGCTGACCCCCGTCCCGCCTTCCCCTTCCCGTACGTACAGGAGTCCGACCATGTCGAGAAGTCAGGCCGAGTCCTGCCACAGCCTGGTGGTCCGGATGCCGGGCCCTGTCGATGCCGGGGAGCTCGAACGGCGCCTGCGCGCCGGCGCGGCCGTCGTCTGGAGCGCCCCCGGAGAACTGCGCCTGTGGCAGGAGCGGCTGCCGTACGCCGCCGCCGATCCGGCCGCCACCGAGCGCCTGCGGCGGGAGGCCGAACGCCCGCTGCGCACCACGGGCCGGCCGCTGCGCGCGGTCCTGCTGAGCTACCGCGACGGCGACGCCGACCTCGTCCTCGTCGCCCGCCGTACGCTCTCCCTCGACGCCGCCACCCTGGCCGTCACGCCCGCCCCCGCCGCGCCCCCGGCCGGCCGGCGGCCGACCCTGGAGTGGGGCCTGGGCGACCCGGCGCGGGCCGGACGCACCGCCGAGGCGGCCGTCCCCGACGTGCTGCCCGGCGACCCGGCGCTGCTCGCCGCCGCCACCGCCCTGGTACTGGCCCGCTACGGCGCGTGGGAGGCGGTGGACGAGACCCAGGACGCGGCCGCGTTCACGGCCCGCTGGGCTTCGTACGACGGCAGCCTGCTCGACCTCGCGGGGATCGGTGTCCTGGTCGAGGAGTACCGGCCGGGCCTGCGCCGCCTGCCGTCCCTCGCCCCCGTCCTGCCCGGCGTCCTGCACCTGACCCGGCACCCCGACGGCACCGCCTCCGGTGTCCTGCGCCATGACCTCGGCGACCTCGACCCGGCTGTCGCCGAGCGGTTCGCCGCCCATGTCGCCCATGTCGCAGCCCAGTTGACGGCCGCGCCCGGGCGCCCGCTGAGCTCCGTCGAGCTGCTCACCGCCGACGAGACCGCCCATGTGATGGCCCTTGGGGTCACCCCCACCACCGGCAGCCCCGAGGCCGCCGCCCGGACCATCGACGGCCTCTTCGCCGACGTCGTACGCGCCCGACCCGACGCCATCGCCCTGACTGCCGGAAACACCAGCCTCAGCTACGCCGAACTCGACGTCCGCGCCGAGCGCACGGCCACGGGCCTGCGCGCCCTGGGCGTGGCCCCCGGCGCCATGGTCGGCGTCGCCCTGGAGCGCGACGCCGACCTCGTGGTCACCCTGCTGGGCGTCCTCAAGGCGGGCTGCGCCTACGTCCCCATGGACCTGCGCTACCCGGCCGAGCGGCTGCGCTACACCGTCGAGAACGCCGGCGTCACCGTGGTCGTCGGCACGGCCGACGGCTTCCCCGAGCAGGCCGGCGTACGCGTCGTCACCCCGGACGCGCTGCGCGCCCTGGCCGACGGGACGGTCCTGGAAGCCCGCGCCGAGGACGGCTCGTCGCCCGCCTACGTCATCTACACGTCCGGCTCCACCGGCCGCCCCAAGGGTGTCGTCGTCCCGCACCACAACGTCGCCGCCCTGATCGAGGCGACCCGCGAGGACTTCCGGCTCGGCGCCGACGACGTGTGGACCCTCTTCCACTCCAGCGCCTTCGACTTCTCCGTCTGGGAGATCTGGGGTTGCCTGCTGACCGGTGGCCGCCTGGTCGTGGTCGACTACTGGACCACCCGCGACACCGAGCTCTTCCACACCCTGCTGGTCCGCGAAGGCGTCACCGTCCTCAACCAGACCCCCTCGGCCTTCGCCCAGGTGGTCGAGTCCGACCGGCAGGCCCCCGCCGACGCGCTCGCCGTACGCCTGGTGGTCTTCGGCGGCGAGCCGCTCGACGTCCGGATGCTCGCCCCCTGGTTCGCCCGGCACTCCCACACCGCGTGCCGGCTGGTGAACATGTTCGGCATCACCGAGACCACCGTGCACGTCACCGCCCACACCGTCACCCCGGCCGACGTCCTCGCCGCCGGCCGCAAGGTCGGCCCCGCGCTGCCCGGCTGGACCCTGTCGGTGCGCGACCCGCGGGGCCGGTTGCTGCCGCCCGGCGCGGCGGGCGAGATCTGCGTCGGCGGCGCCGGCGTCGCCGACCGGTACCTGGGACAGCCGGAACTGACCGCCGAGCGCTTCGTCACCGACCCCTACGGGAGCGGGCGGATCTACCGCAGCGGAGACCGGGGCCGGCTGCGCCCCGACGGCAGCCTGGAGCACCTCGGGCGGCTCGACAGCCAGGTCAAGGTGCGCGGCCACCGCATCGAGCTGGACGAGATCCGCAACGTGCTGCTCAGCCACCCCGACGTCGCCGGCGCCGCCACCGTCCTCAACCACGACACCCCGGGAGACGCGGCCACCGCCCGCATCGACGCATACGTCGCCCTGCGCAACCCGGCGGCCACCGCCGAGATCCTCGCGCACGCTCGCGGGGTGCTGCCCCTCTACATGGTCCCCGCGTCCCTGACCGAGGTGGCCGCGATCCCGCTGACCATCAACGGCAAGGTCGACACGGCCGCGCTGCCGGCCCCGGCCGCCGTCGCACACCTCGACCTTCCGGCCGAAGCGGCGCCGGGGACGGGCCCGGAGCACGACCCGCTGACCGAGCAGATCCTCAAGCTCTGGGGCCACGCACTGAATTACGACGTCACCCCGGATGACAACTTCTTCGAACTCGGCGGCAATTCCCTGCTGGTCATCCGGGTACTCCGGGAAATGCGTGACCACGGTCTGCCGAAGGTCACCACCCAGGACTTCTACCGCAACTCGACGGCAGGCCGGTTCATCGAACTGGTACGGGATGCCCAGCGGTAAATCCGTTACCGCGACGCGGGAATGTCGACCCGGCGCTTGACGGCGGACAGAAAAGAGAGACGGACGATTCCACTTGGAATCCGGATCACTTTCCAGTACCGCCCGAAGCTGCGCCGGGTCGCCTCGTCCGTGGCCAGGATCCTGGTCTCCGTGGACAGAATTCCGTCCGCGTACCGCATCGTGAAGACGGCCTTCGTGCAGCCCGGCTCCGCGTACTGCGTGAACACCTCGGCCATCGGCCGGTCCGGCGTCACCGGGCCGGCCTGCGAACCGATGCCCCCGTACACCAACTCATCGTCGGACAACTCCAGTACGGTGTCACCGTCCTTGGCGAAGTCGTCCAGCACCCGGCCGTCCGCCGCCAGCCTGCTCTTGGTGAACCGGAACAGGAACCGGGCCACCGGCGCCTCCCGCCAGGTCATCTCGCGGGCCGCCCGCATCACCTCTTCGCGCGGAGCCTTCACGGCTATCCAATGCCGCTCCCGAAAATGCCATTCGGGCATGTAGCGGTCGACGATCGTACGTTCCGCATCCTTCTTCTCGCTCATGCGTCGACGCTAGCATGCGGCCGACTTCTCCCCAGGGCTTGGCAGCTTTCTGCAACCGCCGTTGTCCCGGCCGAAAGTCCGCTGTTAAACAGGGGATCTGATCCGCGATTTCCGCCAACGTATTGAGGGTGAGTGGCCGTGTCCGACCTTCGGGGTGTCCTGCTGCCGCTGACCGCCGCCCAGTCGGGCGTCTGGTATGCGCAGCAGCTGAATCCACAGAACACGATCTTCAACACCGGTGAATTCCTGGAAATCGAAGGACCGGTGGACGCGCCGCTCCTCCAGCAGGCCCTGCGCCAGGTCGTCGCGGAGGCCGAGACGTTGCGCCTGCGCTTCCACGAGGGCGACAGCGGCCCCGTCGCCCGGATCGTGCCCACGGAAGAGCTCGACTGGTCCCTGCACGTGGTCGACGTCAGCGACACCCCCAACCCGTTTGTGGCGGCCCGCGCCTGGATGGCCGAGGACTTCGCCCGGCCCCTGGACACCGAGCACGACGAGCTCTTCCTCTTCGCCCTCTTCAAGGTCTCCGAGAACCGCCACCTGTGGCTGCACCGCTACCACCACCTGCTGGTCGACGGCTTCACCGTCAACATGGTCGCCCAGCGCACCGCCGCCGTGTACTCCGCGCTCGTTGCCGGCGAACCCGTACCCGCCACCCCCTTCGCCCCCCTCGCCCAGCTCCTTGACGAGAAGGCCGCCTACCGCGACTCCGAGCGCTTCGGCACCGACCGCGCCTACTGGATCGACCGGCTCAAGGAGTGCCCCGAGCCGATCAGCCTCTCCGGCGAACAGCCGAGCCTGGCCCGCTCCCTGGCCCGCCGCACCGCACGCGTGGGCCGCACCCAGACCGAGCGGTTGCGCACCCTGGGCTCCGACGCCGCCGTCACCTGGCCGCCCACGCTGGTCGCCGCCATCGCCCTGTGGCTCCAGCGCCTGTCCGGTGCCCCCGAGGTGGTCCTGGGCCTGCCCGTATCCACCCGGCTCGGCAAGAACGCCCGCAGCGTGCCCGGCATGGTCTCCAACGTGCTGCCGCTGCGCGTGGCCATCAAGCCGGGCACCACCGTCGAAGAACTGCTCCACCAGGTCTCCGCCGAGATGCGCGCAGCGATGAAGCACCAGCGCTACCAGTTCGAGGACCTGCGCCGCGACCTCGGCATGCTCGCGGACGACCGCCGCCTGGTCGGCCCGCACGTCAACATCATGATGTTCGACTACGACCTGCGGTTCGCCGGCCACACCGCACGCCCCCACAACCTCTCCATCGGCCCGGCCGACGACATCTCCTTCATCGTCTACGACCGCGGCACCTCCTCCGGGCTCCAGATCGACTTCGACGCCAACCCCGACCTGTACGCCGACGAGGACCTGCGCGCCTACCTGCTCGCCTTCCTCGACTTCCTGCGCCGCCTGGGCAGCGCCTCGCTCGACGACAGCGTCGACTCCCTCGAACTGGACACCTCCGGCCTGCCCGAGCACGCCCGCACCGCCGCCGCCCGCACCGCGGCCACCACCGCGCCAACCGCCGCCCCGGCCTCCTCCCGCGCCCCGCGCACCGCCGCGGAAGAGGCCCTGTGCCGGCTGTTCACCGAGGTGCTCGGCGAGCAGGTCGTCTCCGTGGACGACAACTTCTTCCTCCTCGGCGGCAGCTCCCTCCAGGTCACCCGCCTGGTCGGACGCATCCGCAAGGAGCTGGGCGCCGAGCTGACGCTCCGTACGGTCTTCGAGAACGCCACCGTCGCCACCCTCGCCCAGGCCCTCGGCCTCGCCGCCGGCACCGACGCCCGCCAGGCCCTGACGACGCGCCCGCGCCCCGCCCGGATGCCGCTCTCGGCCGCCCAGAACCGCCTGTGGTTCCTCAACCAGATGGAGAACGACAGCGGAAAGGCCGCCTACAACGACGGCCTCACGGCCGAGCTGTCCGGCCGCCCCGACACCGACGCCCTGCGCGCCGCGCTCGCCGACGTCGTCGCCCGCCACGAGAGCCTGCGCACCGTCTTCCCGGTCACCGATGGCGCCCCCCACCAGCACGTCCTCGCCGCCGCCGACGCCCGCCCCGAACTCCTCGTCACCGAGGTCGCCGACGAGCGCGAGCTGGAGGAGCGACTCACCCGCGCCGCCGCCCGCGGCTTCGACCTCGCCACCGAGATCCCGGTCCGCGCCCACCTGTTCACCCTCACCGCCGAACGCCACGTCCTGCTGCTCGTCGTGCACCACATCGCCGGCGACGGCTGGTCGGTGGCCCCCTTCACCCGCGACCTCAGCCGCGCGTACGCCGCCCGCATGCGCGGCGCCGCGCCGCAGTACGAGCCGCTGCCCGTCCAGTACGCCGACTACACCCTGTGGCAGCAGGAACTGCTCGGCGACGAGAACGACCCCGGCAGCCTCCACGCCCGGCAGATCGCCCACTGGAAGGACACCCTCGCGGCGCTGCCCGAGGAACTCGCGCTGCCCACCGACCGCCCCCGCCCGGCCGTGGCCGGCCACCGAGGCGGCCGGATCGGCTTCCACCTCGAAGGCGAGGTCCACCAACGCCTCCTCGCCCTCGCCCAGGACACCGGGGCCAGCGTCTTCATGGTGGCGCAGGCCGCGCTGGCCGCCCTGCTGCACCGCGTCGGCGCAGGCGAGGACATCCCCGTCGGCACCGTCATCGCAGGCCGCACCGACGAGGCCCTCGGCGACCTGGTCGGCTTCTTCGTCAACACCCTGGTCCTGCGCACCGACGTCTCCGGCGACCCCACCTTCCGCGAACTGGTCGAGCGGGTCCGCGAGTACGACCTCACCGCGTACGCCAACCAGGACGTGCCCTTCGAGCGGCTCGTGGAGATCCTCAACCCGGTCCGCTCCCTGGCCCGCCACCCGCTGGCCCAGGTCACCCTCGCCCTGGACGACAACGCGGCGCCCCTCCTGGAACTGCCCGGCCTGACCGCGACGGTCCGCCACCTCCAGACCGATACGGCCAAGTTCGACCTGTCCTTCCGGCTCGGCGAGCGCTTCGACGCCGACGGCCGCCCCGCCGGGGTCGAAGGCAGCATCGAGTTCGCCCGCGACCTCTTCGACGACGCCACCGTCCGTGACCTCGGCGACCGCTTCCTGCGCCTGGTCGAGGCCGCCACCGCCGACCCCACGGCCCGCGTCGGCTCCCTCGACCTGCTCGACGCGGCCGAGCGCACCCGGCTGCTGACCGAGTGGAACGACACCGCCGTCGACGTCCCGTACGCGACCACGCCCGAGCTCGTCGCCGCACAGGCCGCCCGTACCCCCGACGCGCCCGCCCTCGTCTTCGAGGACACCACCCTCACCTACCGCGAACTCCAGGACCGCTCCGGCCGCCTGGCCGCCCTGTTCGCCCGGTACGGGGCCGGCCGCGGCCGCTCCGTCGCGGTGGCGCTGGGCCGCAGCACCGACACCGTCGTCAGCCTGCTCGCCGCGATGAGGACCGGCGCCGCCTACGTGCCCGTCGACCCGGCCTACCCGGCCGAGCGCATCGCGTACATCCTGGACGACGCCCGCCCCGCCCTCGTCGTCACCACCACCGCCCTCCAGGGCTCCCTGCCCGCCGACGGCACCCCGCGGCTGCTCCTCGACACCGCCGAGCTGCCCGCCGGGACCCTCGCCGACGCCGAGACCACCCCGCAGGACGCGGCGTACGTCATCTACACCTCCGGCTCCACCGGCCGTCCCAAGGGAGTGGTCGTCACCCACACCGGTGTCGCCTCCATGGCCGCCGCCCACCTCGCGTGGTTCGGCGGCGGCCCCGGACACCGGGTGCTGCAGTTCTCCTCGCCCAGCTTCGACGCCTCCGTCTGGGAGATGCTCACCACCCTGTCCACCGGATCGGCGCTGGTCCTCGCGCCCGCCGAGCGGCTGGCCGCGGGTGAGCCGCTCGCCGCGCTCCTGGCCGAGCAGCGCGTCACCCACGCCACGCTCCCGCCGGTGGTGCTCGCCGCCATGGGCGAAGCCCGGCTGCCCGAGGGCATGACCCTGGTCACCGCCGGCGAGGCCTGTTCCGCCGAGCTCGTCGCCCGCTGGGCCGACGGCCGGCGCATGGTCAACGCCTACGGCCCGACCGAGTCCACCGTCTGCGCCACCATGTCCAGCCCCCTCAGCCCGGGCGCCGGTGCCCCCACCATCGGTCGCCCGATCACCAACACCCGTGTCTACGTCCTCGACGCGCATCTGAACCCCGTCCCGGCCGGTGTCCCCGGCGAGCTCTACCTCACCGGCTCCGGCCTGGCCCGCGGCTACCACGGCCGCCCCGCCCTGACCGCCGAGCGCTTCGTGGCCGATCCGTACGGCGCGCCCGGCGCCCGCATGTACCGCACGGGCGACCTCGTGCGCTGGACCGCCGACGGTGAACTCGACTACCTCGGCCGCGCTGACGACCAGGTCAAGATCCGCGGCTTCCGGATCGAGCCCGGCGAGATCGAGGCGGCCCTGCTGGCCCACCCGACCGTGGCGCAGAGCGCCGTACTCGTCCGCGAGGACCGCCCCGGCGACAAGCGGCTGGTCGGCTACGTCGTCCTCGCCGACACCGCGGCCGACACCGACCCGGCCGGGCTGCGCGCCCACGTTGCAGCCGCCCTGCCCGACCACATGGTCCCCGCCGCCGTCCTGGTCCTCGAGGCCTTCCCCGTCACCGCCAACGGCAAGCTGGACCGGCGCGCCCTGCCCGCCCCCGACTTCGCGGGCCTGTCCGCCGGCCGTGCGCCCCGCACCGCCCGCGAGACCCTTCTCGCCGGAGTGTTCGCCGAGGTCCTCGAACTCGACACCGTCTCGATCGACGACAGCTTCTTCGACCTCGGCGGTCACTCCCTCCTCGCCACCCGCGTCATCAGCCGCATCCGCACCCTGCTCGGCGCCGAACTCACCGTCCGCGCCCTCTTCGAGACCCCCACCGTCGCCGCGCTCGCCGCTGCCCTCGACGGCGCCGCCGACGCCCGCCAGGCCCTCCTGCCCCAGGTCCGACCAGAGGAGATCCCGCTCTCGTACGCCCAGCGCCGACTGTGGTTCCTGGGCCACTTCGACGGCCCCAGCGGCACCTACAACCTGGGCCTGTCGCTGCGCCTGCGCGGCCGAGTCGACGCGGCCGCCCTCGACGCGGCACTGGCCGACGTCACCGACCGCCACGAGGCGCTGCGCACGGTCTTCCCCGACACCGACGGCCGCCCGCGCCAGCTCGTCCTGGACCCGGCCGAACCCGCCTCCCGGCCGCTGCTGCACCGCGGCGCCGTCACCCCCGAAACCCTGGACGAGGCACTCGCCCGGGCCGCCGCCGAAGGCTTCGACGTCACCCGCGAGATCCCGGTCCGGGCGCACCTGCTCACCCTCGCCGACGACGACCACGTCCTCCTCGTCGTCGTCCACCACATCGCCGGCGACGGCTGGTCCCTGGCCCCGCTCGCCCGCGACCTGGGCAGCGCCTACGCCGCCCGACTGGGCGGCGCCGCCCCGGAGTTCACCCCGCTGCCGGTCCAGTACGCCGACTACACGCTGTGGCAGCGCGAGATCCTCGGCGACGAGGACGACCCGGCGAGCGAGCTGTCCCGCCAGGTGGCGTACTGGAGCGGCGCGCTCGCCGGTCTCCCGGAGGAGCTGGTGCTCCCCACGGACCGCCCGCGCCCGGCCGAGCTGAGCTACCGCGGCGACACCATCGGCTTCACCGTCCCGGCCGCGCTCCGCGCCCGTCTGGACGAGCTGGCCCGTACCACGGGCACGAGCCTGTTCATGGTGGTTCAGGCGGCCCTGGCGACCCTGCTGCACCGTCTCGGCGCCGGTACCGACATTCCCCTCGGCTCGCCGATCGCGGGCCGTACCGACGAGTCCCTCGACGACCTCGTGGGCTTCTTCATCAACACCCTGGTCCTGCGGACCGACCTTGCCGGCGACCCCACCTTCCGTGAGCTGCTGGACCGGGTCCGGGAGACGGATCTGGCGGCGTACGCGAACCAGGACGTGCCCTTCGAGCGGCTGGTGGAGGTCCTCAACCCCGAGCGGTCCATGGCCCGCCACCCCCTCTTCCAGGTCTCCTTCCAGCTCCAGAACATCCCCTCCGACCAGCTGGCCCTGCCCGGCGTCGAGGTGGGCCGCCAGCCGGTCCGGCTGGACACCGCCAAGTTCGACCTCTCCTTCACCCTGGCGGAGGCCGGGTCGGGTCTGGAGGGCAGTGTCGAGTACGCGGTCGATCTGTTCGACCGGGTGACGGCGGAGGAGTTGGCGGGGCGTCTGGTGGCGGTGCTGGATGCGGTCGCGGCCGATCCGGAGGTCCGGGTCGGGGCGGTCGACGTGCTCAGCGACGCGGAGCGTGCGCAGGTGCTGGGGGAGTGGGCCGGTTCAGGTGACAGCTCGGCTCCGGTCACCTTCCACGGGCTGTTCGAGGCCGCGGTGGATGCGACGCCGGACGCGCCGGCGGTGGTCTCGGGTGACCTGGTGCTGTCGTACGCGGAGGTGGAGTCCCGTGCCAACCGCCTGGCGCACTGGCTCACCGGTCAGGGCGTGGGTCCGGAGCGGGTGGTGGCACTGGTCATGCCGCGTTCGGTGGACATCGTCATCGCGCAGCTGGCGGTGCTGAAGTCGGGCGCCGCGTACCTCCCGGTGGACCCGGAGTACCCGGCGGACCGGATCGCGTACATGCTCGACGACGCCCGCCCGGCGCTGGTCCTGCGAGAACTGCCCGCTCCGGGGGAGGAGTCCGTCCCCCGCCCCGGGATCTCCGTGATGCCGGCGAGTCCGGCGTATGTGATCTACACGTCGGGTTCGACGGGCCACCCCAAGGGTGTGGTGGTGTCGCATGCGGGTGTGGCGAGTTTTGCCGCGGCGGAGGTCGAGCGGTTCGCCGTGGATGCCGAGAGCCGTGTGCTGCAGTTCGCGTCGCCGAGTTTCGACGCTTCGGTGCTGGAGCTGGTCATGACCTTCGCGGCGGGCGCCACGCTGGTGGTGCCGCCGGCGGGTCCGCTGGCCGGCGAGGTGCTGGCCGAGGTCCTGACGGCCGAGCGGGTCACCCACGCGCTGATCCCGCCGGCCGCGCTGGCCAGTGTTCCGGCTGCCGAGTTCCCCCACTTCCGGTCCCTGATCGTGGGTGGTGACGCCACCTCCGCGGAGCTGGTCGACCGCTGGGCTCCCGGCCGTCGCATGGTCAACGCCTACGGCCCCACCGAGTCCACCGTCGTCGCGACCACATCGGCCCCCCTCACCGCCGACACCGGGGTGCCCTCGATGGGTACGCCGATCCCGGGAACCCGTACGTACGTCCTCGACGCGGCCCTGCGCCCCGTCGTCCCCGGTGTCGCGGGAGAGCTCTATCTCGCGGGTGCCGGTCTGGCGCGCGGCTACCTGGGCCGACCGGATCTGACGGCCGAGCGGTTCGTCGCCGACCCGTACGGGCCCGCCGGCACCCGGATGTACCGCACGGGTGACGTGGCCCGCTGGACCCGGGACGGGCAGCTCGACTACCTCGGGCGGTCCGACGACCAGGTCAAGGTGCGCGGCTTCCGCATCGAGCTCGGCGAGATCGAGACGGTCCTGGCCACGCACGCCTCGGTCGCGCAGAACGCCGTGATCGTCCGCGAGGACACCCCCGGCATCAAGCGCCTCGCCGCCTACGTGGTCCCGGCCGAAGGCACCACCCTCAACGCGGAAGCCCTGCGCGCCCACATCGGCGCGGCACTCCCGGACTACATGGTCCCGGCCGCATTCGTCGAGCTGGAGGCGCTGCCGCTGACGGTCAACGGCAAGCTGGACCGCAAGCGGCTCCCGGCGCCCGACTACGCCGGGGCCGGTCAGGGCCGCGAGCCCCGTACCGAGCGTGAGGAGATCCTCTGCGGCATCTACGCCGAGTTGCTGGGTCTCGACACCGTCTCGGTGGAGGACAGTTTCTTCGAGCTGGGTGGCGACAGCATCGTGTCGATCCAGTTGGTGAGCCGGGCGCGGAAGGCGGGTCTGGTGTTCTCGGCGCGTGAGGTGTTCCAGCACCGTACGCCGGAGGCGTTGGCTGCGGTGGCGCAGTCGGTGTCGGGTGCGCGGGTGGAGGATCCGAAGGCGGGTCTGGGCACGGTGGCGCAGACTCCGATCGTGGGGTGGCTGCGTGAGCTGGGCGGCCCGGTGGACGGGTTCAACCAGGCGATGCTGGTGCAGACCCCTGCGGACGCGTCCTTTGAGAGGCTGGAGGCTGCCCTTCAGACCCTGTTGGACCACCACGACGTGCTGCGGGCGCGTCTGGTGCGGGGTGGGTCGTCGTGGAACCTGGAGGTGCCCGAGCCGGGTGCGGTCCGGGCCGCGGACATCCTGCGCGTGGCCGAGGGGGAGACCGCCGTGGAGGCGCGTGCGGCCCGGCTGCGGCTTGCTCCCGACGCGGGTGTGATGGTGCAGGCCGTCTGGTTCAAGGAGGCGGGCCGGCTGCTGCTGATGGGCCACCACCTCGTCGTGGACGGTGTCTCGTGGCGTGTGCTGCTGCCCGATCTGGCCCAGGCTTACGCCGGCTCCGATCCGGAGCCCGTCGGTACGTCGTTCCGTCGGTGGGCGGAGCAGCTGACCGCCCTCGACCGATCCGCCGAACTCCCGATCTGGCAGCGACAGTTGGCCGGCACCACGCCCCAGCTGGGCGCCCGTTCCCTCGACCCGGCCACCGACACCGCCGAGACCGTCCGCCACCTGTCGTTGTCGCTTCCGTCCGAGGTGACGGCTCCGCTGCTGACCGAGGTGGCGGCGAAGTACCGGGCCACGGTCAATGACGTCCTGCTGACCGGTTTTGCGCTGGCGGTCTCCGCCTGGCGTGAGGGCCCGTCCACCGAGGTCCTGGTGGATCTGGAGGGCCACGGCCGTGAGGCCGTGGTCGACGGGGTGGACGTTTCCCGGACGGTGGGCTGGTTCACCAGCATGTTCCCGGTCCGCCTGGACGCGGGCCCGGGTGTGGACCTGAGCCGGGCGTTGCAGGCGGTCAAGGAGCAGTTGCACGCCCTGCCGGACAACGGCATCGGCTACGGCCTGCTGCGTCACGCGGACTCCGAGGCCGCGGCGGTGTTGGCGGGACTGCCTGCCCCGCAGATCGGGTTCAACTACCTGGGCCGTTTCGACGCCACCGCCGGCGACGGCGCGGGCGCCGACTGGGCGCTGCGCTCCGACGCCGACCTCGGCGACGGCCGCGAACCCGGCATGCGCCTGACGCACGTCCTCGATCTGAACGCCGTCACCCAGGACCACTCCGACGGCCCCCGGCTCGTCGCGGACTGGTCGTGGCCGGCCGCCCTGTTCACCGAGGACGAGGTCCGGGTCCTGGCCGAGGGCTGGTTCGAGGCCCTGCGCTCCCTGGCCGCCCACGCGGCGGTCAGCGGGCCGGTCGGTCTGACCCCGTCCGACGTGCGCCCGCTCGTCTCCGTCACGCAGGAGCAGATCGATGTCCTGGAGGCCGACCACGGTCCCCTCGCCGACCTGCTGCCGCTTTCACCGCTCCAGCAGGGCCTGTTCTTCCACGCCGTCTACGACACCGACGGCGAGGACGTCTACACCGTCCAGCTCGCCCTCGACATCGACGGCCCGCTGCGCCCGCGTTCCCTCCACGCCGCCGCCGAGACCCTGCTGGCACGGCACCCGGCGCTGCGCGCCGCCTTCCGCAACGACCGTGGCCTCACCGCCCCCGTCCAGGTCATCCCCGCGCGGGTCGACCTGCCCTGGACCGAGATCGACCTCACCGCACTGCCCGAGGACGGGCGCGCCGATGCCGTCACCACGTGGATGACCGAGGACCGGGCCGTCCGCTTCGACCCGGCCCGCGCCCCGCTGATGCGCTTCGCCCTGCTGCGGACCGGCGCCGAGCGGCACCGGCTGGTCCTGACCAACCACCACATCCTGCTCGACGGATGGTCCATGCCGGTCCTCGTCAAGGAACTGCTGACCCTCTACGGCCGCTCCGGCGACGGCTCCGCCCTGCCGCGGGTCACCCCGCACCGCGACTACCTCACCTGGCTCGCCGGCCAGGACCGCGGTGCCGCCGAGGCCGCCTGGCGCGAGGTCCTCGACGGCCTCGAGGAGCCCACCCTGGTCGCCCCCGCCGGCCGCGACGGCAGCCCCGCCGCGCCCGACCGGGTCACCGTGGACCTGCCGGCCGAGCTCACCGCGCGACTCACCGACCTCAGCCGGGCCGGCGGCTTCACACTCAACACCCTCCTCCAGGCCGCCTGGGCCATGGTCGTCGGGCAGCTGACCGGCCGCGCCGACGTCGTCTTCGGCGGTACGGTCTCCGGCCGGCCGCCGCAGGTGCCGGGTGTGGAGTCGATGGTCGGCCTGTTCATCAACACCCTCCCGGTCCGCGTCGCCCTGGACCCGGCCGAGACGCTCGGCGCCCTGCTCGACCGCCTCCAGACACAGCAGGCCGGTCTGATGGACCACCAGTACCTGGGCCTGACCGACCTCCAGCAGGCCGCGGGTCTCGGCGAGCTCTTCGACACCCTGGTCGTCTTCGAGAACTACCCCCTCGACGCCGACGTCCTGGAGATCGGCGGGGGCCTGCGCGTCACCGGCCTCGAAGGCCATGATGCGACCCACTACCCACTGATCCTCACCGCGGTTCCCGGCGAGCGCCTTCAGCTGCGCCTGGACTTCCGCACCGACCTCTTCGACGCCCCTGCCGCCCACGCCCTCCTGGAGCGTCTGACCGGGCTCTTCCAGGGTGCCCCCACCCTGCTTGCCACCCCGGTCGGCCGCATCCCGCTGCTCGCCGACGCCGAACGCGACCGGCTGCTCGTCGCCTTCAACGACACCGCGCAGGACGACGTGTCCGCGGACCGGACCGTCACCGGCCTCTTCGCCGACCTGGTTTCCTGGGCGCCGGCCACCGAGGCCGTCGTGTCCGACGGAGGCACCCTCTCCTACGGGGAGCTCGCCTCGCGCGCCAACCGCCTCGCGCACCGCCTGCTCGCCGCGGGCGTGGGCCCCGAGGACCGGGTGGCGCTGCTCATGGAGCGCTCGCCGGACCTGGTCGCGGCCGTGCTCGGTGTCCTCAAGGCCGGCGGCGCGTACGTACCGCTCGACCCGCGCTTCCCCCAGGCCCGGATGCGGCACGTCCTCGCCGAGACCGGCGCCACCGTTCTGGTCGCCGACGCCTCGGCCGCGGCCGAGGCGCTCACGGCCGGCCGGGACACCGTCGACAGCGCGGCCCTCACCGTGATCGAGGCCGGCCCGGCGCTCGCCGACGGCCCCGCCCACGACCCGGCCGTTCCCGTCGACCCGGACCAGCTGGCCTACGTCATGTTCACCTCCGGCTCGACCGGCCTGCCCAAGGGCGTCGGCGTCACCCACCGCGACATCGCCGCCCTCGCCGAGGACCACCGCTTCGCGTCCGGGCACGAGCGGGTGCTGCTGCACTCGCCGACCGCCTTCGACGCCTCCACCTACGAGCTGTGGGTGCCGCTGCTCGGCGGCGGCCAGGTCGTCGTCGCCCCCACCGGGGACCTCGACGCGGTCCGGCTGCGCGAGATCGTCGCCCGGCACGGCGTGACCGCCCTGTGGCTGACGGCAGGCCTGTTCCGGCTGATCGCCGAGGACGGGCCGGGCTGCCTCGCCCGGGTCAGCCAGGTGTGGACGGGTGGCGACGTCGTCCCCGCAGCCGCGGTCCGCCGCGTCCTGGAGGCCTGCCCCGGCCTGACGGTCGTGGACGGCTACGGCCCCACGGAGACCACCACGTTCGCCACCACCCACCGCATCCTCTCGGCCGCCGAGGTCACCGACAACGTGCCCATCGGCCGCCCCCTGGACGGCATGCGGGTCTACGTCCTCGACGCCGCGCTGCGCCCCGTACCGCAGGGTGTCGCGGGTGAGCTGTACATCGCCGGCGCCGGCCTCGCCCGCGGCTACCTGGGCCGTCCCGCCCTGACCGCCGAGCGGTTCACCGCCGACCCGTACGGCCCGGCCGGCAGCCGCATGTACCGCACCGGCGACCTCGCCCGCTGGAACGCCGAGGGCCACATCGACTACCTCGGCCGCAACGACGACCAGGTCAAGGTGCGCGGCTTCCGCATAGAACTCGGCGAGATCGAGGCCGTCCTGGCCCGGCACTCCGGCGTCGCCCAGGCGGCCGTCGTCGTCCGCGAGGACACCCCCGGAGACCAGCGCATCGTCGCCTACACCGTGCCCGCGCCGGGCGCCCAGCTCTCCCCGGCCGAGCTCCGCGAACACGCCGCCGACGGGCTGCCCGCCTTCATGGTGCCCTCCGCGTACGTGTCCCTCGACACGCTGCCGCTGACCGGCAACGGCAAGGTCGACCGGCGGGCGCTGCCCGCACCCGACCTCGCCGCGGGCGCCGGCGGCCGGGCGCCGCGGACCCCGCAGGAGGAGATCCTCGCCGGGCTGTTCGCCGAGATCCTGGGCCTGCCCGCGGTCTCCGTCGACGACAGCTTCTTCGACCTCGGCGGCCATTCGCTGCTCGCGACCCGCCTGATCAGCCGGATCCGTCCGGTCTTCGGCGTCGAACTCGCCGTCCGCACCCTCTTCGAGGCCCCGACCGTCGCCGCCCTCGCGACCCGGATCGCGGGCGCCGGCCAGGCCCGTACCGCGCTGACCGCGCGGCCACGGCCCGAGGAGGTCCCGCTCTCGCCCGCCCAGCGCCGGCTGTGGTTCCTCAACCGGTTCGAGGGCCCGAGCGCCTCGTACAACCTGCCGCTCGCCCTGCGTCTCGACGGCGACCTCGACCCGGTCGCACTGCGCGCCGCCCTGGGCGACGTCACCGACCGGCACGAGAGCCTGCGTACGGTCTTCCCCGAACTGGACGGCCGACCACGCCAGTGGGTGCTGCCGGCCGGGGTGTCCGCGCCCGCGCTGCCCCTCACCGAGACGGCTGCCGGTGAGCTGGACGCGGTGCTCGCCGCGGCGGTCGCCGAAGGCTTCGACCTGACCTCCCAGGCCCCGCTGCGGGCCCGGCTGTTCCGGATCTCCGCCACCGAGCACGTCCTGCTCGTGATCCTGCACCACATCGCCGGCGACGGATGGTCGCTGGCCCCGTTCACCCGCGATCTGGGCATCGCCTACGACGCCCGGCGCGCGGGCCACGCCCCGGCCTGGGAGCCGCTGCCCGTCCAGTACGCCGACTACACCCTGTGGCAGCGCGAGGTCCTCGGCGACGAGAGCGCCCCCGACAGCCCGCTCGCCCGCCAGATCGGCCACTGGAGCACCGCCCTCGCCGGCCTGCCCGAGGAACTGTCCCTCCCCGTCGACCGGCCCCGTCCCGCCGAGGCCGGCCACCGCGGCGGCTCCGCCCCGCTGGAACTGCCCGCCGATGTGCACCAGAGGATCACCGCCGTCGCCCGCGCCCACAACGCCAGCGTCTTCATGGTCGTCCAGGCGGCGCTGGCCGCCCTGCTCGGCCGGCTCGGCGGCGGCGAGGACATCCCCATCGGCAGCGTCATCGCCGGCCGTACCGACGAGGCCCTCGACGACCTGGTGGGCTTCTTCGTCAACACCCTGGTGCTGCGCACCGACCTGTCGGGCGACCCCACCTTCGCCGAACTCCTCGGCCGGGTCCGGGAGTCCGACCTCGCCGCGTACGCGAACCAGGACGTCCCCTTCGAGCGGCTGGTCGAGGTACTCAACCCGGTGCGCTCGCTGGCCCGCCACCCGCTGTTCCAGGTGATGCTGGCCTTCCAGAACAACGCCGAGGCCACCCTCGACCTCGACGGGCTGCGCGCCACCGCGCTGCCGGTGCGCCTGGAGGCCGCCAAGTTCGACCTGCTGTTCTCGCTGGAGGAGACCTTCACCGCCGACGGCGGACCGGCCGGGCTGCGCGGTGTCGTGGAGTACTCCGCCGACCTGTTCGACCGCACCACCGCCGAGGCGATCGGCGCCCGCCTGACCCGGCTGCTGGACACCGTCACCGCCGACCCGGAACTGCCCGTGGCGGCCGTCGACGTCCTCACCGACGCCGAGCGCGCCCTCGTCCTGGGCGAGTGGAACGACACCCGCCGCGAAGTCGCCGACGCCACCGTGCCCGAGCTGTTCCAGGCTCAGGCCGCCCGCACCCCGCACGCCCCGGCCGTCCTGCACGCCGGCCACGAGCTGGCCTACGGCGAGCTGAACGCCCGCGCCAACCGGCTCGCCCGGCTGCTGATCGCCGAGGGCGCCGGTCCCGAGCGGTTCGTCGCACTGACCCTGCCGCGTACCGCCGACATGATCGTCGCGCTGCTCGCCGTACTGAAGTCCGGCGCCGCCTACCTGCCCGTCGACCCCGGCTACCCGGCCGACCGTATCGCCTACATGCTGGCCGACGCCCGGCCCGCGCTGGTGGTCACCACCGGCGAGGCCGCGGCCGTTCTGCCCGACGGCGTACGCACCCTGCTCCTGGACGACGACGCGGTGCGCGAGCGGCTGGCCGCGCAGGCCGACGGCGACGTGACCGACGCCGAGCGAGCCGGTCCCCTCGACGTGAGCCACCCCGCGTACGTCATCTACACCTCCGGCTCGACCGGCCGCCCCAAGGGCGTTGTCGTCGCGCACCGCAACGTCGCCGACTTCGCCGCCTGGGCAGCCGCCGACATCGGCGCCGAGCGGCTCTCGGACGTCCTCGCCGCGACCTCGCTCAACTTCGACGTCTCCGTCTTCGAGATGTTCGGCCCGCTGCTGACCGGCGGCCGCATCGAGATCGTCCGCGACGTGCTCGCCCTGCTCGACGCCGCGCCGGGCCGCCACTACAGCCTGGTCAGCGCGGTGCCCTCGGCGCTCGCACACACCCTCGCCCAGTCCGATGTGCCCCGCTTCGGCGCCGACCTCGTCGTCCTGGCCGGCGAGGGCCTCTCCGCCCACACCGCGAACGCCATTCGCGCCTCCGTGCCCGGCGCGGCCCTGGCCAACATCTACGGCCCCACCGAGGCCACGGTCTACGCCACCGCCTGGTACGACGAACCCGGCGCCGCCTGCGACGACCGGACCCCGCCCATCGGCCGGCCCCGGCACAACACCCGTGCCCTGGTGCTCGACGAGCGCCTGCGCCCGGTCCCGCCCGGCGTCGCCGGCGAGCTGTACCTCGCGGGCTCCGGCCTCGCCCGCGGCTACCTGGGCCGCCCGGGCCTGACCGCCGAGCGTTTCGTCGCCGACCCGTACGGCCGGGCCGGAAGCCGCATGTACCGCACCGGCGACCTGGTCCGCTGGAACACCGACGGCCAGATCGAGTACCTGGGCCGCACCGACTTCCAGGTCAAGGTGCGCGGCTTCCGCATCGAGCTCGGCGAGATCGAGGCCGTCCTGGCCCGGCACGACAGCGTCGGCCAGGTGGCCGTCGTGGTCCGCGAGGACATCCCCGGCGACCAGCGCATCGTCGCCTACACGGTGCCCGCGTCCGGCGCGGGTGCGACGGACGCGGCGGAGCTACGTGCCCACGTGGCCGCCGTCCTGCCCGACTACATGGTCCCGTCCGCCTTCGTCACGCTCGCCGCGCTGCCGCTCAACCCCAACGGCAAGCTCGACCGGCGCGCCCTGCCCGCCCCCGACTTCGCAGCCGCGGCCGGCGCGGGGCGGGCCCCGCGCACCCCGCAGGAGGAGCAGCTGACCGCGCTGTTCGCCGAGGTGCTCGGTGTCGACGCCGTCTCGATCGACGACAGCTTCTTCGACCTCGGCGGTCACTCCCTGCTCGCCACCCGCGTCATCAGCCGCATCCGCACCCTGTTCGGTGCCGAACTCGCCGTCCGCGCCCTGTTCGAGACCCCGACCGTCGCCGCGCTCGCCGAGCGCCTCGGCGACGCGCCGGGGGCCGCCCGCCCGGCGCTGGTGGCGCGGGTCCGGCCGGAGGCCGTGCCGCTCTCGCCCGCCCAGCGTCGCCTGTGGTTCCTCAACCGGTTCGAGGAGCGCAACGGCACCTACAACCTGCCGCTGGCCGTCGAACTCACCGGAGCCCTCGACACCGAGGCCCTGACCGCGGCGCTGGGCGACGTCGTGGCCCGTCACGAGGCGCTGCGCACCGTCTTCCCCGACACCGACGGCCGCCCCCGCCAGCAGGTCCTCGCCGCCGACACCGTACGGCCGGCCCCGCACACCGCCCCGTACACGGCCCGGGCGCTCGCCGAGGCCGCCGCCCGCGACTTCGACCTCGCCACCGAAGTGCCCCTGCGCGCCCACCTGTTCACGGTGGACGCCGAGACGTCCATCCTGCTGCTGGTCGTCCACCACATCGCCGCCGACGGCTGGTCCATGGCGCCGCTGGCCCGCGACCTCGCCGCCGCGTACGCGGCCCACCGCGCCGGCAGGGAACTCGCCTTCGCACCGCTGCCGGTCCAGTACGCCGACTACACCCTGTGGCAGCGCGACGTCCTCGGTGACGAGGGCGACCCGGGAAGCGAACTCGCCCGCCAGATCGGCTACTGGCAGCAGACCCTGGACCGGCTCCCGGAAGAGCTGAACCTGCCCACCGACCGACCACGCCCGGCACAGACGAGCTTCCGCGGCGACACCGTGCCCCTGCACCTGCCCGCCGAGGCCCACGCCCCGCTCGCCGACCTCGCCCGCGCGTCCCGCGCCAGCGTCTTCATGGTCGTCCAGGCGGCGCTGGCCACCCTGCTCGGCCGGCTCGGCGCCGGCACGGACATTCCGATCGGCTCCCCGATCGCGGGCCGCACCGACGAGGCCCTCGACGACCTCGTGGGCTTCTTCGTCAACACCCTGGTGCTGCGCACCGACGTCTCCGGCGATCCCACCTTCCGTGAGCTGCTGGACCGGGTCCGGGAGACGGATCTGGCGGCGTACGCCCACCAGGACGTGCCGTTCGAGCGGCTCGTGGAGCTGCTCAACCCCGAGCGCTCCCTGGCCCGCCACCCGCTGTTCCAGGTCATGCTCTCCCTGCAGAACAACACCGCCGCCGCCCTGGACCTCGACGGACTGGCCGTGGAACCGCACCAGGTCACCGTCGACGGTGCCAAGTTCGACCTGTCCTTCCAGCTCGCCGAGGAGTTCACGGCCGACGGCCACGCCGCCGGCATCGGCGGCCGCATCGAGTACGCCACGGACCTGTTCGACCGGGAGACCGCGCTGGACCTCGCGGGCCGCTTCACCCGCACGGTCACCGCCCTGGTCACCCGGCCCGACCTGCCGCTGTCCCGGCTCGACGTCCTCACCGACGACGAGCGCCGCAAGGTGCTGACCGAGTGGAACGACACGACCCGCCCGGTGCCCACCGGTACCCTGCCCGCCCTCTTCGAGCGGCAGGCGGCCGCCACCCCGGACGCGACCGCCCTGGTCACGGCCGCCGAACGGCTGACCTTCGCCGAACTCGACGTACGCGCCAACCGGCTGGCCCACCTGCTCGCCGGACACGGCATCGGCGCCGAGGACTTCGTCGCCGTCGCCCTGCCCCGCACCGCCGACCTCATGGTCGCCGTCCTCGCGGTCGCCAAGGCCGGCGCCGCGTACGTACCCGTCGACCCCTCCCACCCCGCGGACCGCATCGCCCAGGTCCTCCAGGACGCCGGCACGGTGGCCGTCATCACCGCGGCCGGTGCCCGCGACACGCTTCCCGTGGACCGCGGCGGCATCCGCATCGACCTGGAGTCCCCGGCCGTCACACAAGCCTTGCGTGCCCTGCCGGACGCCGCCCTGGCCGACACCGACCGGGTCCGCGCCCTGGACGCACGCCACCCGGCGTACGTCATCCACACCTCCGGCTCCACCGGCCGGCCCAAGGGCGTCGTCGTCCCGCACACCGGCCTGGTGAACCTCTTCCACCACCACTTCGACGAGCTCTACGCGGCCGAGACGGCGGCCGCCGGCCGCCCGCTGCGGGCCGCGCTCACCGCCGCCGTCTCCTTCGACGCCTCACTCGACCCGCTGCTGTGGCTGGTCGCCGGGCACGAACTCCACCTCGTGGACGACGCGACCCGCCGCGACGCGCACGCGCTCATCGACTACGTCCGGGCGCACGGCGTCGACTTCATGGAGCTCACCCCGTCCTACGCCGAACAGCTCGTCGAGGACGGCCTGGTCCGCGACGAGCAGGCCCGGCCGCGCATCCTCGCCCTCGGCGGAGAAGCGGTCAGCCCCGCCCTGTGGCAGGAGCTGGCGCAGACTCCGGGCATCACCGGCTACAACCTGTACGGGCCGACCGAGGCCACCGTCGACACGCTCACCGCCCGCACCACCGACGTCTCCCGCCCGCTGCTCGGCCGGCCCGTCGGCAACGCCCGCACCTACGTGCTGGACGAGCGGCTGAGGCCGGTCGCCCCGGGCGTGGCCGGCGAGCTGTACATCGCGGGTGCCGGTCTGGCGCGCGGCTACCTGGGCCGACCGGATCTGACGGCCGAGCGGTTCGTCGCCGACCCGTACGGGCCCGCCGGCGCGCGGATGTACCGGACCGGTGACGTGGTCCGCTGGACCCGGGACGGGCAGCTCGACTACCTCGGGCGGTCCGATGACCAGGTCAAGGTGCGCGGCTTCCGGATCGAGCTCGGTGAGATCGAGACCGTCCTGGCCCGCTACGAGGGTGCCGCCCGGTCCGCCGTGGCCGTTCGCGAGGACACTCCCGGCATCAAGCGCCTCGTCGCCTACGTCGTTCCGCGCGACGGCGTCGCCTTCGACGCCGCCGTGGTCCGCTCGCACCTGGCCGCCGCCCTGCCGGACTACATGGTGCCGGTCGCGTTCGTCGCCCTCGACACCCTCCCGCTGACGGTCAACGGCAAGCTCGACCGCAGGCAGCTCCCGGCACCCGAGTACCGGGGCACGACGGCGGGCCGGGCCCCGCGCACCGAGCGCGAGGCGCTGCTGTGCCGGCTGTACGCCGAGTTGCTGGGTCTTGAGTCGGTCTCGGTGGAGGACAGTTTCTTCGAGCTGGGTGGCGACAGCATCGTGTCGATCCAGTTGGTGAGCCGGGCGCGGAAGGCGGGTCTGGTGTTCTCGGCGCGTGAGGTGTTCCAGCACCGTACGCCGGAGGCGTTGGCTGCGGTGGCGCAGTCGGTGTCGGGTGCGCGGGTGGAGGATCCGAGGGCGGGTCTGGGCACGGTGGCGCAGACTCCGATCGTGGGGTGGCTGCGTGAGCTGGGCGGCCCGGTGGACGGGTTCAACCAGGCGATGCTGGTGCAGACCCCTGCGGACGCGTCCTACGAGAGGCTGGAGAACGCGCTCCAGGTCCTGTTGGACCACCACGACGTGCTGCGGGCGCGTCTGGTGCGGGGTGGGTCGTCGTGGAACCTGGAGGTGCCCGAGCAGGGTGCGGTCCGGGCCGCGGACATCCTGCGCGTGGCCGAGGGGGAGACAGCCGTGGAGGCTCGTGCCGCGCAGCTGCGGCTTGCTCCCGACGCGGGTGTGATGGTGCAGGCTGTCTGGTTCGAGGAGGCGGGCCGGCTGCTGCTGATGGGCCACCACCTCGTCGTGGACGGTGTCTCGTGGCGTGTGCTGCTGCCCGATCTGGCGCAGGCTTACGCGGGTGCCGGGCTGGAGCCGGTCGGTACGTCGTTCCGTCGGTGGGCGGAGCAGCTGACCTCCCTCGACCGATCCGCCGAACTCCCGATCTGGCAGGCACAGGCGGCCGTCCATGACGCCCTGATGGGCGCCCGTCCGCTCGACCGCGAAGTGGACACGGCGTCCACGCTGCGGCACCTGTCGTTGTCGCTTCCGTCCGAGGTGACGGCTCCGCTGCTGACCGAGGTGGCGGCGAAGTACCGGGCCACGGTCAACGACGTTCTGCTGACCGGTTTCGCGCTGGCGGTCTCCGCCTGGCGTGAGGGCCCGTCCACCGAGGTCCTGGTGGATCTGGAGGGCCACGGCCGCGAGGCCGTGGTCGACGGGGTGGACGTCTCCCGGACGGTGGGCTGGTTCACCAGCATGTTCCCGGTCCGCCTGGACGCGGGCCCGGGTGTGGACCTGAGCCGGGCATTGCAGGCGGTCAAGGAGCAGTTGCACGCCCTGCCGGACAACGGCATCGGCTACGGCCTGCTGCGTCACGCGGACTCCGAGGCCGCGGCGGTGTTGGCGGGACTGCCCGCCCCGCAGATCGGGTTCAACTACCTGGGCCGTTTCGACGCCACCGCCGGCGACGGCGCGGGCGCCGACTGGGCGCTGCGCTCCGACGCCGACCTCGGCGACGGCCGCGAACCCGGCATGCCGCTCGCCCACGTGCTGGACGTCAACGCGGTCACCCTCGACCACGCCGACGGCCCCCGGCTGACCGCCGACTGGTCCTGGCCGGCCGCCCTGTTCACCGAGGACGAGGTCCGGGTCCTGGCCGAGGGCTGGTTCGAGGCCCTGCGCTCCCTGGCCGCCCATGCGGCGGCCACCGGGCCGGTCGGTCTGACCCCGTCCGACGTGCGCCCGCTGGTCTGCGTGTCGCAGGAGCAGATCGACGCGCTGGAGGCCGACCACGGCCCCCTCGCCGACCTGCTGCCGCTTTCACCGCTCCAGCAGGGCCTGTTCTTCCACGCCGTCTACGACACCGACGGCGAGGACGTCTACACCGTCCAGCTCGCCCTCGACATCGAGGGCACGGTCGACCGGCCCGCCCTGCGCGCGGCCCTGCACGCCCTGCTGACCCGGCACGCCAACCTCCGCGCGGCCTTCCGCCAGGAGGCCATGGACACCCCCGTTCAGGTGGTGCCCGCCGGCTTCGAGCTGCCGTACACCGAGATCGACCTCACCGAACTGCCCGCCGAGGAGCGGGCCGCCGCGGCCGACCGCCTGGTGACGGAGGACCGAACCCGGCCCTTCGACCTGGCTCGGCCACCGCTGATGCGGTTCATCCTCGCCTCCACCGCGCCCGACCGGCACCGGCTGATCGTCAGCCACCACCACCTGTTGCTCGACGGCTGGTCCATGCCGGTCTTCCTCGGTGAGCTGTTCACCCTCTACGCCGAGCAGGGCGACTCCGCCGCGCTGCCCCGGGTCACCCCGTACCGCGACTACCTCACCTGGCTCGCCGGCCAGGACCGCGGCGCCGCCGAGGCCGCCTGGCGCGAGGTCCTCGACGGCCTCGAGGAGCCCACCCTGGTCGCCGCGCCGGACCCGTCCCGCGCCCCGGTCCGGGCGGTTCGCACCCGCCTGGAGCTGCCCGAGGCCGAGACCGCCGCGCTTGCCCGCTGGGCCCGTGAGCGCGGGGTGACGGTCAACACCGTCGTCCAGGCCGCCTGGGCGCTGGTCGTCGGGCAGCTGACCGGCCGCGCCGACGTCGTCTTCGGCGGTACGGTCTCCGGCCGGCCGCCGCAGGTGCCGGGTGTCGAGTCGATGGTCGGCCTGTTCATCAACACCCTCCCGGTCCGCGTCGCCCTGGACCCGGCCGAGACGCTCGGCGCCCTGCTCGACCGCCTCCAGACACAGCAGGCCGGTCTGATGGACCACCAGTTCCTGCCGCTCGCCGACATTCAGCGCGGCACCGGGCTCGGTGAACTCTTCGACACCCTGGTCGTCTTCGAGAACTATCCCCTCGACGCCGACGGGCTGCGCAGCGCCGCCGGAGGCCTGGGCATCGTGGGCGGTGACAACCACGAGAGCACCCACTACCCGCTCAGTCTCACCGTGAGCCTGGGCCGCTCCCTCGGTCTCGACCTCGCCCACCGCCCCGACCTGCTCGACCAGGCCCGCGTCGACGACCTCGCCGCCACCATGGTGCGGTTGCTCGGCGAGGCGGCCGGGCAGGCCGCCGTACCCGTCGGACGGCTGCGGCTGCCGGCCACCGCCGACGAGCGGCGGGTGCTGGCCGAATGGGCGGGCCGGGTGGAGGCCGAGCCGGGTCTGGAACCGCTGACCGCACGGTTCGCCCGCCAGGCCGCCGCCACGCCCGGGGCCACCGCGGTGATCTGCGGCGCCGACCGGCTCACGTACGCCGAACTGGACGAGCGCTCCACCCGCCTGGCCCGCCTGCTCGCCGACCGCGGCGCCGGCCCCGAGCGCTACGTCGCCGTGGCCCTGCCGCGCGGCGCCGAGCTGCTGGTCGCCCTGCTCGCGGTGCTCAAGTCCGGCGCCGGCTACGTGCCGCTGGACCCCGAGCACCCGGCCGAGCGGCTCGGCTACGTCCTGGAGGACGCCCGCCCCTCGCTGCTGCTGACCACGACCGGGACCGCGGCGTCCCTGCCCGCCACCGGAACCCCGGCGCTGCTGCTGGACGACCCGGCCACCGGCGCGGCCCTCGCCGCGTACCCGGCCGGCACCGCGGTGGCGGAGCGGGCCGACGGCCGGACCCCGGCGTACGCCATCTACACCTCCGGCTCCACCGGCCGGCCCAAGGGCGTGGTGATCCCGCGCGAGGCCCTGGACAACTTCCTGGCCGACATGGCCGAGCGGGTTCCGATGGACGGCACGGACCGGCTGGTCGCCGTCACCACCGTCTCCTTCGACATCGCCGCACTGGAGCTGTACCTGCCGCTGCTGGCGGGCGCCGCGGTGGTCGTCGCGAGCAAGGACGAGGTCCTCGACCCCGACGCCCTCGCCGCGCTGATCACCGGGCACGGCGCCACCGTCCTGCAAGCCACTCCGTCGCTGTGGCAGACCCTGACCGGCCAGGTGCCGCACGCCCTCGCGGGCCTGCGGATGCTGGTCGGCGGCGAGGCGGTACCGGGTGCACTGGCCGAGGCGATGGCCGCGGCCGGCCGGTCGGTCCTCAACGTCTACGGGCCGACCGAGACGACGATCTGGTCGACCACCGCCGAGCTGGACGGCACCGCCGCCGCCCCGTCCATCGGCCGCCCGATCCTCAACACCCGTGCGTACGTGCTCGACGGGGCGCTGCGTCCGGTCGCCCCCGGGGTGCCCGGCGAGCTGTACCTCGCGGGCGCGGGCTTGGCCCGCGGCTACCTCGGCCGGCCGGGCATGACCGCCGAGCGGTTCACCGCCGACCCGTACGGCGCCCCGGGCGCCAGGATGTACCGCACCGGCGACCTGGCGCGCTGGAGTGCGGACGGCAGCATCGAGTACCTGGGCCGCACCGACTTCCAGGTCAAGGTGCGCGGCTTCCGCATCGAACTCGGCGAGATCGAGGCCGTTCTCGCCCGGCACCCGCGGGTGTCCCGGGCCGCGGTCGTCGTCCGCGAGGACCGCCCCGGCACCAAGCTGCTGGCGGGGTACGTCGTCCCGGTCGCGGGCGGCCCCGCGCCCGCCGAGGAGGAGCTGCGCGCACACGCCGCCGCCGACCTGCCCGACTACATGGTCCCGGCCGTGTTCGTCACCCTGGACGCCCTGCCGCTGAACACGAACGGCAAGCTCGATCGCAAGGCACTGCCCGCGCCGGACTTCGCGGACCGGCCCGTGGGCCGCGCCCCGTCCACCCCGCGCGAGGAGCTGCTGGCCGGCCTGTTCGCGGAAGTCCTCGGGCTGCCCGCGGTCGGTGTCGAGGACAGCTTCTTCACCCTCGGCGGCGACAGCATCACCTCCGTGCAGCTGGTGGGCCGAGCCCGCCTGGCCGGCCTGGTGCTGACCCCCCGCGAGGTGTTCCGGCACAAGACGGTCCAGGCGCTGGCCACAGCCCTGCCGCAGTCCCCGGCCGAGCTGCTGCTCGCCCCGGACCCGGATGGCGCGGACCCGGCGATCGGAGCCCTGCCCGCCACCCCGATCATCCGCTGGCTGCGCGAACTGGGCGGCCGGATCGAAGGGTTCAACCAGTCGGTGATGGCACCCGTCCCCGGCGGCCTCACCGAGGACGTGCTGCGCGCCGTCGTCCAGGCCGTGCTCGACCACCATGACGCGCTGCGCGCCCGCCTGGTGCGGCAGCCCGCCGACTGGTCCCTGGAGGTCCCGCCGAAGGGCACCCTGCGGGCCGCCGACGTGGTCCACCGGATCGACGTGGCGGGCCTGGACGAGGCCGCCCTGACAGCGCGCATCGACGTTGAGGGCCGGGCCGCCCAGGACCGGCTCGCTCCGGACACCGGGCTGATGGTCCAGGCGGTCTGGTTCGACGCCGGACCGCGGGAAACGGGCAGGCTGCTGCTGATCGTCCACCACCTGGTGGTCGACGGGGTGTCGTGGCGGATCCTGATGCCCGACTTCATGGCCGCCTACGAGGCCGTCGTCGCCGGCCGGGAGCCCGTACTGGAACCGGTGTGGACCTCCTTCCGCGCCTGGGCCCGGGGCCTGGCACGGGCGGCCCTGGCCCCCGAGCGGGCCGCCGAACTCCCGGTGTGGACGGGCATGCTCAGCGGCTACCAGGAACCCCCGCTGGGTGCCCGGCCGCTGGACCCGGGCCGCGACGTGGCCGCCACGGCCCGGCAGTACAGCGTGACGCTGCCCGCGGCCGACACCGGCCCGCTGCTGACGACCGTCCCGACCGTGTTCGGCACCGGCGTCAACGACGTACTGCTCACCGCGTTCGCGCTTGCGGTCACCGACTGGGACCGAGGGCGCGGCCGCCGGCGCGAGCAGGGCGTCCTGCTCGACCTGGAGGGCCACGGCCGCGAGGAGCTGCTCGCCGGCGTCCTGCCGGATTCCGACATCTCCCGCACCGTCGGCTGGTTCACCAGCCTCTTCCCGGTCCGCCTCGACCCTGCCGTCCCCGACGACGACTGGGAGGCGCTCTACACGGGCGGCCCCGCCGCCGGCCGGGCCCTGGCCCACGTGGCCGGACAGCTCGCCGCGCTGCCCGACAACGGCGCCGGGTACGGGCTGCTGCGCCACCTCAACCCGGAGACGGCAGGCGTGCTGGCCGGACTTCCCGTACCGCAGATCGGCTTCAACTACCTGGGCAGGTTCGGCGGCGGCGACAACGGCGACAACGACAACGGCGACGGCGGCCTCGGCGGTAGCGACGCCGCGATGCCCGCCGCGCACGCCCTGGAGCTGAATTCGCTGGCCCAGGACGGTCCCGGCGGCCCCCGCCTGGTGGCCTCCTGGACCTGGCCCGACGGACTGTTCACCGAGGCCGAGGTGGCCTCGCTCGCCGAGGGCTGGTTCCGGGCGCTGCGCGCCCTGGCGGCCCACGCCGCGGACCCCGCGACCCAACCGGTGCGGGCGGTGGCCCCGCGCCCCACGGCGGCCGAGCCGGCGCCGCTGCTCGATCTCGACCAGGACGAGATCGACGCGTTCGAAGAAGACTTCGAGTTCTGAGTGGAGAGAAGCGACATGACCAAGCCGAAGCCGCGCCTGGAGGGCATACTCCCGCTCTCCCCGCTCCAGCAGGGCCTGCTGTTCCACGCGCAGTACGACGAGCAGGGCCCGGACGTCTACACCATGCAGTTCGTCCTCGACATCGAGGGCGGCATCGACACCGGGCACCTGCACTCCGCCTGCGCCGCCCTGCTGCGCCGGCACTCGGGCCTGCGGGCCGCGTTCCGCCACCGCAAGAACGGCGAGCCGGTCCAGCTCATCCCCTTCGAGGTGGCCCCCGCCTTCACCGTCACCGACCTGTCCGGCCGACCAGCCGGCGAGCGGGCCGCCGCGGCCGAGGAGATCGCCGCGGCGGACCGTGCCCGCCGCTTCGACCTGGCGCGCCCGCCGCTGATCCGCTTCACCCTCGTGGACCTGGGCGACGGCCGCTACCAGTTCCTCGTCACCGCGCACCACATCCTGCTCGACGGATGGTCCCGGGCCCTGCTCATCGGTGAACTCTTCGAGCTGTACGGACTGCTGCGGGCGGGCTCCGACGAGCGGGCGCTGCCCGCCGTCACCCCGTACCGCGACTACCTCGCCTGGGTCGACGCACAGGACCGCACCGCTGCCGAGGACGCCTGGCGCCGGGTCCTGGACGGCGTGGACGAGCCGACCCTGCTCGCCGCCCCCGCAGCGGCCCGCGAACCGCTCGCCCCCGCACTGACCCGCGTGGAGCTTCCGGCCGCGGCGACCGCGGAGCTGACCCGCTGGGCGCGCGGGCGCGGCATCACCGTCAACACCGTGGTCCAGGCGGCCTGGGCGATCGTCCTGGGTCGTCTGACCGGCCGTGACGACGTGGTCTTCGGCGGCACCGTCTCCGGCCGCCCGCCGCAGCTGCCCGGCGTCGAATCCATGATCGGGCTGTTCATCAACACCCTGCCGGTCCGGGTCGCCCTGAACCCGGCCGAGCCGCTCGGTGACCTGCTGGAGCGCCTCCAGGACCAGCAGGCCGCCCTGATGGACCACCAGTTCCTGGGCCTGGGCGACATCCAGCGCCTCACCCCGGCCACCGGCGAACTCTTCGACACCCTCCTGGTGTTCGAGAACTACCCCGTCGACACCGAGGGCCTGCGCCGCTCCGCCGGCGGCCTCGGCGTGGTCGACGGCCGTAGCCACGAAGGCACCCACTACCCGCTGAGCCTGCTGGTGAACGTCGGCGACACCCTCGCCCTGGAGCTCAGCCACCGCCCCGACCACCTCGACACCGCCGCAGCGCAAGGCATCGGAGCCCGCGTGCTGCGCCTGCTCGCCGCCCTGCCCGGCGCCGAGAACACCCCCGTCGGCCGTCTCGACCTGCTCACCGGCGACGAGCGCACCCGCGTCCTGCACACCTGGAACGACACCGCGCACGACGGCCCGCTGCTCCCGCTGCCCGCCCTGTTCCGGCAGACCGCCGACCGACACCCCGACGCCGTCGCCGTCCAGTCCGCCGGCACCACACTGACCTACCGCGAGCTCGACGTCCGCGCCAACCGCCTGGCCCGCCTGCTCATCGCCCGCGGCGCCGGCCCCGAGCGGACCGTAGCCCTCGCCCTGCCCCGTTCCGTCGAACTGATCGTGGCCGTTTGGGCCGTACTGAAGTCCGGCGCCGCCTACCTCCCCGTCGATGCCGGCTACCCCGCCGACCGCATCGCCCACATGCTCGGCGACGCCCGGCCCGCCCTGGTCGTCACCGACCGCGCCACCCGGCCGGCCGTCGAGGCCGCCGCCGACACCACCCCGCTGCTGCTCCTGGACGACGAGGCGGTGACCGTCGGCCTCGAGGCCCTGGCCGACGGTGAGATCACCGATGCCGAGCGCACCGCGCCGCTGACGCCGCTCACCCCCGCCTACGTCATCTACACCTCGGGATCCACCGGCAAGCCCAAGGGCGTCGCGATGCCCGGCGCCCCGCTCGCCAACCTCATCGGCTGGCACGAGGCGGAACTCCCCGGCGGACCGGGCGTGCGCACCGCCCAGTTCACCGCCATCAGCTTCGACGTCTCCGCCCAGGAGATCCTCTCCGCCACCCTTTCGGGCCGCACCCTGGTCATCCCCGACGAGGACACCCGCCGCGACCCGGCCGCCTTCGTCCAGTGGCTGGCCGAGCAGCGCATCGACGAGGTGTACGCGCCCAACCTGGTCATCGACGCCCTCTGTGAGGAGGCCGTCGGTCTGGGCCTGGACCTCCCGGCGCTGCGGCACCTCGCGCAGGCCGGCGAGGCCCTCGTCCTGAGCAAGCGGATCCGCGACTTCCACCACGGCACCGGCCGCGTCCTGCACAACCACTACGGGCCCACCGAGACCCACGTGGTCACCGCCGCGACCCTCCCCGCCGATGTCGACGCCTGGCCGGCCCGCCCCACCATCGGCCGCCCCATCCGCAACACCCGCACCTATGTCCTCGACAGCGCCCTGCGCCCGGTCCAGCCAGGCGTCCCCGGCGAGCTCTACCTGGCCGGCGCGAGCCTGGCCCGCGGCTACCTCGGCCGCCCGGGCCTGACCGCGGAGCGCTTCGTCGCCGACCCCCACGGCCCGGCCGGCTCGCGCATGTACCGCACCGGCGACGTGGTCCGCTGGACCGCCGACGGCGAACTCGACTACCTCGGACGCTCCGACCACCAGGTCAAGATCCGCGGCTTCCGCATCGAACTCGGCGAGATCGAGGCCGCGCTCACCACCCACCCGGCGATCGCCCAGGCCGCCGTCATCGCCCGCGAGGACCGCCCCGGCATCAAGACCATCGCCGCCTACCTGGTCCCAGCCGCCGGCAGCACCGTCCCCGCTGCCGACCAGCTGCGCGCCCACCTCGACGGCACCCTGCCCGACTACATGGTGCCCTCCGCCTACGTCGCCCTGCCCGAGCTGCCGCTCACCCCCAACCGCAAGCTCGACCGCCGCGCCCTGCCCGTCCCCGACGGCGCGGCCGCTGCCGGCCGGGCCCCCCGCACCGCCCGCGAGACCCTGCTGTGCGAGCTGTTCGCCGGAGTACTGGGCCTGGAGCAGGTCTCCATCGACGACAGCTTCTTCGACCTCGGCGGGCACTCGCTGATCGCCACCCGCCTGGTCAGCCGCATCCGGGCCGACCTCGGCGCGGAGATCGCCGTACGCACCCTCTTCGAAGCCCCTACCGTCGCCGCCCTGGACGCGCGGATCGCCGGCGCGGGCCGCGCCCGCCAGGCACTGACCGCCCGGCGGCGCCCCGACACGGTCCCGCTCTCGCCCGCCCAGCGGCGGCTGTGGTTCCTCGGCCGCTTCGAGGACGCCGGCGGCAACTACAACCTGCCGATGGCCGTGCGGATCTCCGGCGAACTGAACGTCTCCGCCCTGCGCGCCGCGCTCGCCGACGTCGTCGCCCGCCACGAGTCGCTGCGCACCGTCTTCCCCGACACCGACGGCAGCCCCCACCAGCACGTCCTCGACCCCGCCGACGCCGTCCCCGCACTGCCGGTCATCGGCGTCGCCGACGACGAGCTGGACCGGGCGCTGGCCGCCGCCTCCGGCAAGGAGTTCGACCTCACCCGGGACCTCCCGCTGCGTGCCCGGCTCTTCGCACGCGGCGGCACCGAGTACGTCCTGCTGCTCGTGGTCCACCACATCGCCGCCGACGGCTGGTCCATGGCCCCGCTGGCCCGCGACCTCTCGGACGCCTACCGCGCCCGCCGCGCCGGCCACGCCCCCGCCTGGGAGCCGCTGCCCGTTCAGTACGCCGACTACACCCTGTGGCGCGAGGAGGTCCTGGGCGACGAGCACACCCCCGGCAGCGAACTCGCCCGCCAGACCGACTTCTGGCGCACCGCCCTCGAGGGCCTCCCCGAGGAGCTGGCGCTGCCCGCCGACCGGCCCCGCCCCGCCGAGATGAGCTACCGCGGCGACACCGTGGACCTTGCCATCGACGCCGCCACCCACCAGGCGCTCGCCGGCCTCGCCCGCGAATCCCGTGCCAGCGTCTTCATGGCCGCCCAGGCCGCGCTCGCCGCCCTGCTCCACCGCCTCGGCGCCGGCGAGGACATCCCGCTCGGCACCCCCGTCGCCGGCCGTACGGACCAGGCCCTCGACGAGCTCGTCGGATTCTTCGTCAACACCCTGGTGCTGCGCACCGACATCTCCGGCAACCCCACCTTCCGTCAACTCCTGGACCGTGTACGGGAGTCCAACCTTGCCGCCTACTCCCACCAGGACGTCCCCTTCGAGCAGCTGGTCGAGACGCTCAACCCCGGCCGTTCCCTGGCCCGGCACCCGCTGTTCCAGGTCATGCTGTCCTTCCAGAACAACACCGAGGCTGCACTCGACCTCGACGGGGTCCGCACCGCCGCCAGGCCCGTGGGCCTGAAGACCTCCAACTTCGACCTGTCCGTCGTCCTCGCCGAGCGCTTCGCCGCCGACGGCACCCCGGACGGCATCGAGGGAGGCATCGAGTTCGCCACCGACCTCTTCGACCGCGAGAGCGCCCAAGCCCTCGCCGACCGCCTGGTCCGCCTGGTGGCCGACCTCGTCGCCGACCCCGACCGGGCCCTGTCCACCGTGGACGTCCTCACCCCCGAGGAACGCCACCAGGTGCTCGAGACCTGGAACGACACCGCCCGGGAGCACCCCACCGGCACGCTGGCGCAGCTCTTCGAGGCCCAGGCCGCCCGCACCCCCGACGCCACCGCCCTGGTCTTCCGCGACGTGCGCCTGAGCTACGCCGCCCTCAACGCCTGGGCCAACCGCCTCGCCCGCCGGCTCGTCGCCGACGGGGTGCGCGCCGAAGAGGCCGTCGCCGTGCGGCTGCCGCGCTCCGCCGAGCACATCGTGGCCCTGCTCGCCGTGATGAAGGCCGGTGCCGTGTACCTGCCCGTCGACCCGGCCTACCCGGCCGAGCGCATCGCGTACATCCTGGACGACGCCAGGCCCGTCACAGAACTGTCGTCGGTCGCCGACCTGTACGCCATCGACCGCGACGGCATCTGGCCGGACCACGACCTCGGCCCGGACGAGGTGCCCGGCGCCGGACACCCGGACAACGCCGCGTACCTCATCTACACCTCCGGATCCACCGGCCGCCCCAAGGGCGTCACCGTCCAGCACCGCAGCGCCGTCAACCTCTTCCACGACCACTTCGGCCGGCTGTACGGAGAGGTGATCGCCTCGGCCGGCGGCCGCCGTCTCAAGGTCGCCCTCGCCGCGTCGTTCTCCTTCGACGCGGCCGTCGACCCGCTGCTGTGGATGTTCGCCGGCCACGAACTGCACCTCATGGACGACGAGGCCCGCCAGGACCCCGCCGCCCTGCTCGCCTACGCCCGCGAGGTCGGCGGACTCGACCACGTCGACACCACCCCCGGCCACTTCCAGCAGCTCCACGAGCTGGGCCTGACCGCCGACGAGAATATCCGTCCGCTCCTGGTCAGCCTCGGCGGCGAGGCGCTCGGCGAGGCCCTGCGCGACGAACTCGCCCGGACCGAGGGCCTGGTGGCGTACAACCTGTACGGACCCACCGAGGCCACCGTCGACGCCCTCGGTCAGCGCGTCACCGACAGCGACCGCGTCCTGGTCGGCCGCCCGCTCGACAACTACCGCGCCTACGTGCTCGACACCGCCCTGCGCCCCGTACCGCCCGGCGTCGCCGGCGAGCTCTACCTCGCGGGCGCCGGCCTGGCCCGCGGCTACCTGGGCCGCCCCGCCCTGACCGCCGAGCGCTTCGTGGCCGATCCGTACGGCGCGCCCGGCACCCGCATGTACCGCACCGGCGACCGCGCCCGCTGGACCCGTGACGGCCGCATCGACTGCCTCGGCCGCGCCGACGACCAGGTCAAGATCCGCGGCTTCCGCATCGAACTCGGCGAGATCGAGGCCGCCGTCGAGGCCCACCCGGACATCGCCCAGGCCGCCTTGATGGTCCGTGAGGACCGACCCGGAATCCAGGAGCTGGTCGCCTACCTCGTCCCGGCAGCCGGCCGCGCCGCCCCCGGGCCCGAGCAGCTCCGTCAGGCCCTGGGCGAACGGCTGCCCGACTACATGGTCCCGGCCGCCTACGTCGCTCTGCCCAGACTTCCGCTGACCGTCAACGGCAAGCTCGACCGCAAGGCCCTGCCCGCGCCCGGACCGCGCACCGCCCCCGCCGGTCGCACCGCGCGCACCGCGCGCGAGAAGGCGCTGTGCGAGATCTACGCCGAGATCCTGGGCCTGGAGCAGGTCTCCATCGACGACAGCTTCTTCGACCTCGGCGGCCACTCGCTGCTCGCGATCCGCGTCACCGGCCGCATCCGCTCCCGGCTCGGCGCGGAGGTCGCCGTCCGCACCCTCTTCGAGGCGCCGACGGTGGCCGCGCTCGCCGAGCGCGTCGGCGAGGAAGGCACCGGGCGTGCTGCCCTGACCGTACGGCAGCGCCCCGCCGAGATACCCCTGTCGCCCGCCCAGCGCCGGCTGTGGTTCCTCGACCGGTTCGAGGGGCCCAGCGCCACGTACAACATGCCGCTGGCCGTCCGCCTCACCGGTTCCCTCGACGCAGGCGCCCTCGAGGCCGCGCTCGGCGACGTGGTGGCACGCCACGAAAGCCTGCGCACCGTCTTCCCGGACACCGACGGCCGCCCCCACCAGCTGATCCTGGCCCCCGAGGCCGCCGCCCCGGTCCTCGTGAAGGCGCCGTACGACGCCGAGGCACTGGCCGCCGAGGTGGCCCGCGGCTTCGACCTGGCCGCAGACCTGCCGGTGCGCGCCCACTTGTTCACGCTGGACGCGACCACGCACGTCCTGCTGGTCGTCGTCCACCACATCGCGGGGGACGGCTGGTCCATGGCCCCGCTGGCCCGCGACCTCGGCGAGGCGTACGCGGCCCGTGCGGCGGGCGCCGTACCCGCCTGGGAGCCGCTGCCGGTCCAGTACGCCGACTACACGCTGTGGCAGCGCGAGATCCTCGGCGACGAGGACGACCCGGTCAGCGAGCTGTCCCGCCAGGTCGACTACTGGCGCGAGGCCCTCGCCGGCCTGCCCGAGGAGCTCGCCCTGCCCGCGGACCGCCCGCGTCCGGCCCGGATGAGCTACCGCGGTGACACCGTCCCCTTCCAGGTGTCCCAGGCCACCCGCGCCCGTCTGGACGAGCTGGCCCGTACGACGGGCACGAGCCTGTTCATGGTGGTTCAGGCGGCCCTGGCGACGCTGCTGCACCGTCTCGGCGCCGGTACCGACATTCCCCTCGGCTCGCCGATCGCGGGCCGTACCGACGAGTCCCTCGACGACCTCGTGGGCTTCTTCGTCAACACCCTGGTGCTGCGGACGGACGTCTCCGGCGATCCGACCTTCTCCGAGGTGCTGAAGCGGGTCCGGGAGAGCGACCTGGCGGCGTACGCGAACCAGGACGTGCCCTTCGAGCGGCTGGTGGAGGTCCTCAACCCCGAGCGGTCGATGGCCCGCCACCCCCTCTTCCAGGTCATGCTCGCCTTCCAGAACACCGGCGACGCCACGCTGGACCTGGGGGACCTGAGCATCGCCCCGGAGCGGATCGGCCTCGACGCCGCGAAGTTCGACCTGACCTTCCAGCTCGCGGAGGCCGGGTCGGGTCTGGAGGGCAGTGTCGAGTACGCGGTCGATCTGTTCGACCGGGTGACGGCGGAGGAGCTGGCGGGGCGTCTGGTGGCGGTGTTGGACGCGGTCGCGGCCGATCCGGAGGTTCGGGTCGGGGCGGTGGACGTCCTGACCGTTGGGGAGCGTGCGCGGGTGCTGGGGGAGTGGGCCGGGACGGCCGACGACTCGGTGCCGGTCACCTTCCACGGTCTGTTCGAAGCCGCGGTGGACGCGACGCCGGACGCGCCGGCGGTGGTCAGCGGCGAGCTGGTGCTCTCCTACGCGGAGGTCGAGGCGCGGGCGAACCGGCTGGCGCTCTGGCTGATGGACCAGGGTGTGGGTCCGGAGCGGGTGGTGGCGCTGGTGCTGCCGCGTTCGGTGGACATCGTGGTCGCGCAGCTGGCGGTGCTGAAGGCCGGCGGTGCGTACCTCCCGGTGGACCCGGAGTACCCGGAGGACCGGATCGCGTACATGCTCGACGACGCCCGTCCGGTCCTCGTCCTGAGCGAACTCCCCGAGGCCGGAGGGAAGCCCGCCTCCCGCCCCACCGCCGCGGTGGCCTCCGACCACCCGGCGTACGTGATCTACACGTCGGGTTCGACAGGTCGTCCCAAGGGCGTGGTGGTGTCGCATGCGGGTCTGGGGGCTTTCGCGGCGGCGGAGGTAGAGCGGTTTGCCGTGGATGCCGACAGTCGTGTGCTGCAGTTCGCGTCGCCGAGTTTCGACGCTTCGGTGCTGGAGCTGGTCATGACGTTCGCGGCGGGCGCCGCGTTGGTGGTGCCGCCGGCGGGTCCGCTGGCGGGCGAGGTGCTGGCGGAGGTTCTGACGGCGGAGCGGGTCACGCACGCGCTGATCCCGCCGGCTGCGCTGGCCAGTGTTCAGGCGGCCGAGTTCCCGCACTTCCGGTCCCTGATCGTGGGCGGTGACGCCACCTCCGCGGAGTTGGTCGACCGCTGGGCTCCGGGCCGTCGCATGGTCAACGCCTACGGCCCGACGGAATCCACCGTCGTCGCGACCACATCGACTCCGCTCACCCCGGACTCCGGTGTGCCGGCCATCGGCACGCCGATCCCGGGAACCCGTACGTACGTCCTCGACGCGGCCCTGCGCCCCGTCGCCCCGGGCGTGGCCGGCGAGCTGTACATCGCCGGCGCGGGTCTGGCGCGCGGTTACCTGGGTCGCCCCGGCCTGACGGCCGAGCGGTTCCTTGCGGACCCGTACGGCGTGCCCGGCTCGCGGATGTACCGCACGGGTGACGTGGTCCGCTGGACGCGGGAGGGGCAGCTCGACTACCTCGGGCGGTCCGATGACCAGGTCAAGGTGCGCGGTTTCCGTATCGAGCTCGGTGAGATCGAGACGGTCCTGGCCACGCACGCCTCGGTCGCGCAGAACGCCGTGATCGTCCGCGAGGACCAGCCGGGCATCAAGCGGCTCGCTGCGTACGTGGTTCCGGCCGAAGGCACCGTCCTCGACGCGGAGGCCCTGCGCGCCCACATCGGCGCCGTCCTCCCGGACTACATGGTCCCGGCCGCATTCGTCGCCATCGAGGCCCTCCCGCTCACCGTCAACGGCAAGCTCGACCGCAAACAGCTCCCGGCGCCCGGCGCCCACACCGCCCCCGGCGGACGCGGCCCCCGCTCCGCCCAGGAGGAGATCCTCTGCGGCCTGTTCGCCGAGGTGCTCAAGGTCGACCGGGTCGGCATCGACGAGAGCTTCTTCGAGCTGGGCGGTGACAGCATCACGTCCATCCAGCTGGTCAGCCGGATCCGCTCGGTCCTGGGCGTCAAGCTCAGCAACCGGGGCATCTTCGAGACCCCGACCGTCGCCCAACTCATGGACAAACTCGGCTCAGGCCAGGACGGCGACGGCTTCGAGGTACTGCTGGCGCTGCGCACCGGCGGCGAGCGGCCCCCGCTGTTCTGTGTCCACGGCGCGGGCGGCCTCAGCTGGCCGTACTCGACCCTGCTGGGGCACATCTCGGCCGAGTACCCCGTCTACGGCCTCCAGGCCCGCGGCTTGAACGGCGAGGGCCCGATCGCCATCGGCGTCACGGAGATGGCGGCGGACTACGTCGAGCAGATCCGCTCGGTCCAGCCCGCCGGCCCCTACCACCTCATCGGCTGGTCCTTCGGCGGCCTCGTCGCCCACGAGATCGCCACGCAGCTCGCCGAGGCGGGGGAGAGGGTCGCCCTGCTGGCCAACCTCGACCAGACCCCGTACGACGAGTCCTGGAAGGACGACGACTACACGCTCCCCACGGAGCGGGACGTCCTGGAGACCCTCCTCGACTTCGTCGGCTACGACCTTGCCGAGCTGCGCTCCCAGCCCCTCGACCACCAGCGGGCGATGGAGCTCATCCGGGGCCGGGACAGCGCGCTCGGCAGCCTGGAGGAGCACCACATCTCGGCCTTCGTGAAGGTCGGCATCAACAACCACGTGCTCAGCGCCGCCTACCGGCCGCGCCGCTTCGACGGCGAGCTGCTGCTCTTCGTCTCCACGGCCGGCACCGGCGACCCGGCAGCCAAGGCGGTGGACTCCGTCGCCGCCTGGGAGCCGTACGTGGCCGGCGCCATCACCACTTACCCGGTGCACGCGCACCACGGGCACCTGCTCCAGCCGGAGCCGGCGGCCGAGATCGGCCGGGTCGTCCTGGAGAAGCTCGTCGGTCAGCCGGCCTCCGCCCGCTGACCCGCCCCGACCACACAACGCAACGCAGCAAAGGAGTGTCCGTCATGGAAACGGCAATCTCGGCGGAGGGCCTGCGCAAGCGCTACGGCGACCACCAGGCGCTGAACGGCATCGACCTGGAGGTGCCCGCGGGCACGATCCTCGGCGTGCTCGGGCCCAACGGGGCGGGTAAGACCACCACCGTGCGCATCCTCGCGACCCTGCTCGACCCGGACGAGGGCCGCGCCACCGTCGCGGGCTACGACCTGGCCACCCAGGCCAAGCTGATCCGTGCCAACGTGGGCCTCACCGGCCAGTACGCGGCCGTCGACGAGCGGCTGACCGGCCGGGAGAACCTCCAGCTCATCGGCACCTTGCTGCGCCTGGGCCGCAAGGGCGCCCGGGCCCGTGCCGGCGAACTCCTGGAGAAGTTCGGCCTGGTGGACGCCGCCGACCGGATGGCCAAGACCTACTCGGGCGGCATGCGCCGGCGCCTCGACCTCGCCGCGAGCCTCGTGGCGAGCCCACCCGTGCTCTTCCTGGACGAGCCGACCACGGGGCTGGACCTCACCAGCCGGCTCGCCCTCTGGGAGATGATCAAGGAGCAGGTGGGCAACGGCGTGACCGTGTTGCTGACCACCCAGTACCTGGAGGAGGCCGACCAGCTCGCCGACCGGGTCGCGGTCATCGACAAGGGCGTGGTCATCGCCGACGGCACCCCCGACGAGCTCAAGCGCAAGGTCGGCGGTGAGCGGCTGGAGGTCTCGGTCGGCTCGGTCGCCGACCTGGCCGCCGCCACCCGGGTGCTGGCCGACGTGTCGCCGGGGGAGCCGGTCGTGGACCGCGAGAACCGCACCGTCTCGGTACCGCTGGCCGGCGGGGTGAACACCATCGCCGCCGCGGCCAACGGCCTGGAGCGGCTCGGCATCGAGCCCTCGGACTTCGCGGTCCGCCGCTCCTCCCTGGACGACGTCTTCCTGGCCCTGACCGGTCAGCGGGGCGACGAACAGGCACAACCGACCGATCAGAACGAGCAGTCCGAGCAGGCGAAGGAGATGCAGGCGGTATGACCGAGGTGATCAGCGACTCGTTCGCACTCGCGGGCCGTCAGATGCGGCACATCCGGCGGATGCCGGAGCAGCTGCTCGGCATCACCGTGATGCCCGTGGCCTTCGTCCTCGTCTTCGGGTACCTCTTCGGCAGCGCCATGCAGGTACCCGGCCAGGGCGGCTACAAGGAATACATCATGGCCGGCATCTTCGCCCAGGTCATGCTCGCCAACCTCACCACCACCGCCATCGGCGTGGTCGAGGACCTCAACAACGGCCTGGTGGACCGCTTCCGCGCGCTGCCCATCTCCCGCTCCTCGGTGCTCCTCGGCCGCACCACCGCCGATCTCGTCCTGGTCGGCTGGACCAGCGCCATCATGGCCCTGGTGGGCTATCTGATCGGCTGGCGGGCGCACAACGGCGTGCTGCAGACGCTGGCCGGCTTCGGGCTGCTGCTCCTGATGGGCTTCGCGATGTCGTGGGTGGGCGCCCTGGTGGGCCTGAGCCTGCGCAGCTCCGAGGCGGTCAGCGCGGTCTCCGGTGTCGTGATGATGCCGCTGGCCTTCCTCTCCAACGCCTTCGTGCCGCCGGAGGGACTGCCCGGCTGGATGCGCGTGATCGTGGAGTGGAACCCGGTCAGCGCGGTGGTCTCCGCCGCCCGCGACCTGTTCGGCAACGAGCGCGGCGCCTCCAGTGGTGCCTTCCCCTCCGAACACCCCGTCATCGCCGCCCTCGGGGTGCTGCTCGTACTGCTCGCCGTGGTGATCCCGCTGGCCGGCCGGGCCTACCAGCGGGCCGCGGCCAAGCGCTGAGACCCGTACGACGACGAGGCCCGGCTCCCACCACGGGGAACCGGGCCTCGGTCGTGTCCGGTGGCTCAGCGCCGCTGGCCGGCGCCGATCATCATGAACAGCACCCGCAGCACCAGCACCGAGCTGATCACCAGCAGGTTGTACCCGAAGAGCTCGAACAGCCCGAGCTGCTCGCTCAGCATCGGCCCCCCCTCGGTCCGCAGGAGCTGAACGCCCACGAGCCCGATCACCCCGCCGAGGAACGCGAGCAGCACCTCGTGGACGAGCGAGCGCAGGAACCGCCGGTCCTCCTGATCGGCGAACAGCCGCACCCCGACGGTGAGCTGTCCGCCCTCCACGGCCGCGCCGATCCGCTCGATGCGGCGCGGCAGCCGGCGCAGCATCGGCACGAGGCCCAGCAGTTCCTCGGTCACGGTGCGGCCCAACGCCTCCGGCTTGAGCTTGCGCAGGTGCTGGGTGACGGCGAAGGACCTCGCCTCGGTGACGATGTCGAAGCCCGGCACGAGGCGGTCCAGGGACCCCTCCATCGTGGCCAGCGCCCGGAACACGGCAGCTATCTCCGGGGGCACGCTGATCCCGTGCCGCGCGACGATCGCGAACAGGTCGGCGAACATCTCCCGGTCCGGTTTGATGCCGGGCGCGAAGTGCCGTGCCAGGAACTGCCCGAGCGCCCGCTCCAGCTTCCGCTCGTCTATGTGCTCCGGGTGCACCACCAGCGCCAGCAGCGAGTCCGACAGCCCGGCCGGATCGCCCCGGTGCAGGGCCAGCAGCATGCCGCTCAGGGTGCCCCGCAGCGAGCGGTCGATGCGGCCCACCGAGCCGAAGTCGAGCATGCCGAGCCGGCCGTCGTCGAGCAGCAGCAGATTGCCGGGGTGCGGGTCGGCATGGAAGACACCGCTGGTCATGATCTGTCCCAGCAGGCACTCCAGCATCGCGGTGGCCAGCGCCTGCCGGTCCAGGCCCCGTTCGTCCAGCAGCCGCGACACACTGTGCAGCGGAGTGCCCGCCATCCACTCGGTGACCAGGACCTGCTTGCCGGACAGGTCCTGATGGACCTCGGGCACCCGGATCACCGAGTCACCGCCGGCCGCCTCGATCGCCGCCGCCACGGACAGCGTGTTGCGGGCCTCGATGCGGAAGTCCAGCTCCTCCTGGATCGATACGGCGAACCCCTGGGCCAGCGCGAGCGCGCCCATGCTGCGCCCCCAGTCCGTGTGATGCTCCAGCCGGGCCGCGAACCGGTACAGGATGTCCAGGTCGTCCACGACGATCTCGCGCGCGCCGGGTCGCTGCACCTTCACCGCGACCTGCTTGCCGCACGCCAGCCGCGCCCGGTGCACCTGGGCGATCGACCCGGCGGCCACCGGCTTGGGGTCGAACTCGGCGAACACCTCGCCGGGCGGCGCCCCCAGTTCCTCGTGCAGCACTCGCTCGACGGCCTCCCACGGCTCCGGGGAGGCCTGGTCCTGGAGGGAGCTCAGCTCGTCGATGAACTCGGGCGGCAGCAGGTCGTACCGGGTGGACATCACCTGGCCCAGCTTGACGAAGGTGACCCCGGCCTCCTCCAGCGCCAGCCGCAGCGACGGGGCCAGCGCCGCGCGCTCGGCGTGCGCGTTCGGCCCGCGCCGGGAGCGACCGCTGAGGAAACGGCCGAGCCCGTGCCGGACGAAGATCCGGCTGAGCCGCCCGTACCGGCGCGTACGGGCGAAGCTGCGGCGCAGCGATCCGGGCAACCGCACGAGCCCGCGTACCGTGCCCGAGGGCACCAGCACCTCGGTGGCCGCCAGGAACAGCATGGCGACCACGAGTGACACCCCGATCTCGAGCGAGATCAGGGCGAAGGGCTGCACGTTCCGCAGCGGATAGCTGACCAGGGTTCCCGAGGCCAGCCCGACGATGCCCGTCAGCACCGCGCGTCCCTTGCCCAGGCGTACGCCGAGCAGCCGCCGGGCCCCGGAGGCGAGTCCGGCGACGAACACGGTCAGGGACAGCGCGGCCAGCAGGACGAGAACGGCCGTGTTCATCGATGGTGTCGGCGTCGCGCGGCGTACGAGAGGGTCACCAGCGCCAGCAGCGGCCCCCACAGCAGCAACGGTGCGTACATCCAGCCCATGACGGCCCGGTGCGTGCCCGTCAGATTGACCTCGTCGACGGTGTCCCAGAGCATCAGCTGGCTGACCGTCACCGCGGTCATGATCAGGGCGCCGAGCAGCGCCGCCGTCACGGCCGCCCCGGTACGCACCGGGCGCCCTCCGATGAACGGCAGCCGGCGCGGCGCGACCAGCCCCCAGTCACGGACCAGACCGAGCGTCAGCAGCGCCGCGCCCTCCTGGGCCAGCGAGATCAACGGAAGGATCAGATAGCCGGTGCCGGGCAGCCCGTAGTCGGTGCGCAGCACCGCCTCGCTGTACCCGACGGGAACGCCGACGGTCATGGCCAGGCGCCACAGGGTGGATGGCAACGCGATCAGCGGCACGGTATGGGCGGCCCACACCGCCCACCTCGGTGGCGGCGGCGTGGCAAGGGCCGCCGAATGGGCCGGGGTGCTGACATGTGTCGTCATGTCGTCAAGGCTGCCAATCTGATCGTAAGGTGCGCAACCGGACTCGGAATTCTATGGAACGAACCGGTCCATTTCTGTCCCACTGTCAGCTTGCTGCCACCTCGGCGAGAACCGGACAAGGGCGTTGATCCGCCGCTCGCCCGCTGCGAAATTGATTCGGCAAGCGACAAGGACGCCGGGATTTTTCCGGCCCGCCGAAAGTAATTCGCCATGATGGAGAAGGTTTACGAGGCCCCGGTTTTCGCCGCCACCGGCTCTTTCCATTCCGACACCGGAATGGGTCTCCCGGTCGGCAGTTGGGACTGGAACCACGTCCGCGGCTGGTTCTGATTTCCGGTTCTTCCCGCAGGAGCTGACCATGCCGGAACACGAGGCACCGTTCTTCTTCGTATTCCCCGACAACTACGGGGCCCGGCGCGTCTTCCACACCCGCACCGGCGGCACCCTCGTCGCCGGCGACCGGGCCGCCCAACTGGCCCGGCTGGCGGGCCTGCAACCCGACCCCACCGCCGTGGCGGTCCACCTCCTGGGCATGGCGCCCGCCCCGCTCGACCAGCGCCCCCTGTGGTCGGCCGTCACCGTCGTTCCCCCGGGTACGGCCCTGCTGACCCGCCCCGACGGCGTCCCTTCCCATCGGCGCTGGCACCGGCCCCCGGAGCCCGATACGCCCATGGACCGCGGAGCCGCAGCCGTCCGTGAGGCATTGCTGGACGCGGTGGACGTCCGTACCGCCCCCGGCGGGCTGATCAGCTCCGACCTCTCCGGCGGCCTCGACTCCACCACCGCGCTGGTCGCCTCCCGCCGCCGCGTCACCGTCCTCGCCGCCAGGATGGCCGCCCGCGGCTCCCGGCTCCACCTGACCGGAAACGGCAGGGACAACCTGTTCGTCGGCCTCCCGCACCACCTGCACGCACTCGTCGCCCGCCACCCGCTGCTCGCCCTGCGCCGCCTCGGCGGCTTCCGCGCGCTGCTCTCCTGGCCGCTGGCCCCCGTCGCCCGCCAGCTCGCCGACCGCCGCGGATACCGTGCGGCCCTGACCTGCCGGCTGGGCGGCAGCTGGCCCACGTGGTGCGTGGGAACGCTGATGAGCCCGCCGTTCAGCCCCCACGCGTGGGTGGAGGCCGAGGGCGGGCCCATCGGTGAGAAGGGTGGTCACGACCGGTGGGCGCGGCTCGTTTCGGTGGCCGCGCCCACTTCGGTCACTGGCAGCCGCGCTGCCAGTTCCAGCCGATGAACGTGTGGCGCAGCTGCACGTCGAAACGGCAGGTGGCGGATCCGTCCGCGTTCAGGTCGACGTACGAGTGGTGCGTGTTCGCATACCGGTCTCCGGAGGTGTCGAAGATCCCCTTGTAAGTGAAGTCGGCGTGCGCCTCGGTCCGCGAAACGCCGCAGTCGCTGGAACAGTCGGTGTTCTTCGTCGCGGACTTCAGCGACCAGCCGGCATTCCAGGGCTCGCGGTTCCACTGCTGCGTGACATCGGTGGCCGCCGTCGTGATCCGGTTGCCGTCCGTGGTCCACTGCGAGGTCGTGTACAGACCGGTCATGCGAATGTTGCAGCAGTCGAACATCTCGTTCCAGCTCTTGAACTGGCGCGTCGTGCCGCCCTCGTTCGCCCCGGCCATGGCCACGGCCACGGCCGGGGCGGCGGTGCTCTTCGAGGCCGCGCCGTTGTCCGCCGGTACGAGCTTGACCTCTCCGAGGACAGGACGACAGTCCGCGCCGATGGAGACCTGCTGCTGAACGGCCATCCCTGCCGGCGGCGCGGGCAGCTCCCCGGTCAGTCGCACCTCGCCGCAGTCCGCCCCGGCCTCCTGCGTTGCCGGAGCGGCCTGCCTTGCGGTGGTACCGGAGGCGGCAGTGGCGGTGGCCGCGGTCAGCGACAGCACACCGGCGGCGAGTACGGCGGCGAGCGTGATTCGGATACGCAATTCCCCAAGCCTTCCCTCGTGAGTTTCCGCAACGGAGCGTAGGCGGTGGTCGTTCCCGGCCGGACGGGCCGTCAGAACCTTGGCAGGAAGCTGACAATTGCCCTGGTCGGACGGTGCGCGCACGGCCGCGGGGTTCTAGATGAGGCTCCGGTCGTCGTTGCGGGAGCCGCCCGCGCCGGAAGGCCCGAACGTGCCCTCACCCGTGGCTGTCCCGCGTACCTCACCCGGGCCACCCGCCGTCGCCGGCAGGGTGTCCTTGTGCCCGGGCCACCAGGCGCGCTCGCCGAGCAGGCTGGTGAGCGTCGGCACCAGCAGCATCGCCATGACGAACGCGGACAGCAGGATGCCGAACGCGACGGCGAAGCCCATCTGCTGGAGCATGGAGTTCTCGGCCAGCGTCAGGACACCGAAGGTGCCGGACAGGATGATCGCGGCGGCGCTGATGGTCGGTACCGACGCGGAGACGGCGCGGCGGACTGCCTCGCGCGGGCTGCGCCCCTGCCCGATCTCCTCGCGCAGCCGGGCCACCATCAGGATGTTGTAGTCCGTGCCGATCGCCACCACGAAGAGGTAGACGATCACCGGCAGGGTGAACAGCAGGCCCTTCTCGCCCGCGCCGTTCTGGAAGACCCAGACCGTCGCGCCGAGCGTGGCGGCGAAGCCGAGGGCGACCGACGCCATCAGGTACAATGGGGCGACCATGCTGCGCAGCAGCAGCCCCAGGATGAGCATGATGGCGAGTCCGGCGGCGGGGAAGACCACCTTGTAGTCGTGCCTGACGGCCGTGCTGATGTCGCCGAGCACCGCCGAGGTGCCGCCGACCAGGGCCCGCGTGCCCTCGGGCGCGGCCCGGTGGGCGGCGTCCCGCAGCGGCCCGGAGACCAGGTCGAGAGCCTTGTCCTCGGTGGGCCGGTAGTTCAGGACCACGCTGTACTGGGCGATGCCGCCGTTCGCACCGGCCAGGGCGGGGGAGACCCGGCCGACGCCCTCGATCTTCAGGGCCGCGCCGAACGCCTCCAGCTGGGCCTGGTCCAAGGCGGTTCCGTCGCGCTTCTCCAGGTAGACCGAGGTCGGGTCGGACTGCCCGGCCGAGAAGCCGCGCTGGAGGTCCTTCATCGCGGTCACGGACTCGAGGTCCTGCGGCAGCGAGCTGTCGGCGTCGAACTGGGGCTGGAAGCCGAGCACTCCGACGGCGAGCACCGCGAGCACCGCGGAGGTGATCCCCGCGATGGTGCCCGGACGCTGGGCGGTGGCAGCGCCGATCCTGGAGGCCAGGGCGTTCTCCGGCTCCTTCTTCCAGGCCTTCGACGGCCAGAACGCCTTCGCGCCGAGCAGCGAGAAGACCGCCGGCACCAGGGTCAGTCCGGCCAGGAGCGCCACCGCCACCGCGATCGCGAGTGAGGGGCCCATGGCCCGGAGCATGCCCATCGTGGACAACAGCAGCGCCAGGAAGGCGACGATGACCGCACCGGCCGCGGAGGCGATGGTCTCGCCCACCAGCGCGACGGAGCTGATCATGGCCTGCTTGGGGTGCTGGCCGCCGCGCAGCTGCTCGCGGTAGCGGAAGAGCAGGAAGAGGATGTAGTCGGTGCCGACGCCGAAGAGGACCACGATCAGGATCGCGGTGATGGAGCCGTCCGCCTTCAGCCCCCCGAGCTCGGCGGCGGTCGAGATCAGTCCGGTGGCCACCGTGAACGCCAGGCCGATGATGACGACCGGCAGGACCGCGATGAGCGGGCTGCGGAAGATGATCAGCAGCAGGACCACGATGAGGAGCAGCGTGGCCGACATGATCATGGCGTCGGTGTCGCCGGAGGCCTTCTGGGCGTCCACCGCGCTTGCCGCCGGACCCGTGACGCCCACGGTGAGATCCGTGCCCGCGAGGAGGGACTTGGCTTCCTCGCGCAGCTTCGTGACGGACTCCCCGAGCTCGGGGTCGTACGGATCCTTGACGGTGGCGATGACCTGCGCGAGGGCGATCTCGCCGTTCGGGGAGACCGCCTCCGGGCTGCTCTCCACTCGCTTGACTTTCGCCAGGCCCTTGTCCTGCAGTCCGGCGGCGACCTTGGTGACGGCCGCCTTGTCGGGCTCGGTCAGCGCCTTCTTGTCCGTCCGCTGGAAGACCGCGATGGCCGCCGGCTGTTCATTCCGGGGGAACGCTCGTTCCTGTGCCTTGGCCGCCTGGACGGACTCGTAATGGGAGGGCAGGAATTCGACCTGGTCGCTGGTCGACTTCAGCTGCGGGGCGAGTACGGCCAAGGCCACCGCCGCTATCAGCCAGGCCGAGATGGTTACCCAGGGCCGGAGGACGACGAAGCGTCCGATCCGTCCGAACATGATGCTCCTTCACAAGCGTTCTAGGCAGGGGAATGTCCAGGGGAGCCTAGGCAGCAGCGGGAATTTCCAACCTCGGGATTGTCCGGTTGCTGTCACTGCCACGCCGGATCCTCCGCGGGTCGCGCCAGGGGCGCATGTCGGACCCACTCCCGAAGGTCTGGCAGGAAGCTGACAAACCCCTGTTCAAGCGGTGCGGGCGGGTCGTAGTGGCACCTTTATGTCAGCCCTGTTGTCAGGGGATCGGCGCCCGATGACGCTGTCGAACACACATATGTGAAATCAATGTTCGTCTGTGTTGTGGAGGGGCCCATGGGCACTGGATATACGTACGGGACCGGGACGGCTGTGTCGCCCGGTATTCCTGCTGCCGGACTTCTCCAGCGACTGGCCCTGGACGAGCCCGAGTTCGAGACCAGAATGCGGGAATCCCTCGCCCGCGCCGAAAAATGGCTCCAGGCCACCGCCCACGAATCCCTCGATCCCAGGGTCGCCGCGATCACCGGCCACCTCGCCGACGCGGGCGGCAAGCGCCTGCGCCCCCTGCTGGTCCTGCTCGGCGCGGAGTTCGGCGACCCCTGGGCCCACGGCGTCACGCAGGCCGCGGCCATCGCCGAACTCGTCCACATCGCCTCGCTCTACCACGACGACGTGATGGACGGCGCCGCCACCCGGCACGGCGTCCCCAGCGTGCACGCCCGCTGGGGCGAGCGCGCCGCCGTCCTCGGCGGGGACTGGCTGCTCGCCCGCGCCGCCCAGCTCGCCGCCGAACTCGGCCCCGCCGCCGTGCACCTCAACGCGCAGGCCGCGGGACGACTGGTCGCCGGCCAGCTGCGCGAACTGGCCGGGCCCGCCCCCGACGAGGACCCCGTCACCCACTACTTCCACGTGGCCGCCGGCAAGACCGCGGCCCTGCTCGCGATGTCCCTGGGCATCGGCGCCGTCCAAGCCGCCGCCCCGGCCCCCGTGGCCGCCGCCCTCACCGAATGCGGCGAACAGCTCGGCATCGCCTTCCAGATAGCCGACGACCTGCTGGACCTGACCTCCCCGGCCGAACTCACCGGCAAGGAACGCGGCAAGGACCTGCTGGCCGGCGTGCAGAGCCTGCCCGTGCTGCTCGCCCGCGAGGGCGACGCCCCCGCCGAGGCGGGCCTGCGCGACCTGCTCGACGCCGGCCCCGTCCCGGCCGCCGCGCTGCCGCGCGCCCTCGAACTGTTCGAGCGCTCCCAGGCCCTCGCCGAGACCGAGGCCGTGATGCACCGCCGGCTCGACCGCGCCCGTACCGCACTGGCGGGGCTGCCCGACCTGCCCGCCCGGCGCGCCCTGCTCGCCCTCTGCGACTACGTCGCCCTCCGCACCAGCTGAGCCGCAAAGGAGCCGCTGCCCATGACCATGGCCGAACGGGTCGCCGAACTCGTCCGCATCCGCCGGGAAGTACTCGACGGCGTCCCGGCCACCACCGAGGCGCAGCACGCCAAGGGCAAGCTGACCGCCCGTGAGCGGATCGCCCTCCTCCTCGACGAAGGTTCCTTCCACGAGGTGGAGCAACTGCGCCGGCACCGGGCCTCGGGATTCGGCCTGGAGCACAAGCGGCCGCACACCGACGGTGTGGTCACCGGCTGGGGCACGGTGGAGGGCCGGACGGTCTTCGTGTACGCACACGATTTCCGGATCTTCGGTGGCGCTTTGGGCGAGGCCCATGCCACGAAGATCCACAAGATCATGGACATGGCCATCGCGGCCGGTGCCCCGCTGGTCTCCCTCAACGACGGTGCGGGTGCCCGTATCCAGGAGGGCGTCTCCGCGCTCGCCGGTTACGGCGGGATCTTCCAGCGCAACACGAAGGCCTCGGGTGTCATCCCGCAGATCAGCGTGATGCTCGGCCCGTGCGCGGGTGGCGCGGCGTACTCGCCGGCGTTGACGGACTTCGTGTTCATGGTCCGTGAGACCTCGCAGATGTTCATCACCGGCCCGGACGTGGTCCGTGCGGTGACCGGCGAGGAGATCACCCAGAACGGCCTGGGCGGCGCCGACGTGCACGCCGAGACCTCGGGTGTCGCGCACTTCGCGTACGACGACGAGGAGACCTGCATCTCCGAGGTCCGCTACCTCATCACGATGCTCCCCTCCAACAACCGCGCCGCCCCGCCCGCCGCGCCGTGCGACGACCCGGTCGACCGCCGCTGCGAGCGCCTGCTCGACCTGGTCCCGCGCGACGGCAACCGTCCGTACGACATGCGCGAGGTCATCGGCGAGATCGTCGACGACGGCGAGCACATGGAGGTCCACGAGCGGTGGGCCACCAACGTCATCACCACCCTCGCCCGGCTCGGCGGCCAGGTGGTCGGCATCGTTGCCAGCCAGCCCCAGTCGCTGGCCGGTGTCCTCGACATCCACTCCGCGGAGAAGGCCGCGCGCTTCGTCCAACTCTGCGACGCGTTCTCCATACCGCTCGTCACGCTCGTCGACGTCCCCGGCTTCCTGCCGGGCGTGGACCAGGAGCACGGCGGCATCATCCGGCACGGCGCGAAGCTGCTGTACGCGTACTGCAACGCCACCGTCCCGCGGATCTCGCTGATCCTGCGCAAGGCCTACGGCGGCGCGTACATCGTCATGGACTCCCAGTCCATCGGCGCCGACATCACCTACGCCTGGCCCACCAACGAGATCGCCGTCATGGGCGCCGAAGGCGCCGCCAACGTCGTCTTCCGCCGGCAGATCGCCCAGGCCGACGACCCCGAGGCCACCCGGCAGCAGCTCGTCAAGGAGTACAAGGCCGAGCTGATGCACCCCTATTACGCGGCCGAGCGCGGCCTCGTCGACGACGTCATCGACCCCGCCGACACACGGGCCACCCTCGTCGCCGCACTCGTCATGTTGCGCACCAAGCACGCTGCGACACCCGCGCGCAAGCACGGCAACCCCCCGATGTGAGGAGTGATGGCCATGTTCGGCACATCCGTACCCGCTCTCGAAGGACCCCTGGCGCCGACCCTTTTCAAGATCATCAAAGGTAGTCCCACCCAGGAGCAACTGGCAGCCGTCGCGACCCTCCTGACCGTCCTCGCGGCGCTCCCCGACGCCCGCCCGGAGGCGCCCGCCGAGCCCGGGCCGGCCGCCCGGTGGGACCGGAGCGAGATCCTCCCGCCCGCCTCCTGGGCGGCGGTCCGCCCCTGACCAGGCACCCCGCGCCGACGTCCTGACCAGCGGCTTCCGCCGGCCCCCGGCTGGCAGCTTGCTGCCGTCCGCGTTGTGGACCCGGTCGGCGGCCTGTAACTCAGAGCGAAGGCGGCACGTCCGCCGTTCTGGCAAGACCGCGGTGCAATCGAGGAGGGCAGCCGTGCTTCAGGTGGAGTTCCGGATCCTGGGGCCACTGGACATCAGCGTCGACGGGCGACCCGTCGCCCTGCAAGGCGCCCGCCAGCGCACCATCATGTCCATGCTGCTGCTCGCGCCGGGCAGGGTGGTCTCCGTCGACACCCTCGCCGACGCCGTCTGGCAGGGAAACCCTCCCGCCACGGCCCGCAACCAGATCGCCATCTGCGTATCGGGCCTGCGCAAGACCCTCAGGGCCGCGGTCGGCCTCGACGACCTCCTCGTCACCAGCCACCCCGGCTACATGCTCCACGCCGGCGAGCACCGCATCGACGCCGTCGAGTTCGAGGAGCGGGCCTCCGAAGGACGCGAGGCGGCCCGCCGAGGCCGCACCGAGGAAGCCCGCGCGCACTTCGAGGAAGCCCTCGCGATGTGGCGCGGCCCCGCCCTCGCCGGAGTCTTCGCCGAACGCGTCGAAGCCGAGGCCGAGCGCCTGACCGGGCTCCGCCTCGACGTGTACGAACAGCTCACCTCCCTGCGCCTGGACCTCGGCCAGCACCGCGAACTGATCGGGGAGCTCACCGGCTTCGTACGCACCAACCCGATGCGCGAACAGGCCCTCGCCCAGCTGATGCTGGCCCACTACCGCTCCGGCCGCCGAGCCGAGGCCCTGGAGACCTACCGAGACGGGGCGCGCCTGCTCGCCGACGAACTCGGCATCGACCCCGGCCCCGCCGTCCAGGAGCTGCACGAGGACATCCTCGCCGACTCCCCGAAGCTCACCCTGCCCACCAGCGCGCCCCTCCCGGCGGGCCCCGCCATCACCGTGCCCGCCCACCTTCCCCCGGCCCCGGCCTCCTTCACCGGCCGCAACCAGGAACTCGCCACCCTCGACCGGCTGCTGGACCAGCTCACCGGCTCCGCCCTGCCCGTCGGCTCCATCACCGGAACCGGCGGCGTCGGCAAGACCGCGCTCGCCGTCCACTGGTCCCACCAGATCGCCGCCCGCTTCCCCGACGGACAGCTCTTCGCCGACCTGCGCGGCTACGACGAGGAGGAACCCCGCAGGCCCAGTGCCGTACTCGACCGCTTCCTGCGCGCCCTCGGCGTACCCGGACCCCAGATCCCCGCCGACGAGGTGGAACGAACCGCGCTCTTCCGAAGTGTCCTGGACGGCCGCCGGGTCCTGATCGTCCTGGACAACGCCCGTTCCTTCCAGCAGATCCGGCCCCTGCTGCCCGGTACGTCCGGCTGCTGCGTGCTGGTCACCAGCCGCGACAGCATGAGCAGCCGGCTCGCCGGTGACTACGCCCTCGTACCGCTGAACCTCGGCTCCCTCGAAACGGACGAGTCGATCACCCTGCTCTCCCGGGTGGCCGGCGACGACCGGCTGTCCGGCGACCCCGTGGGCGCCGCCCGCCTCAGCGAACTGTGCGACCGGCTGCCCCTCGCGCTGCGCATCGCGGCCGCCCGGCTCGCCGCGAAGCCGCACTGGACCGTCCGCACCCTCGTATCGCGCCTGGAGGACCAGCACCGCCGACTCGACGAACTGAGCCTGGACGCCCGGGGGGTGCGCGCCGGCCTCCGGCTGAGCTACCGCGACCTGCCGCCCGACACCGCCCGCATGTTCCGGCTGCTCGGATCGCTGAACGTCACCGAGTTCTCCGCCTGGGCGGGCGCCGCCCTCCTCGACGTCGACCCGGTCGACGCCGAGGACCTCATCGAGCAGCTCGTCGACGCACAGCTCCTCGAACCCCTCAGGGCCAGCGCCGGACACGTCCGCTACCGATTCCAAGACCTTCTCCGCCTCTTCGCTCGCGAATGCGCGCTTGCCGAGGACGGAGAAGGAGAACTGAAGGCCGCCCTGAGGCGTGCCTGCGCGGTGTGGCTGGGTCTTGCCAAGGAGGCCCACCGGAGGGTCTACGGCGGTGACTACACCGTCGTCCCCGGCTCCGCGCCCCACCGCGAACTCCCCTCCCACCTGGTCGAATCCCTCGTGGAGAATCCCATGGAGTGGTTCGAGGCCGAGCGCTCCTCCATCACGGGCCTCGTACAGCAGGCGGCCCGCGGGGACGAGTCCGGGTACGCCTGGGACCTGGCCATGACCAGCGTCACCCTCTTCCAGAACCGCAACTACCTGGAGGACTGGAGGGAATGCGGCGAAGCGGCCCTGGCCGCCACCCGCCGCACCGGCGACCGGCTGGGCGAAGCGGCGATGCTGCAGTCGCTCGGCACCCTGGAGATCATCCAGTACGAGCACGACACTGCGTACGAGCGCCTCGGTCTGGCCCTGCGCCTGTTCGAGGAGCAGGGCCAGGACCAAGGGCGGGCCCTGGTTCTCCGGAACCTGGCGATGTGCGAGCGCCATCGTGGAGACACGGATCGGGCGGTGGAGACGGGTCGGCGCTCGCTGGAGATCTTCCGCGCGGTCGGTGACCCCTACGCCGAGGCACATGTACTGGGCCTGCTGGCGCAGATCGAACTGGAACGGGGGGACGCTCAGGCGAGCCTGATGCTGTCGTCGGAGGCGGTGGCCAGGAGCCGAGGGCTCGGGACCGTACGGGGCGAGGCGCAGAGCACGCTCAGGCTCGCGCAGGCACTCATTCACCAGGGCGACGGGGTGCGCGCCGAGGAAGCCGGCCGGCGTGCGCTGGAGCTGGTGCTCAGCAGCGGTGACCGCCGTGGCGAGACGCACGTGTTGCGTACGCTGGGGGCGGCGCTGTGGCGCCAGGGGAAGCTCGAGGAGGCCGAGTCGGTCGCACGCAGTGCCGTGCAGGCCGCGGAGCAGGTGGCGGACGTCTATCTCCGGGCGAGGGCGGCCGTGGTCCTCGGAAGTGTGCAGGCGCTGCGCTCGGACCGGAGCGGCGCCGCGAGTACGTTCAAGAGTGCGGCGGACCTCTTCACCGAGGTCGGGGCACAGGATTGGCGGGAGCGGGTGGAGCAGCTCCTGGTGGTGCTCGCGGAAGGCGAACCGGCCGACCTGCATGCGCTGTTCGCGCTCCAGCCCTGACGGCGGCCCCCTGGGGGACCCGGTTCACACCCACGGGTCGTCCGTCGTGCCGACCGTGGCGGAGGCCTTCCACGGGTCGTCCGTGTTGGCGACGGTGGCGGAGGCCTTCCACGGGTCGTCCCGGAGCAGGCCGTCGGCGCGGACCGACCACGGGTCGTCGGCGGTCGGGCCGGCCGCCGACGCGATGTCGCCGAATGGCGTCACACCCTGCTGCACCGCGACTCCTCCGACCGCCGTGAGGAGCAAGGCCGCCGTCGCCATCAGCTTGCCCACCGGAGCGGTCGTCGCGGTCTGAGCGGTCTTGCGAGCGGAGAGGATGATGCGGTTCATGGTGTCCTCCAGGACCTTCGCTGTCCGCTGTGGGCCGGTGCCCTGCGGTACGCCATGAACGCTACGGAGCCCCCGTTTTCGTGCGCTTTCAAATCCCTTTCGGATCCCTGAAATCGATCCGACAGCGAGCTAAAACAGCAGGTCAATAGCGTTTTACGCGAGTTGTCCCGCGAGCAGACGCGGGCTCGCGAACGGTGGGGGACCTCCATGGACTTCAAGATCCTCGGGCCCGTGTCGGCCCGGCTTGACGGCCGCCCGGTCGCCCTCGACGGCTCCAAGCAGCGCACCGCGCTCGCCGCCCTGCTCCTCGCTCACGGCCAGGTCATCACCGACGAGCGGCTGACCACTCTGCTCTGGGGCTGGGAGCCGCCCGCCACCAGCACCAACCAGCTCTACACGTACGTCTCGCGGCTGCGCACCCGCCTGGGGCCCGGCCACGGCCTGGAACGCTGCGGCGCCGGATACCGCATGGACATCACCTCCGCCGCCCTGGACTGGGACCGCTTCCGCGCACTCGCCGAGACCGGCCGCGCCGACCTCCTCGCCGGCCGCTACGCCGAAGCCGAACGCCGGCTCGCCGAGGCGCTCGCCCTGTGGAGCGGCCCCGCTCTCAGCGACGTCACCGAGCAGCTCGCAGCCGCCGAGGGACCGCGCATGACCGAGGCGCACCTCGCGGCGACCGAACACCACACCGAGGCCGCCCTCGCCCTGGGCCGGCACGACGAGCTCGTCCCGGGCCTCACCCGGCAGGTCACCCGACACCCCGTACGCGAACGCCTGCGCGGCCAGCTGATGACCGCCCTCTACCGCTCCGGCCGGCAGGCCGACGCCCTCTCCCTGTACGAGGACGGCCGCCGCATCCTGGCCGACGAGTTGGGCATCGACCCGAGCCCCGGACTACGCGCCCTCCACCACCAAATCCTCACCACCACCCTCCCCCCACCCCCCACCACACCGCCCCCCACCACACCGCCCCCGCCCGCACCGCCGGTCGCGGTACCGCCCTCCGCCGTACCGGTTTCTGCGGTACCGGCCTCGCCCGCGCGGCCTGTCGCTGTGCTGGCTTCCGCCGTACCGGCTCCTGCGGTACCGGCTCCTGCCGCGCCGCCCCTCGCCGTACCGGTCCCTGCCGTATCGGCGCCCGCCGTACCGGCCTTCGATGGACTGGCGCCCGACGCACTGGCCTCCGCCGCACCGGCGCCCGCCGGACCCGCGCCCGCCGGACCCGCGCCCGCCCGCCTGGTTCCGGCCCTGTTGCCGGCTGCGCCCGGCGACTTCACGGGCCGGGAGGCCGAGATCCGCGAGGTGCTCGACGCCCTGAGCGGCCACCAGGACGTGGCCGTCACCGGAGCACCCGGCACCGGGAAGTCCGCCCTCGCCCTCCGAGCCGCCGAACAGCTCCGCCCTGCCTTCCCCGACGGCCAGCTCTACGCCGACCTCCGCACCCCCAACGGCATGCCGCGCAGCCCCCGGCAGGTCCTCGGCTGGTTCCTCGAGGCCCTGGGGGCCGGGGCCGGGGCCGCCCCGGCCCAGCTGCCCGACGGGCTCGACGAGCGCGCCCAGCTCTACCGCACCCTCCTCGCCGACCGCCGCATGCTGATCGTCCTCGACAACGCGGCCGACGACACCCAGGTACGCCCCCTGCTGCCCGGCGGCGGATCCACCCGCACACTCGTCACCGGCATCCAGCCGGGCCTCGCCTCCCTGGAGGGCACTCGCCTGGTACGGCTGGGCCCGATGACCCCCGCCGAGGCGACCCGCCTCCTCGCCCGGATCGCCGGCCCCGACCGACTGGCCGCAGACCCCGAAGCGGTCGCCCGCATCGCCGAGTACTGCGACCGCCTCCCGCTCGCCCTGCGCATCGCCGCGGCCCGGCTCGCCGACCGCCCCGACCGACCGCCCGCCCGACTCGCCGCACGACTCGCGGCCGAGGACCGCCGGCTGGACGAACTGCGCATCGGCAGCCTCGACGTCACCACCGGGTTGCGGCACGCCCTGAACGCCCTCGACCCGTACACCGCCACGGCGTTCGCCGCCCTCACGGCCACGGACCTGCCGTTCCTCTCGCCCCCGGACGCGGCGGCCCTTCTCGACCTGCCGCTCCACGAGGCCGAGGACGTCCTGGACCGGCTGGCCGACGCACGCCTCCTCGAACCCCGGCCCACCGGCGACGACCTCGTCCCGCGCTACCGCCTGATGCCGCTGGTCCGACTGTTCGCCCGGACCCGCGTCCTCACGGCCTGAGGCCCCGTTCCCCGGCGGCCCCCGTTCCCCGCGGCCCGCTTCCCCCGCGGCCTGGTGGCCCCCGCCACCAGGCCGCTCTCCCCTGCCCGCTCATCCGCAGCCGCCCGCGTGCCCCTCGTCCAGCCCGTAGGTGGCGATGTACCCGTTGTCCACGGTGCCCTGCGTGGCCAGTTCGTTCAAGGCGTCGACGTAGTCCGCGAGGAGTTCGGCCCAAGGCGTTCCACTGTCGCGCAGCAGGAGTTCCTGATCCACCGCCGCACTGCGCTCGATCTCGGTCAGAATTTCCAGGGGGTGCCGGACCTGAGACTGCTCGAACATCATTCCTCCTATTGGTGTCGGGCCCGTTCAGGTCCCGCACCAACAGATTCGGCTCACCCCCTGTACGCGTTCTCCGTTCCATCTGGACCACCCGATACAGACGTCCCGAACATTCCGTACAGACCCGGCCGCGACCCTTCTCCCATGGACACGAACGCGGCCGCGACCGCCGCACCCACCCGCATCAGGAAAGCGGTGATAGCCGGCGGTACCCTCACCGCCTGGATCGCCGCCGCCCGGCTGGCCTCCGCCTGCCAGGGCACGGTCGGCGTCACGGTCCTCGAAACCCCGCACCGCCCCGAACCCCAGGTCACGGCCCTCGCACCGAACCTGCAGCGCGACCTGTTCGACCGTCTCGGCATCCCCGAGCACACCTGGATGCGCGCGAGTGAGGCCTCTTTCGACGCGGCCGTGAAATACGTGAACTGGGGAGTCGGCGAACGCCATTTCTACGTTCCCCAGGACGGGACACCGGCGGACTGCGAGGGATTTCCCCTCTCCGATTTCTGGCTCCTCCGCCGCCGGGCCGGTCAAACCGTCGAGCCCCTCGACCACGCCTGTTTCCGCGAGCCGCCGCTCATGGACGCCCGTAAATCCCCGCGCTGGCTGGACGGCCGAGCGGCAATTACGTACGGCTGGCACGCGGACACCTTCATGCTGACCCATTTCCTGCGCAGAAAGGCGATGGAGAACTGCGGCGTGCGCATGGTGACCGGCGAACTCCTCGGCGCCCACCGGGACGAGAACGGCATGATGACGGCCCTGCACACCACCCGGGGAGACCTGACGGCCGACTTCTTCCTGGACTGCACCGGCTCCGAGAGCCTGCTCCTGGCCGGCGTCCTCGGCGAACCCTTCACCGGCGCGGGTGACCGCCTCCTCGCCGACAGCGCGCTGTCCCTCACGCTTCCGCACGACAGCGACCTGTACGGCGTCGAGCCGTACACCACCGCCACCGCCCTCCCGCACGGCTGGACCTGGCGCCGCCACCTGCTCGGCCGCCAGGGCGCCGGCCTCGTCTACGCGAGCACCCTGACCACCCCCGACGAGGCCGCCCGGAGCCTGCGCAGAGCACTGGGCCTGCCCCGCGACCACGCGGAGGCGACCCACATCCCCCTCCGTGTCGGCCACACCAGGCGCACCTGGGTCAAGAACTGCGTGGCCCTCGGAGCGGCCGCCTGGTTCACGGACCCCCTGGCCGACGACCAGCGGGCCACGCTCGACCTCCTGGACCGCCTGATCCGGGACTTTCCGTCCGCCGACTACCGCGAGGCCCCCGCAGCCCGCTTCAACCGGGCGGCCGCCGACCACTACCGGCGCGCGCTCGACCTCGCCCAGCTCCGCTACGCGGCCTCACCCCGCACGGACGCCCCGTTCTGGACGGCTCAGCGCGCCCTGCCCCTCCCCGACGACCTGCACGCCACCGTGGAAGCCCACCGGGACGGCCTTTCGTCCCTCCCCGACGAGGCCCCCCTGCGCACCCTCCTGGCGGCCCTCACCCCCCACACGGCGGCCCCGCCCCCGGCCCTGGCCCACCACCCCCACGCGCTCCGGACGGCCGAGGACCACTTCACCCGCATCGCGCGCGGGCAGCGCATCCTCGGGGAGACCCTCCCCGAGGCCCACACCTACCTCGACCGCCTGCACGGCGGAATCCCCGAACTCCGCACGGCGAGAGCAACGTTGGGGACGCGCGGATGAACGCAGGCCCTCGGCGACCGCCCCTGGCGGCGGGGAGCCGGGACCCGCAACACAACGTTCGTCCTCGTCGGTGTCCGCGAACTTGTCGTCCTGGTGACCGGCGAAGATCCCGGCGAGTTCCGTCTGGTCGGATGCCAGCAGGTGCACCCCGAACTCTTCGGCCTGTCGGAGGAGTTCGTAGGTCCGTGCGCTGCGGCTGACCGCCGGCATGACGGTCGCGGGGTCCGTGCCGTACGAGGTGATCGAGGAAACCAGGAGCCCACCGGGCTGCCCCTCGGGGCTGCTCGCGGTGACGACGGCCACCCCGGAGACGAGGTGGGCCATCGTTTCGCGGAAGTCGTCCAGCGGGTCCTGGCTGCCGGACGGTGCGTTCGGCATGTGGGGCTCAGACCTCGAACTGGACGTCGATGACGACGGGGGCGTTCTGGGAGAGCATGGCGACACCGACGGCGCTGCGCGCGTGGATGCCGGCCGCTCCGGTGAACGCCGCGGCGAACAGTTCGCTGGCCCCGTTGATGACCGCGGGCGGGGAGGTGAAGGAGGGGGCGCCGTTCACGTAGCCGACGACCTGCTTGACGGCAGAGAGGTCCCCGACGGCGGACTTGAGGGCGGCCAGGGCGTTCAGGGCGCACTGCCGGGCGGCTTCCGTGGCCTGCTCGGCGGTGACCTCGGCGCCGACCTTCCCGACGTGGATCAGCTTGTCGTCGACCGTGGGCAGCTGGCCGGAGACGAAGACGTAGCGGCCGTTGCGCAGGGCCGGGGTGTAGGCGGCCACGGGTGTCCTTCGGCGAAGGCCTGCGCCTCGACGGTGCGGTGGTGGAAGGTGATCGTGGTCTTCAGGTCGTGCTCGGCCATGGCTTCCAGCAGGGCGGTCTGCACGGCGGCCAGGCGCTGGCCGCGCAGCCGCTCCTCCCACCGCTCGTCGCCGTAGAGCCGCTTCGGGGTGACGACCGGGTCCACGAGCTCGACCACGACCACCTGGTAGCGCGCCAGTAGCCCCCGGGCGGCCGCGTCGGCGAGCGACAGCTCGTAGACCACCGGCCCGAACACCCGGACATCGTCCATGGAACAGGCCATCTCCTTGGGCAGCGGGTCGTACGCCGGCCTGCCCGGGACATACGGGCGCCCCTCGGCCTCCGCCTCCGTACGGCGCTACTCCTCGGCGAGACGCCGCGCCTCCCCGGCCGCCTTCCTCTGCGCCCGGGTGCGGGGAAGTCGCTCGGCCCAGATCCGGGGTGTGGCGGTCATGTACAGCCGGCGCCGGGCCGGGATCACCTTCTGGCGGTGGACCTCCGCCCACGCCTTCCCCGCCGACCCCGACGTCCGGTGCGCCTCGTCGACGACGACCAGGTCGAAGGGGGCCATGGGGATCCCGTACTGGCCGCGGTGGGCTTCGGCGATGACGGGCAGGGAGGCGTACGTCGCGTACACGGTGACCGGGCCCTGCCCGTGCCACAGCCCCAACTGCGGTGCCGACGTGGTCGTACGCACGGCAAGGCCGTAGAGCTGTGCGTTGTCCTCCAGGGAGCACACGGCGACCGCGGGCCCGCTGTGGCCGGCCGTGCGCCACTCCCGAGCGGTCTGCGTCAGCAGATCGAGCGTCGGCAGCAGCACCAGGACCCGCCCGCCCCGCGCCAGGCGCAGCGCGGCCGCCGCGGCGATGAACGTCTTCCCGGTCCCGCACGCCGCGACCACCGTCGCCCGCAGGCCGGCCTTCGGGGTTGGCCACCACCTTGGCCGAGGCGGCTGACCACCTGCTGCGCCGCGCCCTGCTCTCCTGCCGTCATCACGCCGTCTCCTCCGTCGGCGCCCACTCCAGCCCAAGCGCGGCGAGCGCCTGGAGCTTGTCGGCGGTCAGCTTGGCCCGGCGGCTGCGGCTGTTGCTCAGGAACACCCCGAGCTTGACCTCCGACCCGTCCGGCAACTCCTCCACGTGGCCCCTGGGGACCGTCAGAGACCCGGGTGCGGGCTTGTACTGCGCCAGGGGGCCGCCACGCCCTTCTCGAAGGCGCTCCCAGCCGCCTTGGCGGCCTTGGCGGGCTCCGCCTGCTCCGGGGACAGCGGCACGACGCCGACCGCCTCCAGGAGCTCGCGCTGCCAGCGCAGTCCATTGATCCGCGACAGCTGTCGTTGGTCAGTGAAACTGAGTGGTTGTCACGCCTCTGACCTGGGGGTGTGAGGGTTGGCGCGTGCGGTGCGGTGGTTGTTGCGCGCAATGTCAAGAAGCCTCGCACGCTGTGTATACGTCAGGGGTATGTCCGGCCCTTAGCCTTTGGGATGTGAGTGATATTCGGCGTCGGTTCTTCAGTGGTTCGGCGTTTCGTTTTCAGTGGGTTTTGAGCGCTGTGACGTGCAGGTTTGTGGTGATGTCGCTCCTGCTCTGAAGGTTTGGCGCTGATTTGTTGCTGAAGAGTGCTGCCGAATCTGGGGTGGAGCTCGCGCCGAGTCTGTAGGCGTTGGATCGGTATGCGCGGAGTGAGTTGGGGCGGTCTTCTTGCTGGTCCTGTGTTAGGTGAGGTCTCGGGTTGCCCAGCCGGGTGGGAGCTTGGGAAGTCCGATGAGAGCGTCGATGTCGAGGTACTCGAGGAGGAGTGCCTTCAGGTGTCGGCCGTCGATGAGTTCCAGTCGGTGGCGCGGGGCGAAGTCGTGACTGGCTTTGCCGAACCAGGCGGTGGTGACGACGATGCCCTTGGAAGCGACTTTGTCGTTGACCATGGCGGCGTGTGCGCGGACGGTCTCCGCTGGTACGACGTTCTTGGTGCGTTTGGCTTGGATGATGCAGAGGCCGCCGACCAGGGGTTCCTCGCTGATGGCGACTGCGTCGATTCCGTCGTCGCGTGAGGCCTGGGTGACCCAGGACTTGAGTCCCCTCGCCTCGAACAGACGCCGGATGAGATGTTCGAATTCGATGGGGTCGAGTGCGAGTAGGTCGGGTCGGCTGTCAAGGCCGGCGACCACGTCGTGTTCGGGTGCGAGTTTGAATTTGGCTAGGTCGAACGTAACTACTGGCCGGACGGGTTCCAGGTCGTAGGGGTGTTGGGAGACGATGGCGTTGAGGTAACGCAGGGTCTGCACAGGGTCGAGTTCTGGTTCGTCCAGGACGAGTTCCTCGAAGGTGTTCCGCTCCGCACGCAGGCTGACCAGGCAGGGCCGGACGGCCTTTCCTGTGGCCCGGTCCTTGGCATTGACATGCCCGTTGAAGGCCACGACGTCGACCAGCGCGGGTGGTGTCACGGCGAGCGCTTCGTCGATGGCGCGGAGTGCGAGTCTGGCGACGAGGTCCCTGTACATGGCCTTGGTCTCGGCGTCTTTCCGCGGCTGGGGGACGACTGTGGGCGGAGTCGAACCCTTGTATCGGTACTGCATGGCCACTGGTACTGCCACCTGGCTGGGGAGCTCAACGTCCAGCACGAGCTCTCGTGATTCGGGTGTGAACGCCGTACGCCACGTGCCGCGAAGTCCGTTGGGGTAGCTGACCTGGCCGAGTGCAGCTTCGACGTGGCCAGTCATCGCGTCGATGCCATTGCTGACAAAGGCCTGCTCTACCGGCAGGCGGTGAGTGTGCAGTCCTGTCGCTCTGCCGGTGAGCACGGCGTTCAGGCGCTTGACCTGCTCCTCGACTTCGGCTGTCTTGGCTGCGGCTTCTCGGCGCAGGTCCTCGCTCAGTTGTTGGCTTGCTCGCCGGTCGGCCTCGGTTTTCTCACGCGCCGCGGCCTTCTTCTTCTGCTCGGCCGCCTTCGCTCGGGCTGCTTCACGCTTCTCCAGGTCCCGGACGATCTGATCGGCCTTGCGCGCCTCCTCGGCACGGGTCCGCTCGTTCTGCTTCTTGGCCCGTACCCAAGCCTGGGCCTGCTCCCGCTCTCTCCGCGCGTCCTCCCTGCCCTGCCGGGCCGCTTCCCGTTCTTCAGCGCGCGCCTGCCGCAGCCGCTCTGCTTCCGCCTGCTTGGCAGCTGCTGCCTTGGCCTTCTGGGCGTCGCGGTACGCCTGCATGAGCTGAGACGCCAGCGACTTCCTTCGCGCCATGGTTCCCCCCTTGTAGCCCTGTCTGAGGCAAGAGCTGCCCCGCGGGCTCCTGCGTCAATCTGGGCGGTCTGCTTGAGCCCGCCGTCTCCGTTCGGGTGATGCTGCGCGGCGTGTCTGTGTGGGGTGGGAAGCGGCGGACAGCGTCTTCGCTGGGCGTTCTGTCTGAGGGGTGATGTGCATGGCTGGGGAGGGTCCCGACGCCGGGGACGTGGTGATGCCAGTTGCTGTAGTGCGTGAGGCGGCTGTTGCCCGTCTGATGTCGTTGGATTCCCGGGGCGAGCTGACGTCGGCGCATGTGCGGTTGGTGGCGTCGGTGTCCGGAGTGTCGGAGCGCACGGTGTGGAGCTGGTTGTCCGTGGGGCGGAGCGAGGGGCGGATGGGTCCGAAGCCGCGTTCGAGGCTCACCGTGACGCAGGAGATTCGGCAGCAGCTGGCTGTGTGGGGCGGGAATGTCTCTGCGGTGCACCGTGAGCTCGTGGCTCGTGCGGTGGAGGACCCGTCGCTGGGGCCGGTGCCGTCACTGTCGGTGTTCCACCGCGCCGTACGGCAGGACTTGTCGGTGGGGGAGCGCGAGGGCCTGAAGGGCGGCGAGGAGGCCCGCCGACGCTTCGATGTGTATGGGAAGCGCCCCGCGACGCATCGGAATGCGTGCTGGGAGGGGGACCACAAGCGGGTCCCGGTGCGGGTGGATCTTGAAGGGTCTGCGGTGTGTCCGTGGGTGACGTGGTTCATCGATGTAGCGACGAAGGCGATCGTCGGGGTGGCGGTTACTCCGCACCAGCCGGCGAGGGATGCGGTCCTGGCCGCGCTGCGCACGGGGATCAGCAGGCAGGATCCGTACGGCCCGTTCGGTGGTCTGCCCGGCGTGGTGCGGGTGGACCGGGGCAAGGAGTTCTTGTGCCGGACGGTGGAGCGTGCTCTGGGTGCTTTCGCTGTTCCGGTGGATGATCTGCCGGCGTATAAGCCGTACCGCAAGGGCACCGTCGAGGCGTTGAACGGTGCGGTGGAGGAGATGCTGCTGGTCTCGCTGCCGGGCTATACGCACCGTGCTCGCCCGGCGGAGGCGTACCGTCCGGATCCGGTGGAGGACCTGCTCTCGTACCCGGACTTCGTGAAGGTCCTGCTGGACTGGGTGGCCTGGTGGAACACCGAGCACCGCCCTGCCGGTCTGGCCGCGAACCTGACGCCGTTGGCGGCGTGGGAGGCGGATCCGGCGCCGGTCGAGGACGTTGCGGAGGAGCGCCTGGCGTTCTTCGCGCTGGAGGACGACGGCCGGGTCCGGAAGATCACCACGAACGGAATCAGCTGGCGACGTCGTGCCTATATCGCGCCGTGGATGGCCGGCCACGTCGGCATGCGGGTCCGGCTGCGGTATCTGCCGCACTACGACGGGCAGATCGAGGTGTTCTCTACCGAGGAGTGGGGCCGGCACCTCGGGACCGCCTACCTGGCCCAGGCGGCGACGGTGGAGCAGCGTCGTGCGCTGAGTTCGGTCAGGGAGAAGCAGGCCCGCGCGTTGAAGGCGGATCTGAAGGCGGCGGAGAAGCTGCGCAAGGCCCGCTACACGGCCACGACGACGGCTGCGGTGCCCCGTCCGCGCCGCACGGTCACTTCCTCGCAGGCCGAGGCGGAGATCGCCCGGTCCAGGGGCGTGGATCTGGCGGCCCGTGCTCTGCCGGACTTGATCCCGCCGCGTGAGCCTCCGGCTTCCTGGGCCCGGCCGGTTGTCCGCCCCCGCCGCGCGGCCGACTCGCAGACCGATTCCGGGCAGGCGGAGGCAGCCGAGGGCGGGCCGTCTGGAGCGGGTGGTGTACGTGACGACAGCGGGGAGCGTTGATCAATGGCGACTGCTGAACGGCAGGGCCGGCTGCCCCGGGAGCGGGAGGACCACTTCATGCGGCTGCCGGGCGCCCAGGTGGTCTCCACGCGCGCGCTGCTGATGGTGCGGGAGAACATCCGTGCCGCAATCGAGGCCAGAGCCATGATCTGCATCTACGGGCAGGCGGGCCGGGGCAAGTCGTTGGCTGTGAACACCTCGCTGCGTGAGCTCGCACCGAGGCTGACACGCCGGATCCAGTTCCGGGCCCGCCCTTCGACCCGCGACCTGCGCCATGAGCTGTTCCACGCCCTGGGTATGCAGGGCCGTCCGCCGACGCAGCCGATCGAGTTCGACCGTATGCTGCGCGGCGCCCTGGAGGCGACGCACGTCCTGGTCTGTGACGAGGCGCAGTGGCTGTCGAAGATGTGCTTCGAGTACCTGCGTTATCTGTGGGATGACATCGGCTCGGATCTGACGATCGTGTTCACGGGCGGGGACGGCTGTTTCGAGATGTTGCAGAGTGAGCCGATGCTGGAGTCCCGGGTGTACGCGTGGCAGGAGATCGAGCCGATGCCGCTGGAGGAGGTCCTCACCGTCATCCCGGCGTTCCACCCCGTGTGGGCGGATGCGGACCCGGATCTGATCGCGATGTGCGATGACGAGGCCGCGCACGGCAATTTCCGGGCCTGGGCGAAGATCACCCATCACCTGACTGCCGGGATGAAGGAGTCCGGGCGGAGCCTGGACGAGGACTTGCTGCGCTGGTCCTACAGCAAGCTGCGCCAGCGCCCGGTGGTGGCCTGAGGTGCTGGACTGCCCGAACCCGCCGCCGGTCACGGTGGTCCTGGACCCGTACGACGACGTGGTCCACACCCGGGCGGCGCTGGCCTCCCACGCCCCGCAGCACGGACGCCTCACCGTTCATCCGACCCCGGGCACCGACGCCGCGATCGCGCTCGCCTACGACGTCCTCGCTGCCCTTGGCAAGCCGGTCCCCGTGGCCGGCTACCGCCACCTCGACCCGGCCCCGGCCTGGTCGATCGCCGCGGCCTGGATCCTGGCCACCCCCATCACCCACCTGACCCTGCTGCGCGCCCACCTGCTTACTCCGCACCGCTTCAGAGCTCTCCTCACCCTGCGCCGGCGTACCGGTGTCCGCCTGGTTCTGGTCTGCCACCACCGGGCCGTACGGGCATTCCTGGAACGCGAACTGCGCCAGGTGGACCACAGCATCGCCGAGGCCTCCGCCCTGCTGCCCGAGGCCGAACCGACCATCCCACAACGCCGGGCCCCGCAAGCAGCACGGCCCCTGGCGAACCGCTGGATCGACTTGCCCGCACTGACCACCCTCAGGACCTTCGACGAGTCGATCGGACCGTGCCGGTGCGCCGCGCCATTAGCGGCAGACCGGGACTTCTTCCCGCCGGTGATGCCGCCGGTCACCGAGGCGGAGGTGTCGTGGCGGCTCCACCGCGCGACGGCGCACCCCTACCTGGCGGCTCAGCTGGCCACGGCCGCGTTCACCGCGGCCTCCACCACTCAGCTCGATGCCGCGCACGCGCGCGATCTGAGCGCGAACGGCACGACGCTCACGCTGCATGACCACGGGCTGCGCCGGGGCTGCATGACCCACCCTGTTCCCGCCTGGGCACGTCCTCTGCTGAGGGCGACCGCTCTCCTCTGGAGGATCGGTGGCGGCAGCGGACCGCTGTTTAGCGATCCGCTGAGAAGTGCGGGACTGCCGTCCCTGATGGCCTTCGCCGAGGGCTGCAGGATCCGCCCGCCCCAGCCTCCGTGCCCCAAGCGGCCCCACGGGCGGCGTGGAACGCCCCTGAGAGTGAAGGAGCCTGCGGCGACCATCTGGCCTGTGTGCAGCGCCCATTACGGGCTTGCGTGGGTCAGGGATGAACCCGATCTGATGCAGGGCTGCCCGTACCCGCCTCCACACACGCGGAAGACTATCGAGAGGCGGAAGAAGGGGTGGCTGCCACCGGACTACGGGCTGCGCGAGTTACGTCACCTGCGTTAAGAGTGGGTGGGAACGATTCGGCCCATCTGCGACCTGCCGCTGGGTCTCCGCAGAATCGGGGCTGCGCTGTCCTCGCAGGTGGTGTTTGGGCCAGGTCCAGTCTTCGACGAATGGCCTGCCCGGCTTGGCGTTGGAGCGGCCTGGCTTGGGCCGTAGGACTGTCAGTGGCGTGTGGGAATCTTCGGCTATGACCTTTCGGGGAAGTGTTCATATCGAAGGCATTCCGACGCATACGGGCGGTGTTCCATGGGTGGTGGACAAGCGCGACGCATACATCGCAAGGAGCCGCCCACTCCAGACGGCTGCCGTTGGTGCGGTGACGAGCAGGACCATCACGGCGCCCAGTGGGTCGCGTCAGTCGGCCTCCACACGTGGGAGCCTCCGACGCGTGAACAGCGGCTCAAGCGTATGCAGGCGCGACGCGCGGCGCGTCAGGCCGAGCGCGTACGGCCTACCAAAGATGAGGCCCCGCGTTCTGCGCGCGAGTGACCAAGGCGTCGAAGATTGCAGCCAGTGCGGCGGGGATGCGGTCCTTGGGAAGGTGTGCAGCGATGCCGACCATCAGGTCTTCCTTGTTCTGAGGCCCTTCGGCCGAGCCGGCCTTGAACATGGTCAGTAGCTGCGAGCTGAACTTTCCGGCTCGCAGTGCTTCGACTTCTTCAGGCTGCCAGGGACCGCGTTCGGTGTTCGGCTTCCACAGTGCATTGGCCGTGTTCGCCCAGTCGTCACTGGTGAACAGGTCCTCAAGCTCGTTGGGGGAGCCGAGGTAGAGGCACTCTTTGGTCAGGTCGAAGCCATGCTCCCTGAGCTTGTCGTCTCGAAAGACATGCTTCTGGTTGGCACGACTGTCCTTGTCGACGACAAAGGCGACGTCACGGCCATGCTCCTTGAGGAACTTGGCGAATCGCAGCGCACCCTCGTTGCTGCCACCCGCCCAGAGGCAGATACCGGCGGATTGGATGGGAAACCCGGCGTGCTTTCGGAACATGATCGGGAATGCGGACGTCTCGGACACACCCTCCACCGCGACGAAGAACCGCTCGTGCAGCAGCACACTGTTACGGAACCCCAGAGTGGTCGCGATCGTCGACAGATGGCGACGCACATCCACGTCTGCGCTGTCCTCGCTCAGAACCTCTGCCCGTACCCGCCCCTCGTGGGTGCGCAGGTGCACTACGGAGGAGATGTCCACGCCGTCGATCAGGTTGAGCGAGTGCGTCGCCACAATGACGCGCGCATTGGGTCGCGATGACTGCAACTGGATCAATGCCATGATGCGCCGCTGGTGGGAATAGTCGAGGTGGGTGTCGGGCTCGTCGTAAACGAACACGACATCTGCGTCGGGCCCTTGCGTCGAGTCGTGCTGCCCCAGGTCGTTGCTGCTCTCCCAGAGGGCCAGCGAGATGCGACGTGAGCGACCGGTTCCTGCCGACGAGAGTGGGAACCGCCGACCCTGCGAGTCCACGATGTTCAGCTCGACCCCGACCAGCGCTGGACGCACCTGCACCTGCGGGTCCAGCTCGACAGACGGCAGGGCGCACCGCTCGGCGATGTGCCCGCGGATGCTGTTGATGTCGGGCGTCAGCGATTCGGCCAAGTAGCCCTCAAGGTCTGCCACGCGCTTGGCTACTTCATCAGCCCGCGTGTACTCGCGTAGCCGGGAGTTGAGCAGGCTCTGGACTACGGCCTCGGGCGCCTGTACTGCGTCACCCTTGAAGTACACCATCGACGGCATCGCGGCGGCTACCTCAGAATCCGCAGCCACCCACTCGTCGAACTGCTCCATCTGCTGGGCCAGCTCCCGAAGAGGCTGCTCCCAGCTGTTCCTCACATTCGCCTGTCCGATGGGATCGACCCCGTGTGCGGCTGCCAGCTTCTTGAGGTTCGGCAACTTCACAGATTCCAAGTCCCGCAGCCCGGGATCCTTGCAGACGCTGCGTCGAATCTCCAGGAATGTTCCTGCTTCCGGGCGGAAGCGGCGCCGGATGGGCACGCGCTCGGGCAGGGCGAAGCGCTGCTGCTCATCCGTGTTGAGGGCGAACTCGCCAGTCACGGTTGTCTGAGGCACTCGCGCGTGGGGTGCGACCGGTTCACCGTCGGGTGCCGGCTCCCGATGCCCCCCGTCGCCGACGTAGGTGAGATCGCGCTCGCTCAGCGCTGTCCCGTGAAGGAGAAAGTTCAGCGCGTCTAGCAAAGCGCTCTTCCCACCCTCGTTCTGGCCGGTCAGAACTGTCTGCGGCAGGACCGGAACATCGCCGATGTCCGCAAGGCAGCGGAAGCCCTCAACGGAAACGGAGCAGATCTGCACGCACGCCTCAACTCAACAACGATCGAACGGGTCTAAGAAACTGTCTGGGAATCAGACGGAGATCGGACGGTACTGGTAGCGGCCCTTGATGAACTGGGCCAGGAACCCGCCCTTGCTGGAGGACGCCATCAGGGCCGCGTGCACGTCCGCAGGGACGTCTTCGTAGCGGTACAGCCCTCCGTTGTGAAAGGCGACCTCGAGCACACGCTCTGCCTGGCTGTAGCCCACAGACCGGACGTTGGAGGAGCGAACAGGTTCATGCAACAAAATGCCTCCTGCGGCCTGCGTGCCGGGCGTTGCACGATTGACCGAAATGATAGCGCCGCGCTGCTGTCGAGGGGCAGCCGGTGCCGAAGCTGGCCTGTACCCGGCCAGGTCGACGGCGGCCTCGGTTGCAGGGCCATCTACAGTCGTCGTGACCGAGGCTGCACAGACCAACACAGCCGTCACACGCTCAGCAGCACGAGAGCGCCACGGTAGAGCTCGACAGAGCACCTGGGGCTCGAGGTCAGTGAAGCTGCGCACTGCTCAGTTCTTCTGGTTCTCGACCGTTGTCTGGCGAGGTTTCCTCGCTATGAGCCGTTAGTTCAAGTCTGTATCCGCCTGCCATTTTGAGTCAGACTGGGGCGGCTCTTGGCTGGTCGTTTTGGTGTCGGCCACGTGGGGCGGCCTGGTACTAGCGTCCGGGATGGCCTGGTACGAGTTCCTTATGAAGGATTGGGGGCAGCAGGATGACACTGGAGGTCTCGTTCTATGTGAGGAGTTGCCGTGACCAGCTTTGTCATTACGGTCCCGGGTACGTTCGTGTCGGATGTTCCCGCTTCCGTGCCTCTTGCCGTCGAGCGGAAGTTGGCCCCGCGGCACACGGAGGTCAGTGAAAATGAGGGACTGAGCCTCCTCACGCTGAACGAGGACGGCACCTTCTCCATCCGGCTTGAGGTTGAGGCCCCGGACAAGTATGAGGCGGAGCTCGATGCCATGCGGATCGTTACGGCAGCCTTGAAAGAGGCGGGCCTCTCAGAGTCCGATGCCCCGCTCGGCCCGCCGGCCGTGACCGGTATCGACAGCGGCCTGTGATCCCCGTGGAGGAGCTTGTGGTGGCGAAAAGTGAGTGGCCGGAGCTGACGGGGAAGCCGGCGGAGGAGGCCCGCGAGCAGATCCGGGCTGAGTTCCCGGAGATCGCGGTCCATGCGGTGCCCGACGGCAGCATGGTCACGATGGACTTCAACGAGCAACGCGTGAGGCTCTTCGTGAAGAACGGCAAGGTGGTCCGGGCCCCTAGGCGGGGATAGCAACTGCTGCTAGCCAGGACTGCGAAGCAGGCCTGGTCCTGGAGGCGGAGCCGGAAGGACTAAGAGGTGGGGGAGCGGAGCGGACCCACCCAACGGGCCGAAGGCCCGGACCCCGTGAAACGGGGTCATCTCCCGCGCGTAGCGCGGGAGCCCCGGGGCCTGCTCCGCAGGCCCCGGCTCTGGTGGAGCGCAGCGGAACCAGAGCCAGTCCGGAGCGAAGCGCAGGACATCCGGCCGGAGGCCGGCCATGGCTCGGAGCGAAGCGGAGAGCCAGGCGCCGAAGGCGCTGGCCGAGCGCAGCGAGGCCGTTCAGTCCTGAGCGCGCAGCGCTCAG